>NZ_LFZQ01000009.1:0-482930 GCF_001990725.1 Acinetobacter genomosp. 33YU | reverse complement strand
AAAGAAATCGGGGTGTTTTTTATTGCGCGTTCTAACTAAGAACATTTGATAAAATTCTGAATACAGTAGAGAATAAAAGTAGATATATATTAATTCTAAGAAAGAGTTCTGTTATAAATAATAAGAAAATTAATCTTTTAAGTATGAATAATAAGGGAAGTGGATCGATGATAATTTATGGTGATGTAGGTTCGGGTAATTGTTATAAGATTAAATTATTACTTTCCTTATTAAGAATTAATCATACATGGATCCATGTTGATATTTTAAACAAAGAAACTCAAACAGATGATTTTTTGTCGTTAAATCCGAATGGAAAAATACCTGTATTAGTGCTGGATGATGGTCGTGTTTTGAGTGAATCCAATGCTATTTTAGGTTATGTGGCTGAAGGAACAAAATTTATTCCTACAGATCCTTTTATTAAAGCAAAAATGTACCAATGGATGTTCTTTGAGCAGTATAGCCATGAACCATTTATTGCAGTTGCTCGTTTTATTAATAAATATTTAGGCTTACCGCCAGAAAGAATAGATGAATACCAGAACTTACAACCAAAAGGGCATAAAGCGTTATCAATTATGGATAAAGCTTTAGTAGAGTATGATTATCTTGTTGGAAATCAATTAACCATTGCTGATATTGCTTTATATGCATACACACATGTCGCGGAAGAAGGTGGCTTTGATTTAAATTTATACCCAAATATTCGAGCATGGTGTCAAAGAATTCGAGAATATTCAGATTATGTAGATATGATTTAAATAAAAAAGAACTCATATAGAGTTCTTTTTTATATCTGAAAGTCTGATTTAAAAATGTGCTTCTAAACCTACATAAGGACCTTTAAATTCAAATTTTAGGTCATTATTATCATAATCATCTAAGTCAATATTGAGTACGCGGTAGCCTGCCTTCAGGCCTAAATCAACTGCTAAATTATCGACGAATTTATACTTTACCTCTGCTAATGCATCAGTAATTTTTGCATCATTAAAGTTTGTATAGGTTGCTTCGCCTTTAGCACTTAAACCTGTGAATGGAAGTTTTACTTCGCCTGACAAATAAGCGATAGGATATGTTTTATCTATATCCACACGTTTGCCAGTATAAGCAGTGATATCACCATTTAATACAGTTGCACCAAGACCAGCATCTACACTCACGATATTATCAAGTAACTCGTAGTAAAGAATAAAATCGCTATGATCTAAATTAATTTTATAGTTAGCTTGGCCTAAGGTTTCTGACTTAGTTTGCGTATCTAGATTTACATAGCGAATTTTTGCATTTGGAATAAATGGAATTGGGTGCTCAAAAGCTAATGATAGTTGAGCACTACCTTTTCGATCTAAATCTTGGTCATCTGGTAATTGTGAAGACATGTTTGCTTTACCATCGTAAAACCAGTAACTCACGTCTCCTTTAACCCCTATAAAATCCGCTTGAGCAAATCCACTAAGACTCATCCCGAGTGCTAGAAAAGACATTTTTAATATCTTCATCATCATATCCTAAGTAAAAGAAATCTTTGAGGGCATGATATAGATATCTGGGTAGTTATGCATTGATGAAAAATAGTGTATAAAAAGCTAATAAAGTTTTAATTTTTTAAAATATTATATGTTTTTGATTTTTATATAAAAATATGTATTTTGTTGTGGAAATTATTTTATAGAACTTAGTATAAATTTTGTGAAAACAGAAAATGATGTTTTGCTCATTATTATGAGAAAAATTAGTTGATATATCCACTTTGTGAAATCTAAAAGAATTTAAATGGTAGAAAATATCATTGTATATAGCAGCACAATAATATGCTTTAAAATACTAATATCAGTTAAAAAATGATCAGACTAGATCAAAATTTCTAAAAAAACGTAAAATTTCAGATGGAAATTACAGTAAAAAGAAATAAAAACAGGTATTGTTCAGCTATATAGGGGCAAAAAATGGACAAAAATCTTTAAGGAAGAATTTTCTATTTTTGCTTGTTTGTTTAGGGAAGAAAAATACTCAAAAGGTTCATTTTATTTTCTACAAACACAAAAGTATTTTTTGGTTCTTTTTTTGCATGCGGAATAACAATCAACAATAGCAGTAAAAATAAGTAATCTCTTAACATTAGGTGTTCTATGACAGATTCTCGTGAAAACTGGACGTCACGATCTGGTTTTATTATTGCAGCCGTTGGTTCGGCTGTAGGCTTAGGTAATATTTGGCGCTTTCCATACGTTGCATATGAAAATGGTGGTGGTGCGTTTCTTATTCCTTACTTACTTGCACTCATTACTGCTGGTTTACCGTTACTATTTTTAGATTATGCGGTAGGTCATCGTAGTACAGGTTCACCACCTAAAGCCTATAGAGCTTTGTTTAAGGGTGGAGAAACTTTAGGATGGTGGCAGGTTTGTGTTTGTATCATCATCGGTTTGTACTACGCAAGTGTACTGACTTGGGCTGGCAGTTATATTTATTTCTCTATTGGTCAAATGTGGGGAAGTGACCCAGAAGGCTTCTTCTTCAATACTTACTTACAGACCTCAAAAGCAACAGGCTTTGATTTGCAGTTTGTAAGTCATCTATTTTGGCCAATTGTAGGAATTTGGGCGCTGACTTTAATCATTTTATATGGTGGAGTGAAAAAAGGTGTTGAATTATCGAATAAGATTTTCATGCCTTTGTTATTTGTTTTATTTACTATTTTAGTGATTCAGTCATTGCGTTTACCTGGTGCGGCACAAGGTTTAAATGCATTCTTTACCCCAAACTGGTCTGCCATGATGGACTATAAAGTTTGGTTAGCTGCTTACGGTCATACCTTCTTTTCACTTTCTGTTGGTTTCGGGATCATGGTGACCTATGCATCTTATTTAAAACCAAAAACCAATTTGACAGGTTCTGGTCTTATTGTTGGTTTTGCCAATGCATCAACAGAGATTTTAGCAGGTATTGGTATTTTTGCTGCGCTTGGTTTTATGGCACATGCAGCAGGTACTGAAGTTAAAGATGTTGTAAGTGGTGGTATTGGACTCGCATTTATTGCTTTCCCTAAAATTATTTCAAGTTTAGGTTCTGGTGCTGACCTATTTGGTCTTTTGTTCTTCTCTTCATTATTTGTAGCTGGTATTTCTTCAATGGTCAGTATTTTAGAAGTACCTATTGCAGCGATGCAAGATAAGTTGAAGTGGGGACGTAAGAAAGCTGTAACCATTATCGGTGGTGGTAGTGCGCTTGTATCAATTATTTTATTCTCAAGTGTAAATGCTATTAAGCTTGTTGATATTGTTGACCACTTTATTAATAACATTGGGATTATTGGTGGTGCATTGATCTCAATTATTAGTGTAGCTTGGTTTAAACGTTCAGCACTTAAAGAGCTTCGTGACCATGTAAACCGAATTTCAACTATTCAATTAGGTAAAGGTTGGGACTTCACTTTAACTGTTATTACCTCTTTAATCTTATTAACAACACTTTCTATGACTGTTTTTAATTTGATCAAAAATGGCTATGATACTTATAGTATGAGCTTACAGGGTATCTTTGGCTGGGGCAGTGTAATTTTCTGTGCAGTCGTTGCTATCGTGTTAAGCAAAATGAAAGATCGCTAGGAGGATAAAGGAATGAATACTTCGGCAATCGTGATGATGATCATTTCAATGGTGTTTGTGTGGGGTGGGGTGGCTTTATCCATCTTACATTTATCTAAGCATCCTGAAGAGTTAGATGAAGTTTTAGAAGAAGTAAAAGACCAGCACACACTTTGATATTGGTCTAGAAAAAAGCAGGCTTTTAAGCCTGCTTTTTTTATGCGATTTTTTGGATTTTACAATAATAAAATCCATCACCAGATTGAGCTTGTGGCAACAATTGTTTGCCATGAGTTTGTTCAATTCCCCAAGCTGCTTCGATTTTCACTTCTTTTGCATCGGTATGTTCTGCAAAGAAGTTGATCATCTGTTGTTCATTTTCAGCTTTTAAAATTGAACAAGTGATGTAGAGCAATGTGCCACCAACTTTAAGTTGTTGCCACATGTGTTCCAAAATCTGCTTTTGTAGCTCAATGGTTTGCGCTATATCGGTAGATTGACGTAATAGGCGTATGTCAGGGTGACGTCGAATGACACCTGTCGCAGAACAAGGTGCATCAAGCACGATACAATCTACTGGTTCAGTCGGAGTCCACTCGGTTGCATCGGCAGCCAGAATTTCAGTATGACTTTGATCTAGTGCTAGTCGGTTTAAGTTTTCAGTCACGCGGACTAAACGACTCGCGTCCTGATCAATCGCGATTAACTGTGCTGGTTTAAATTTTTCTAGCAAGTGAGCTGTTTTACCACCCGGAGCAGCACAAGCATCAATCACTGTTTTATTGTTTAAATCAGGCAATAGAGTTGCACATAGCTGTGCATGTTCATCTTGTACAGAAAACCATCCATCTTCAAAACCAGGCAGCTGGGTAATTTGTACAGATTGCTCAAGAACAATACCTGCTTCAGACAGAGCACATGCACGTGCCTGAATATCTAGACTTTGTAGTTTTGCTAAATAAGCATCTCGACCAATGTGTCGCTGGTTCACTCGTAAAGTTAAAGGTGCAACTTGTTTTAGCGATTGGCAGAGTGCTTCGGTTTGTTCACCCCAATCTTTTTTTAGTCGCTTAAAGAGCCAACTTGGTAAGCCATGTGCTTGCTGTAAACCTTGCTGAAAATCATCAGTTTCACGATTAGCTCGGCGTAAAATAGCATTTACAATGCCACTGAGTGCAGGGAATCCAAGTTGTTTGGTCGCATCTACTGTTTCCGAAATGGCAGCATGTGCTGCAATACGCGTACATAAAACTTGATAAAGACCAACGTATAGGCAGGTTTCTACTGTCTCATTATTTAAAGGCTTACTGAGTAGAGGTAAGCTAATTGATTTAAGGGCAAACCATTGACGCAATGTACCTAATACAAGCTCATGGAATAAAGCACGGTCACGCTCTGCCACTTGATTGAGCTGTGTATTTAAAATACTAGCAAGTGATTGTCCTTGCTGAACTTTTAATAACGTCTGGACGACTTGAGCACGTAGGTTAAAACGTGATGAATTTGAATTAACCTGACTCATGGCAAAATCTGTCCTACGTGAAGTTTTTGAGTTTGTGCAATTTGCTGAGCATTTAATGCTTTACCACCCGGCCATTGCACACTCGTCAAACAAACAAATGTATTTTCACCGCAAGCAACATGCACGCCTTGTTTATCAATTGCAATAATTTCACCAGCTTGGGCATCTGCTTTGCTTTGACTAGAAACTGTTGAGTTCCAGACACGCAGTGCATTGTTTTCATCAAGCTGAACAAAAGCGACTGGCCAAGGGTTAAATGCACGGATATTTCGGTCAATTTGAACAGCATCTATTGACCAATCAATACGAGCTTCTGATTTTACGAGTTTATGAGCATAGACCGTTAAGCTTTCGTCTTGAACTTCGCGTTCTGCCAAATATTTTTGTAGTGTTTCTTCTGAATCAAGTACCGCACAAATTGCTGTTGCACCTTGATCTGCAAGTTTGTCATGTAAAGTCGCAGAAGTATCTTCGACAGTGATTGGGCAATAGGTTTTATACATCATATCGCCTGTATCTAAACCAGCAGCCATTTGCATGATGGTGATACCAGTTTCGTCGTCACCTGTTGCAATCGCGCGTTGAATGGGCGCTGCTCCACGCCAGCGTGGTAATAATGAACCGTGAATATTTAAGCAACCATATTTAGGTGTATCGAGCACAGCTTGTGGAAGAATTAAACCATAGGCTGCAACCACCATCACATCAGCGCCTAAAGCAGCAAGTTCTTGTTGAGCAGCCAAGCCTTCTTCAGTTGAAGCTTTGAAGTGGAGTGGTTGATAAACAGGAATATTGTGTTCAAGTGCAAGCTGTTTTACAGGAGATGGCGTTAGTTTTTGTCCACGACCCGATTTACGATCTGGCTGAGTATAAACCGCGATAATTTCATGGGAAGTTTTTAATAAAGCCGCCAATGCTATTGCAGCAAATTCGGGGGTGCCAGCAAAAATAATTTTCACAAATGCAATCCAAAAAGAGTTTATGGGTAGTATACGTGAAAAACGTTTGAAGCCCTAAACTCATAGCGATCGAGCGTTTTAGTTTTTTAATAGTGAACAAAAAATTATTGAAAAAATTTTATTGATAAAAAAAGGTTATAAAAAAATAAAAAATTATTCATGTAAGTTTTGCTAAATATTGACTGAGTATTATCGTTATTGGCTTTCCCTATATTATTTGCTTCTATAGAATGGAGAATGATCAAATGATGATGAGTCAATATTCCGACTGATCTAACGCTATATCAGTATCATTCAGCCAGAGTGGAAGAAATTCCGCTCAAGCACAACTTGTTGGAAACACAAATGCCTGACTATCGTTCAAAAACATCGACACACGGAAGAAATATGGCTGGCGCACGTGGCTTATGGCGTGCAACAGGAATGAAAGATGAAGATTTCGGCAAACCGATTATTGCGGTGGTCAATTCATTTACTCAATTTGTTCCAGGCCATGTCCATCTAAAAGATCTAGGGCAGCTTGTCGCAGCAGAAATTCAGGCAGCAGGTGGTGTTGCTAAAGAGTTCAATACAATTGCAGTAGATGACGGGATCGCAATGGGGCATGACGGCATGCTTTATTCATTACCATCACGTGATTTGATTGCAGACTCGGTTGAATACATGGTGAATGCACACTGTGCAGATGCCATGGTGTGTATTTCTAACTGTGACAAAATTACACCAGGAATGTTGATGGCTGCGATGCGCCTAAATATTCCAGTAGTTTTTGTTTCTGGCGGACCAATGGAAGCGGGTAAGGTTAAATTCCGCGGTAATGAAAAAGCGATTGACCTTGTTGATGCCATGGTTGTTGCGGCTGATGAAAGTTATACAGACGAAGAAGTTGCAGAATTTGAACGTTCAGCATGTCCAACCTGTGGTTCATGTTCAGGTATGTTCACTGCAAACTCAATGAACTGTTTAACCGAAGCTTTAGGCTTATCTTTACCGGGTAATGGTTCGATTGTTGCGACGCATGCAAACCGTAAAAAATTATTCTTAAAAGCAGGTCAGCTTATTGTTGAATTGGCTAAGCGTTATTACGAACAAGAAGATGCAAGTATTTTACCTCGTTCAATTGCAACTAAGGCTGCATTTAAAAATGCGATGACACTTGATATTGCAATGGGTGGTTCAACCAATACCGTTCTACATTTATTGGCTGCGGCAAGTGAAGCTGAAGTTGATTTTACCATGGATGACATCGACGAATTATCACGTCGAGTTCCTGTACTTTCAAAAGTAGCACCTGCAAAACAAGATGTTCATATGGAAGATGTTCACCGCGCGGGTGGCATTATGGCGATCTTAGGTGAGCTTGATCGTGCGAATTTACTTGATGTATCTGTACCGACTGTACATGAGAAAACTTTAAAAGATGCATTAGATAAGTGGGACATTATTCGTACTGAAGATGCAGATATTTATGAGTTCTATCGTTCATCTCCGGGTGGCGTACCAACTCAAGTTGCTTTCTCTCAAAATCGCTACTATTCAACTTTAGATGGCGATCGTGAAAAAGGCGTGATTCGTAATGCAGAGCATGCATTCTCTAAAGATGGTGGTTTAGCAGTTCTATACGGCAACATCGCGCTTGATGGTTGTATCGTGAAAACTGCAGGCGTTGATGAATCCATCCTGAAATTTACGGGTACAGCACGCGTATTTGAAAGCCAAGATGCCGCTGTAGATGCAATTTTGGGCCATGAAATTAAAGCTGGTGACGTTGTGGTGATTCGTTACGAAGGTCCACGTGGTGGTCCAGGTATGCAAGAAATGCTTTACCCAACCAGCTATCTTAAATCGAAAGGTTTAGGAAAAGACTGTGCATTGGTGACAGATGGTCGTTTCTCTGGTGGTTCATCAGGTCTTTCAATTGGACACGTTTCGCCGGAAGCTGCGGAAGGCGGTGCAATTGGTTTAGTTGAAGATGGTGATACCATCGAAATTGATATTCCGAACCGTACGATTCACTTGAATGTTGATGATGCGACTATGGCGCACCGTCGTACAGTTCAGGAAGCGAAAGGCTGGCATCCGAAAGAAGAACGTAAACGTAAAGTATCAAAAGCGTTAAAAGTTTATGCAATGCATACAACAAGCGCTGCAAAAGGAGCTGTACGCGTTCTATAAAATATTCAATTTTAATAATTGAATAGGAAACATGCACCCATTAACACGATGAATTGCTATCATGTTATGGGTGCATTTTTTATGTCTAGTAAAAAAAATCCGCTTGTAGCAAAAGGTGTTTTCAGATCATTCTATGGGTTTGCCATAAAATGGTGATAAAATCTTCACCTACGCAGAAACTCGCGAAATAACATGACATATTTTCTGCGCGAACTTAGGTAGTCATTTTTCTATCTCGACTACTGTTTAACCTTGCACTATGATCAAATAACTTTTGATCTCGCTTAGGATTTATTTTTTAGAGGCACTACTCATGTCACTGCTACGCCGTTGGTTTGACCCTATCCGATCGAGCTGGTTTTACCAAAAGCCTTCTCGTCAAGCGGTGTTACCCACGGAAAATGGTTTAAGTATTTATTTACGACTTGATGATGTGTATAGCTATCTGGCTGTTCAGCAATTGTCTCAGCTAGATGAAATTTTAAGTGATGAGCTTAAACCTTTAAAAATTATTATTTCTCATACAGCTTCTGAACCTCCGAACAGCATGACGCATGAGGAATGGCAGCATTATTGTTTAAATGATGCCAAGATTTTAGCAAATCAGCATCGTTTTGCTTTTGATGAGTTCCCAGAAATCCCAAGCCAAGAAGCTTTAAAACAAGCCGCTGTCATACTAAAAAGAACTCCATTACAAGGTCAGAACTTCTTCCATTTACTTGAAGATATCTTTCACATGCTTTGGCAACAGCAATATGGAAAGTTACGTACTTTACATGCCATGGCGGTGAAGCATCAGATGCCACAGCACTTCCCAGAACGTATTTTTACAGATGAGCCTGTACAAGCAGCGTACTTTGAATTTGGTGGACGTAAATATCACGCAGTGGATGATTTATTACGTCTAACCCGTCGTTTAAAACAACAAAAGTTACTGACAGGTATTCCGATTTTTTTAATTAATCATATCGAATGGCGTGAACATTTGATTAATGATGCTGAAGCACTCAATGAAATTCAGGCTCTTCACCCTGAGCTTGATGTATTTATTGCTTTAGAAGATCCGATGAGCTGGTTACTTCTTGCATATATTAAAGAAGAACTCGCAGACTATTATGATATTCAGTTAAAAGTTTATCCGCTTAGTTACCAAGGCAGAGACTGGTTTGACTGGAGCTTGGCAACACGTGTTTCTAAACGTACTGAGGTGGCTTTTACACCGTTTTGTCGTCCTACAGAAGAAAGTACGCTTGAGATGGCAAAGCTTTTTTATAGTGTGCCGGAAAGTCAGCAACTCGATGCAATTTTTACGATTTTGCAGGCAGTTTGGACGAAAGGAAAAGACCTATCTTTCCAGAGGCATTTTCAAGAGTTACAGCAGCAACTCGGCATTGAGCATTTAACCGAACAGGATGTCCCTTCTCGCTTGGAACACAATGATGCACTTTGCAAAGACAAGCATCAGCCTGATCTGCCGGTTTTAGAGCTACGTATTGATGGGCAAAGTTATGTGTTTAATAGCTTGTACCGAGTTTGGATGATTGAAAGTATTTTTAGTAATGTTTTAGAAGAAAAATACAAGACGGCCTCAACTTCTAATTGAGGCCTACTCCTAAAAACAAGAATAGGGCAAAACCTGTTTTTTCCGTAGCATAACCATGTAGGGAATCGGAGATAAACAGTGACTTTTTTAGCAGTTATTATGATGGTGTTTGCCTTTGCTGGCATGATCAAAGGCATGATTGGCCTAGGTTTGCCCGCAGTATCAATGGGCTTACTCACCATCGCAATGAGCCCTTTTCAGGCTGCATCTCTTTTGATTGTTCCTTCAATGGTCACCAATGTTTGGCAGCTTTTTGCTGAGGGACATGTTTGGACTTTTATTCGCCGTTTCTGGACTTTGCTCGTAGGTATTGTGGTCGGTTCAATATGGAGTTTTTTACCCACTTTAAGTCAAAGTCATGGGCACAGTAGTGAGATTTTATTAGGCTGTATGTTGGCTTTATATGGGCTTTATGGACTGTGTGTCAAAAAGCTTCCAAACTTAGGGAAACATGAGCGCTGGTTATCGCCGATTATTGGATATATTGGTGGGGCAGTCACCGTAGCCACAGGCGTTATTATCATTCCTGTGGTGCCATATTTGCAGTCTTTACATTTAAAACGTGACGAGCTGGTTCAGGCTTTGGGATTAACGTTTACGGTTTCTACCATTTGTCTTGCAGTCTTTTTACACCATAACCCGATGTCTGAAGTAACACTGGACTATCGTTTATCTTTAGCTGCGCTGTTGGCTGCACTCATTGGAATGTGGATCGGTAAAAAAATCCGTTATCGACTTAATGAGCAGTTATTTCGCCGTACCTTTTTTATAGGTTTGGTGTCATTAGGTCTTTATATGATTTTGCACTAAACCAAATTTCTAAGGGCGATGTTCTAATAGAAAATCTGCAAATTGTTTATAACTGCTAGGCAACTGGCTGAAATTTTGTGTGGCTAAAAGTAGTTTTCGGTTTGCCCATGCGCCGAGTAATTGAATGGAGTGGAAATCATAGTCCGATTGGAGGCGCTGCGCCGCACGGGCAGGCATAATCGCAATACCCACGCCTTTGGTAACGACTTCAGCAATTGCGCTAAAGTTAGGTAAGCGCAAACGGTACTGTATGTTAAAGCCTAATAATTTCGCTTGAGTTTCAATGGACTGTTGCAAAGAGTGATGGGCTTTAAGGCCAATAAAACCATAGCTTAAAGCCTCTACCAAATTTAGCTTTTGATATTGAGCTAACTCATGTGTAGCAGGACAAATCAAAACTAAAGGATCACTCGCAAATTCTTTCGTTTGCAAATGTCGGGTATCAAAAAAGCTTGAGACCAAGCCAAGGCTCGCAATTCCTTGGGTTAATGCATCTACAATTTCTGAGCTTTCTGCTTCGTGCAAATCGATATTCATTTCAGGATGAAGCACTAAATATTGCGGTAATAACGGAGGCAAATATTCGCTTTGAGCTGAAGAGTTACACCAAAGCGTTAATGGCTCTATTGTAGAAGACTTAAAGCGCTGCATTTCTTGTTCGAGTTGATCTTTTTGTGCTAAAAGCTGACGAGCATGTTCTACAAAAGCATGTCCCGCTGTGGTGAGCTCTACGCCTGTAGTTTGGCGAATAAATAAAGGTGTTTCAAAATACTGTTCGAGTTTTTTTATACGCTCACTCGCCGCCTGAAGTGAAATCGCAGAGCGGTCAGCACCTTTGGTGAGGCTACCAGTCGAGACAATATGAAGGACCAGCTGTAAATCAAAAAAATCAAAACGCATGATAGGAACGTATTGAAGCGCAAAAAATCATCATACTAAATCGGAATGAAAAAAGGCAGCTTACGCTGCCTTTTTGAATTTAAGTTTTATCTTTTAAACTGAACAACCAATTTAGAATAATGGCCGCAAATGTTGCGGTACCAATACCGCCTAAATTGAAATTACCGAACAATAATTCAAAGTTACCGGCACCTAAAATAATCGTGACTGAAGCAACAATCAGGTTTTTATTATTAGAAAAATCAACTTTGTTTTCGATCCAGATTTTTGCACCGGCAATGGTAATTAAACCAAATACGACAATAGATGCACCTGTCAAAACTGCGCTTGGAATAGTGCTAATGACAGCACCAAATTTTGGAGATAGACCTAAGAAAATTGCAAAGACGCCTGCAATCACAAAAACAATGGTTGAGTACACACGAGTGACTGCCATCACACCAATGTTTTCACCGTAAGTAGTCATCCCCGGCGCGCCGACACTACCAGAAAGCGTTGTAGCCAAACCATCTGCAACAAATGCTTTGCCTAATTGTGGTGTTAGGTTTTCGCCAGTCATGGCACCAACAGCTTTAATATGGCCTAAGTTCTCTGCTACTAAAATAAGCGCAACTGGCGCAATAATTAGCATAGCTTTAGTATCAAAAGTAGGATGTGAAAAGCTTGGAATACCGAACCATGCAGCTTGAGAGATCTGGCTAAAATCGATTGGTTTACCTAAACCTAAACCATTGGTCGTGATGGCATAAATTGCATAAGCCAAGATTAAACCAATTAATAGAAGTAGACGTTGTAGTAGGCCACGTGTAAAGACTGCAATACTGCCCATACAAAGCACAGTAATTAATGCCATCCACATTTCAAATGGTTGGCCTGCAACGCCTTTAATGGTAACAGGTGCAAGGTTTAGACCAATAATCATCACAATTGCGCCAGTCACCACAGGCGGCATGAGTTTTTCAATCCAGCGCGTACCCGTAAGCATGACAATAAAACCGATGAGTGCGTAAAAAATACCACACGCTACGATTCCACCTAAAGCCATAGACAGGTTTGGATTGGCACCCGAACCTGTAATGTGCCCAGTCGCTGCTGCAACCACACCAATAAAGGCAAAACTTGATCCTAAGTAACTTGGAACACGACCACCTGTAATTAAGAAAAACAGGATGGTACAGATACCGGACATTAAAATAGCAAGGTTAGGATTAAAACCCATGAGTAGCGGCGCTAAAACAGTAGCTCCAAACATGGCAAATGCATGTTGGATACCTAAAACGGCACTTTGAACTGGTGGGAGATATTCATTGGTAGAGACCGGTCGATGGTCAACATCACCTTGGTAAGGCTGCCATTTTGGAAACCAGTTGGACATAAAATAAGCTCATTATTCTTTAATTGGTGCAATCATACCCTTTCTTGGGAAAGCATTTAATCTCTAGAGAGAAGTATATGGGAGAAAAGTAATTATTTTTTAACGATTGGTATAATCTTAATAATTCTAAATATGCGGAATTAGTTATTTTTTTATAATAAAGCTTAATTTTATGATTTTAAAAAAATTTTTAAAAAAATAAAAAATCGAGGAAAATTTATGAAAAATGAGGAACTTTGCAAGTAAAAAGCAGCACATCGGTGATGTGCTGCTTTGTTAAATGATTGGTAAAAAAGCTTAACCCGTATTGCGTAAACCAGCAGCAATACCCGCAATACTGACCATCAGTGCATGGTCAACAGGGGTATTCTCTGCCTGACGCTCCGCTAGGTAATCGCGGCGGCGTTTCATGAGTTCAGCCTGTAAAAGATGCAAAGGAAGTAAGTATGGTTTGCGAACCTGCATAGATTGATCAAGAACATCATTATTGCTAAGAAGTTTTGACTCATCTTTTAAGGTTAATAAAGTTTGTACAGCATCTTTTAGGCGCTGACGTAACTGGTTGCCGAGTACTTTTAAATCTTCATCTTCGGTTAAATGAGATTCGTAGTAGAGTGCAATGTTGGCATCGGCTTTAGACAATACCATTTCCAACATATCAATGAGCGTTTGGAAATAAGGCCATTGCTGAAGCATTTCATCAAGTGTTGCTTTTTGCTGATCGGCAATTACTTCATTAATGGCAGCACCTGTACCTAACCATGCAGGTAACATCAAACGGATTTGAGTCCATGCAAATACCCATGGGATGGCTCGTAAAGACTCGATGCCGCCACTCACTTTACGTTTTGCTGGACGCGAGCCTAGAGGCAACATTTGTAATTCAAGCTCAGGCGTGACAGTACGTAAATACTTCACAAAATGTGGATTTTCACGCACTGTTTGACGATAAACCTTCACAGAATGATCTGTCATACGGTTCATGAGTTCACGCCATTCTGCTTTAGGCTCTGGTGGTGGCAACAGTGTCGCTTCAAGTGTTGCTGCGGTATAGATTTCAAGGTTTTGCATTGCAATACCTTCTAGACCGAATTTGAAGCGGATCATTTCACCTTGTTCTGTCACACGAATTGCGCCAGAGATTGAACCTGGTGGTTGTGAGAATAGTGCCTGTTGGGTTGGGGCACCACCACGGCTAATTGAGCCGCCACGACCGTGAAATAGAGTCAACTGTACGCCGTGTGTACGAGCAATAGCAGTCAGTTCTTCTTGAGCACGATATTGCGCCCAGTTGGCAGACATAAAGCCAGCATCTTTTGCTGAGTCGGAGTAACCGATCATGACTTCGTGTTTACCCTGAATGTGCTGCTTATACCAATGCATATTGAACAGCGTATTCATGGTTGTTGCAGCGCCATCTAAATCTTTTAGAGTTTCAAACAGAGGCACCACACGTAAAGGGTGCTGAATACCTGCTTCTTTTTGCAGTAACAATACAGCTAAAACATCGCTTGGATATTCAGCCATCGAAATAATATAAGCCCCTAACGACTCAGGCGGTTGGTCTGCCAAAGTACGCATAGTTGCAAATACTTCTTGGACATCTGGGTGGCCAATTAAACTCCCTTCAGGTTCATTAATATATTTCGGTAGAAGTGGACGTTTGCTTTGTAGTTCCTGAATCAGGAAGTTTTGGCGTGCTTGCTCAGTCCATGACTCAAAATTACCTAAACCTAAATATTCGGTAATGGCTGAAATGGCTTGGCGATGGCGACCTGATTCTTGGCGAATATCAAGTTTAAGTAATTCAATACCAAAACAGTTCACACGGTAGATAAAGTCGAGAAGTTGACCATTCGCAATTTCAGGAAGGTTACTGTCAATTAAAGAGCGATAGCACAGCAATAATGGTTGTAACAGCTCATCTTTGCTTTTAATGACATTGCTGTCATCTGCTTCTAAACCTTGTAGACGCTGCGCTAACCAGTGACGAGTTGCTTTTAAACGCTCGCGTGTTGCACGTAAATACTCACGATAAGGTTCTGCATGTTGGCTACCAATAGCCTGAATCATCTCTTCAGAACACGTCTGAATTGAAAGTTCCCAACGTAAGTTTTCAATATCTCTGAGGTAAAGGTCAGCAGCTTGCCAGCGTGATAACCACAGCACTTCTTGGGTAATTTGATGAGTAACATTCGGGTTACCATCACGGTCTCCACCCATCCAAGAAGCAAAGCGGACTGGTGCAATATTGAGTGGTAAGTTTTGTTGGCAATTGTCTTGAACTAATTCATTTAATTCACGAATGAATTTAGGTACAGCATTCCAAAGCGTTTGCTCAATGGTTGCAAAGCCCCATTTTGCCTCATCGACAGGAGTCGGGCGGTGCTGACGAATTTCATCTGTTTGCCAAGCCGAACTAATTTGTTGTTTTAAGTTGGCAAGAGCATTTTGGCGTTCACGTGGAGTAAGCTTTTGCTGATCAAGCTGTGAAAGACAAGCGTTGATATCGTCATATTTTTGAATGAGGGTACGACGGCTTACCTCGGTTGGATGCGCCGTAAGTACCAGTTCAATATTTAAATCACAAATTTGCTGAAATAGTTTTTCTGTCGAAATACTTTTATCTTTAAATTTTTGAAATAAGTGAACAAGTGGATTTGGAGAATTAGCCTCCGAATCAAATTCTGCCTGTCTGCGGCTACGCACGACATGGTATTGCTCGGCAATATTGGCAAAATTTAAAAAATGAGAAAAAGCGCGGGTGAGAGGTAATAGCTCTTCATCGGGCAGTTCTAAAAATAATTGTTCTAATTGCTTTTCGGCTTCAGCTTGACCATCACGTGCACCTTTAGCAAGTGCACGGATTTGCTCGATCTGATTAAACAGTTCTTGTCCTGCATGTTGTTTTAGGGTTTCACCTAACAAATTGCCAAGTAAGCGGACATCCTCACGCAGTGGCGCATCGATTTGCTGAACCATGCTATTTTTCTCCTGTTCTTATTCTTATCGAATATAGCGCGATTAACAAACATTCCAAGCTTTGAGCGTAAGAAAATGTGAATTTTTGCTTAAAAAATAACATTTAATTCGCTTATAGCGACTTAAAAGATGACATGCACTCAGTGCAACTTTTGGCAATCGGACTTTGGTTTAATTCCGATATTTGAGCAGGAATAAATGAATTGCATCTTGAATAATCTGGTCTAGCTCTTGCGCATTCGGTACAGCAATAATCCTAAGTAGAACTTTATGGTGACGTACACCAAGCAACAACGTTAAAAGAAGCTCTGTTTGATAAACGGGATCATCGGCCTGAATAAAACCTAGCTCAGCTGCTTTTTGGAAGAACGCGGCTAGCAGATTTTGAAGTCGGGTATGGGATGCCGTGAAAAATTGTTCAGCTAAAGGGCTTTGTTCTGCTGCGAGTTCAAATAACACATGTTCAAGCTTTAATGCTTCAGGTGAATAAATAATTTGTAAGGCACGTGAACACACCATATACAGTGTTTGATAAAAATCTGCCGATGCATCTAATTCAAATGGTTTAGTGCCTAGAGTCTCTTCGCAAGTTTCGGTAATCGCGCAGATAAACAGGTTTGCTTTGTCTTGAAAGTGGTTATAAACCGTAAGTTTAGTAACTCCGGCTTCCTGTGCAATCTGGTTCATGCTGGTACCGTGATAACCAGATTTTAAAAAAATAGCTTTAGCGGCTTGTAGGATACGAGCACGCTTTTCCAGATCTTTAGGACGACCACTTTGATTAACTGTTTGCACAAAACCCTCTAATAAAAGTTTAAAAAAATAGATATTTATAAGTTTTTCTTTAATTAATGTACCCATGGGTATATTAATTAAAAAACAAACAAACTATGATGCAAGCATATTGTGCCTTAAAAAATCAGTTTGAATAAGAGCGATAAGATATGAATCTGTTAAAACCTCTCATCATGAGTATGGTGATTGTTTGCACGGTCACATTAATGGGGTGTAGTAAAGAGGCTCCCAAAACAGAAGAAATACCCTATGTGATGGTGACGCAGCCTTCGACCACACTAAACGAATTAAAAAGCTATGCAGGAGATGTACAGGCTCGACAACAAACTGCCTTGGCATTTCGGGTGGGTGGACAAGTTACGGCTCGCTATGTCGATGTTGGCGACCGAGTTAAAGTTGGGCAAGTATTAGCAAAGCTCGATGTAGCAGATGCCCAGCTACAATTAAATGCTGCCAAAGCTCAATTACAAAATGCACAGGCAGCAGCGAAAACAGCATCAGATGAACTTAAACGTTTTCAACAATTATTACCTGTTAATGCAGTAAGCCGTTCACAATTTGATACGGTCAAAAATCAGTACGACGCGGCTCAAGCAGCGTTACAACAAGCCCGCTCTAACTATGAAGTTTCTGCAAACCAAACTGGTTATAACCAACTCATTTCTAATAAAAACGGGGTGATTACAGCGCGTAATATTGAAATTGGACAAGTCGTTTCAGCAGGTCAAGCAGCCTATCAATTGGCGATTGATGGTGAGCGTGAAGTGGTCATTGGTGTACCTGAACAAGCAGTTGCCGAGATTAAAGTTGGTCAAGCAGCTTGGATTACTTTGTGGTCTAAACCGAATGAAAAATTTGCCGGATATGTACGCGAAGTTTCTCCTGCGGCTGATCAGTCTCGTACCTTTACAGTGAAAGTTGCACTCAAAGAAGGTCAATCTGCTATTCAGCTTGGACAAAGTGCACGTGTATTTTTTAGCTCGACTCAAACTAATGTCATGAGTGTTCCACTTTCGAGTGTTTCAGCTACAGATAATCAAGCTTATGTATGGGTAGTCAATGCCAACCAAACTTTACGTAAAGTACCTGTAACAGTTGGGGCATATGGCAGAGATAGTGTGCCCGTGTTAACTGGTTTAACACCAAATGATTGGGTTGTGATTGGTGGGGTTCATTTGCTACGCGATAAGCAGAAGATTCATCCGATTGACCGTGAAAACCGTGCGGTGAAAATTCAGGGGGCAACGAAGCCATGAAATTCAATCTCTCGGAATGGGCACTGAATAATAAAGGCATTGTCCTTTATTTCATGCTGTTGCTTGGCATTATCGGTGCAATCTCTTATTCAAAACTATCACAAAGTGAAGATCCGCCTTTTACCTTTAAAGTGATGGTCGTCAAAACCTACTGGCCTGGAGCGACTGCCAAAGAAGTTTCAACGTTGGTAACTGACCGCATTGAAAAGGAGCTGATGACGACAGGGCAGTATGAAAAGATTATGGCCTACTCCCGCCCAGGTGAGTCTATGGTTACTTTCTTTGCCAAGGATTCATTGAAGTCTGCACAGATTCCTGATGTTTGGTACAACGTTCGTAAAAAGGTCAATGACATTCGCACTGAACTCCCAAGCGGTGTACAAGGCCCTTTTTTCAATGATGAGTTCGGTGATACTTTCGGTAATATTTATGTACTGACAGGCAAGGACTTTGACTATGCACTTTTGAAAGAATATGCCGATCGTTTGCAATTACAGCTGCAACGTGTCAAGGACGTTAGCAAAGTCGAATTGGTTGGCTTACAAGACCAAAAAATCTGGATTGAGATTTCAAACACTAAAGCAGTTCAGCTCGGTATTCCTCTTTCTGCAATTCAAGAAGCCTTACAAAAGCAAAATAGTATGGCAAGCGCTGGCTTCTTTGAAACTGGTACAGACCGTATTCAAATTCGTGTAAGTGGACATTTACAGAGCGTTGATGAAATTAAGAAAACGCCTTTATTGGTAGGCAACAAAACCATTCAACTTGGTGATGTCGCTGATGTTTACCGCGGTTTTAGTCAACCGGCTCAACCTCGTATGCGTTTTATGGGTGAAAATGGTATTGGCCTTGCCGTATCAATGCGTAAGGGCGGTGACATTATTGCCTTGGGTAAAAATCTGGAAACGGAATTTGCCCAACTGCAAAAGACTCTACCTTTAGGTATGAAACTGCAGAAGGTGTCTGATCAACCAGTAGCTGTGCAACGCAGTATTCATGAGTTTGTGAAAGTACTTGCTGAAGCAGTCATTATTGTTTTGTTAGTGAGCTTTTTCTCTTTAGGTTTCCGTACAGGTTTAGTGGTCGCTTTTTCCATTCCTTTGGTTTTAGCAATGACTTTTGCCGGCATGAATGTATTCGATGTCGGACTACATAAGATTTCTCTGGGTGCTCTGATTTTGGCTTTAGGCTTACTGGTCGATGACGCGATTATTGCGGTCGAGATGATGGCAATTAAGATGGAGCAGGGCTATAGCCGAATTAAGGCCGCCGGATTTGCGTGGAAAACCACAGCATTTCCAATGCTGACAGGGACACTCATTACGGCAGCGGGCTTTTTACCTATTGCTACGGCACAGTCTAGTACAGGTGAATACACGCGTTCGATCTTTCAGGTAGTGACCATTGCCTTATTGGTGTCTTGGGTTGCCGCAGTTTTATTTGTGCCTTATTTGGGTGAAAAACTACTGCCTGATTTTACTAAGACAGGACATCAAGCACCTTGGTATGTTCGTTTATGGGCAAGATTAACGAAAAAACCGCAACCACAAACGATCGAGATTTCACAGGACCATCATTATGATCCTTATCAATCTAGTTTCTATTTACGTTTTAGGAAAATGGTCGAGTTTTGCGTGACCTATCGTAAAACTGTAATTGCAACGACAGTCGGGATATTCGTGCTCTCTGTGCTGATGTTTAAAATGGTTCCTCAGCAATTTTTCCCACCTTCAAACCGTACCGAGATTTTAGTCGATCTAAAACTTGAAGAAGGCGCTTCTTTAACCGCTACAGAACAAGCAGTGAAAAAGGTTGAACAGTTTCTGTCTAAACAAAAAGGTATTGATAACTATGTGGCTTATGTCGGCACAGGTTCACCGCGTTTTTATTTACCGTTAGACCAGCAATTGCCACAAGCGAGCTTTGCACAATTTGTGGTTTTAGCGACCTCACTTGATGACCGCGATGAAATTCGTCGCTCGCTAGAAACCCAAATTAAACAGCTGCTTCCACAAGTCCGTACTCGAGTGTCATTACTAGAAAATGGCCCGCCTGTGGGTTATCCATTGCAGTATCGCGTGTCAGGTGAAGATTTAAATTTAGTACGTAAAGAGGCTCAGCAAGTTGCTAAGGTCATTAGTGAAAACCCGAATACCACCAATGTGCATCTAGACTGGGGTGAGCCAAGTAAGATTATTGCAATTCAGATTGATCAAGACCGTGCTCGACAAATGGGTGTCTCTAGTGTGGATTTGGCGAACTTCCTGAACGCTTCAATTACAGGTAGTGCGATTGAACAGTATCGTGAAAAGCGTGAACTCATTGAAATCCGTTTGCGTGGTGATCAAGCTGAGCGTGTTGAAGTCGCTTCACTGGCAAGTTTAGCGGTCCCAACAGCCAATGGAACGACAGTACCTTTAGCCCAGATTGCGAAAATTGAATATAAGTTTGAGGATGGCCTGATTTGGCATCGTAACCGCTTACCAACGATTACTGTGCGTGCAGATATTCGTACTAAATTGCAGCCAGCGACTGTTGTGGGTGAGTTAGCCGAATCAATGGACAAGTTACGCGCTGAGTTACCAAGTGGTTATCTGATTGAAGTGGGTGGAACTGTCGAAGAGTCGGCACGTGGGCAAAGTTCAGTTAATGCGGGTATGCCACTGTTTTTAGCGGTTGTGATGACATTACTGATGATTCAGCTGAAGAGTCTGTCTCGGGCAACGATTGTGTTCTTGACTGCGCCATTAGGTTTAATCGGTGTTGTTCTGTTCTTACTTCTGTTTAATAAACCATTTGGTTTTGTGGCCATGCTAGGAACCATTGCCTTGTCCGGTATGATTATGCGTAACTCGCTCATTTTGATTGATCAGATTGAACAAGATAGGCAAGCTGGACATCCAACATGGGAAGCGATTATTGATGCAACAGTACGCCGTTTCCGTCCAATTATTCTGACAGCTTTAGCAGCTGTGTTAGCGATGATTCCACTTTCGCGGAGTATTTTCTTCGGTCCAATGGCTGTTGCAATTATGGGCGGACTGATTGTAGCGACCATGCTGACATTATTTTTCCTACCTGCATTGTATGCTGCGTGGTTTAAGGTGAAAAAAACCGCATAAAATACATAATTTTTTGTGAATAAAGGTGCGAAATATTGAAAACTCCAATATAGTAGCACCTGTCTTTACACAAAAAATACAGGATTACTTCGCTGCATAAAAAATAGGTAGAGTGCAGCGAATTGAGGTGAAATACAGATGGGGCAAGACCATATCGAACAGCATCGCCGTTATATTGTAATTTCTTATGCGTTCATGTTTCTTGCATTGTTTACGGTTATTTTCGCGGCCTTTGCTTATCTGGTCGCTCGTAAAGTAGCTGTTGTGGATAATGCTGAAGTTTGGATTCATGCCCATGCGCTCTGGATTATGCGCAATGGTATTCTATTCCTCTTCATGTCAGTTTTTGCTGTTGTTTGGTTTATTCCTCTCTTCTTTTTTGCATGGAACAGCAATCTTTGGGTAACGGCATCAACAGTTGCTGGTGTTGTTTTTAGCGCTATTGCTTGGTTATTTTTATTAAATGCATGGTTAAAAGGCTTGTCTAAATATTTAAAAAATAAGGCAGTTTTTTAATATATCTATTTTTTAAACATTTTCCCCTTGTAAATTCGGCTAAAGCCCCCCATTTAGTCGGCAATAGAGTATTGATAAAATTTCCGTGAGGAGCACCGCCAAACATGGCTAAACGTGATTATTATGAGGTTTTAGGCGTTTCAAAAACCGCAAGTGATGATGAGATCAAAAAAGCCTATCGTAAATTGGCGATGAAATATCATCCTGACAGAAACCCTGACAATGCCGAAGCAGAAGAAAAGTTTAAAGAAGCTTCTGAAGCTTATGAGATTTTATCCGACAGCGAAAAGCGCAGCATGTATGACCGTATGGGACATAATGCATTTGAAGGCGGCTTTGGTGGCGCTGGTGGTGGATTTGGCGGTTTCAGTGCAGAAGATATTTTCAGCCAGTTCGGTGATATCTTTGGTGGAGCGTTTGGTGGCGGCGGACGTCAGCAACGCCAACGTCGCGGTTCAGACTTACGCTATGTCATGGAACTTACCCTTGAGGAAGCTGTAAAAGGGGTTAAAAAAACAATTACCTTTACTGCTCCGGCACCATGTGATGTGTGTGATGGTAAAGGCTCTCAAAATCCAAAAGATGTAGAAACCTGTAAAACTTGTCATGGTTCAGGACAAGTACGTATGCAGCAAGGTTTCTTCTCTGTACAACAAACTTGTGGCACATGTCGTGGCCAAGGCAAAATTATTAAAAACCCATGCCATGCATGTCATGGTTCAGGCGTAGCTGATCGCCAGCAAACATTAGAAGTTACTATTCCTGCCGGTGTAGATAATGGCGACCGCGTTCGTTTAAGTGGTAAAGGCGAGGCGATCCGTGATGGTCAAGCGGGTGACTTATACGTTGAAGTGGTTGTTCGTGAACACGAAATTTTCCAACGTGATGGTGCCGATTTATATATGGACGTACCAGTAAGCATTGCGGATGCTGCACTTGGTAAAGAAATTGAAATCCCGACTTTAGAAGGTCGCGTTAGCTTGAAGATTCCTGAGGGAACTCAAACAGGTAAATTATTCCGTTTACGTGGCAAGGGTGTTCGCCCTGTACGTAGCAGCATGGTGGGTGATTTACTTTGCCGTATCGTCATAGAAACACCAGTCAACTTAACGTCTCGTCAACGTGAATTACTCAAAGAATTACAAGCATCTTTCGATGGTGAAGACAGTGCTTCTTCACCAAAGAAAAAATCATTCTTTGATCGTTTATTCGATTAATGCTTGATTAGATCGTAAATTAAAAATAAGGCGGATATTGATAAAATATCCGCCTTTTTATTGCGCTGATTCATCTTATTATTGTTATTCTGCTTAAAAGAAAATTACGTCTGCTTACTCTGTAGGGTGGGCAACATCGATGTCGTCAACGCTTACAATAAGTTCGTTTGATGCAACTGGAGCTGCTAGAGCAGCTTGAGTTACTGGTTTTACAGCTACTTTTACTGTTTCTACATCGGCGGTTTTTTCTTCAATGATTGGGTCAATATCTTCAACTTTGACTTCAGCAGTGGTATTGCTTGCTATGCTTGTTTGAGCTGTAGGTATCGCTGCTTTCGCATTTACGTTCGTAGTAATGCGTGCTTTGGATAAGCTTTCTAGTGTGTCCCCTGATTGGATTGCAGGCTCTGCAAATGCCATTGAACTCATCATCCCCATAACGGCTATTAAGCCCATAATTTTCGAATGCATGCTGAACTCCTTATAGTCATCTTTTTTTCATTCGTGGCTCGGTAGTGTGCAGATCAATTCTTTAACTTTTGTGAAAACTGATTAAATTTCGGTTCATCTTAAAAAATATTTTTTACTTTTTATTGTGAGCAAAGAGTTTTGATATAGTAAGCCAATTACGTAAAACACAAGATTGGGAAGGATTATGTCAGCAGCTCCACGCATTGGTATTTTAGGTGCAAGCGGCCGTATGGGTCGTATACTTATTCAAGCAGTTCAACAAGCAGGTTATCAATTGGGAGCCGCTGTTGTACGCCCAGAAAGTACTTTAATCGGTGCTGATGCTGGTGAACTTGCAGGAGTGGGTTCAATTGGAGTGAAGCTTACAGGAAGCTTGGCAGAGGTTCTTAAATATTGTGACGTTGTAATTGACTTTTCGACTCCTGCTGCAACATCTGAGCATCTAAAGCTATGTCGTGAAGCTGGGGTAGCTATAGTGATTGGAACAACGGGAATGTCCGATGAACAAAAAGCTGAGCTTGATGAAACGGCAACACATACACCTGTAGTATATGCGGCGAACTACTCTGTTGGTGTAAATGTATCAATCAAGTTACTTGAGCTTGCAGCAAAAGTATTTGGCGATACAGTAGATATTGAAGTGATTGAGGCTCACCACCGTCATAAAGTAGATGCACCATCTGGTACAGCGTTAATGATGGGTGAAGCGATTGCTGATACTTTAGGCCGTAACTTAAAAGAAGTTGCTGTTTATGGTCGTGAAGGGCATACAGGGCCACGTGACCGCCAAACCATTGGTTTTGAAACCATCCGTGGTGGCGATATTGTAGGTGAACACACTGTTATGTTTATTGGTGAGGGTGAGCGTGTTGAAGTCACTCACAAAGCCACGAACCGTATGAACTTTGCTGCAGGTGCAGTACGAGCTGCTGCATGGGTTGTAGGTCGTGAAGCACGTAAATATGACATGAAAGATGTTTTAGGGTTGAACGACGTACAGGTGTAAGCCATCTGTACACGTCTTACATGTGGCGAGAAAAACAAGATAGAGCAGAACATGAATAAAAAACAAATTGCTTTGACCACTCTTCTTTGCTTAAGCAGCCTCTATGCAGGGGCTGCCTCTACAGACAAGGCGAAACTTAGCCTTGACCGTAATCATATTAAAGTGTGGACCTATCAAAAGGCTGATAACCCCGTCTTTCAATACAAAGCTGAAACAACATTTGATGTACCCATTGAACGTGCGGTGGCGGTGATTTTAGATGTAAATCGCGCAGCGCAGTGGGTGCCTTATATGGGTAAAGTTGAAATGCTGTCTCAGGATGAGAAGAAGGGCGAATTTACGTTATATATGGTGTTGGATTTTCCTTTTCCGCTAAAAGACCGCGATGTTGTGGTGAAAGGGAAAATGAGTAAAGCCGCTAATGGCACTATTACGATTAAGAACACAGCGATTAATAGTAATTATCCGATTCAGCCCGATGTGGTTCGTTTAACTCGTTATGAAGGTGAATGGACATTCCAGAAACTAGCGAATAACAAAGTTAAAGTAACCACGAGTGGTTATGCTGACCCAGCAGGTTCAATTCCTTTAAGCTTTGTAAATATGTTTGTTCAGCAGCAACCATATCAGATGCTGCTTAAAATGAAGCGGGAAGTAATGAACCCGATTTATGAGCAACCTAAATTGCCCGATATTTTAAAATAATAAGCGATAAAAAAAGCGCCTAAGATGAGGCGCTTTTTTTATTAGTCTGAACATTGCTGCAAACTTTGTGCAGAGCTGCTTTCGCGTTTGATTTGAAATAAAACTAACAACAAACCTAACCCAGCCAGTAATGCACCAGCAAATGATACTGCGTTATAACCCAAACCTAAATCGAGCACTACCGCACCTGCTGCCGCACCGACTGCGTTACCTAGATTAAACGCACCGATATTTACCGAGGAGGCAAGTCCTGGTGCTTCATGAGCAACTGACATTACACGCATTTGTAATGGCGGTACTAAAGCAAAGGTTGCCGCACCCCAGATCACTAAGGCAATGGCTGCTCCAGCCTGACTTTGTGCAAGCACTGGGAAAGACACCATCATGACAATCAACAAAATGAAAAAACCGATTAGAGTTTTGTTGATGGACAAGTCTGCAAAACGACCACCTAAATGGTTACCAATTGAGAAACCGACACCAATTAATACCAACATGAACGTAATGAAGGTTGGTGAAGCATGGGTAAACTCAGTCAAACTTGGCGCAATATAGGTATATAGCGTAAACATTGCACCCGCACTAAGCACTGTGGTGAGTAGAGCCAGTACTACAGGAGTACGTGTTAATACTTTTAACTCCGCTTTCACATTTGGTTTTTGGGCAACCATACCTTGTGGCAGTGCCTTCCATAAAGCGAGCATGGTAATCACACCAAGCAAAGAGATTGCAAGGAAAGACATACGCCAGCCAATGTTTTGTCCAACCCATGTTGCCAACGGTACACCACCAATATTAGCAATGGTTAAACCCATAAACATGGTGGCGACAGCACTGGCTTGTTTGTGCGCGGGTACAATACTCGCTGCTACAACAGAACCAATCCCAAAGAAGGCGCCGTGGTTAAGGCTAGTAATGAGACGTGCACCTAATAAACTCATATAGCTTGGGGCAAATGCTGCAAGCAGGTTCCCGACCGTAAAGATCGCCATCAGAAAAATCAGAGCATTACGTCTAGCAAAACCACCAAACCATAGAGTCATGAATGGAGCACCTAACATCACGCCAAGTGCATAACCCGTAATTAACATTCCAGCTGTTGGAATGGAAATACCTAAATCATGAGCGATATTCGGAAGTAATCCCATTGGAGAAAATTCCGTGGTGCCAATGGCAAAGGCACCAATTGCCAATGCCAATAACGAGAACGCCGTATTTGATTGAGTGTTCATGAGTTTAGTCCCAAACTGGTGCCCATGGCTCTGGGCTAACTTCACGACTGTTACGATCAAGTTCGGCAATCATTTGCATTTCAGCTGGAGTTAACTCGATATCCTGTGCTTTTAAGTTGCTAATCAGGTTTTCACGTTTAGTCGAAGATGGAATAACTGCAAAACCACGTTGCAATGCCCATGCCAATGCAATTTGTGCTGTCGTTGCTTTATGCGCTGCTGAAATTTCAGTTAAAACAGGGTCTTGAAGCACTTTGCCATATGCCAGTGTCATGTAGGAAGTGACATCTATGTTCTTGTCTTGTAAGAAATTTACAAGTTTATGGTTTTGAAGATAAGGACTTAGCTCAATTTGATTTGTCGCAATATGCTCTACACCGATTGTGTCAATGGCTTGTTGAGTAAGCTCAATATTGAAGTTTGAAATACCAATTTGTTTTGTAAGACCTTGTTGTTTCGCTTCAAGTAAAAGCTGCATAATTTCAGGAATAGAAACTCCTAAATCTGGTGCTGGCCAGTGAATCAAAGTAAGATCGACATGGTCAGTACGAAGTTTTTGTAAGCTCTCTTTTAAGCTCGGAATAAATTTATCTTGCGCAAAATTATCTACCCAGATTTTTGTGGTTAGAAATAAGTCCTGACGCGCTACACCACTTTCAGCAATGGTTTGTCCAATCGCAGCTTCATTTTCATAGATTTGAGCTGTATCAATTACACGGTAACCTACTTCTAAAGCTGTTTTAACAGAATCAATCACCGCTTGTTCTTTAAGGCGGTAAGTTCCTAAACCAAAACGTGGGATATTCATGTGTTCACCTAAATTTAAATAATTGTTTAACTTGAGGTGCATTTTGCTTGGATTATTGTTGCGAAAAAATAGATGAATAAGCAAAATATCTTTGATGATTAGTCAATAATAGAATAAGTCATGAAATCAACAATTGAAGAACTGGTTGCCTTTATCACAATTGTTGATACAGGTTCCTTTGTAGCCGCAGCAGAACATTTAAAACAAACACCTTCAGGAATGAGTCGTTCTCTTACACGTTTAGAAGCAAAGTTAGGCGTGACTTTATTAGAGCGAACAACACGTAAGTTGAAACTCACACAAGAAGGGCAGCAGTTTCTTATCAAGGCTCGTAAAATTTTAAATGAGCTGAATGCTGCCGAAGAAGATTTGCAAAAGTCTGATCAGGGTACCGCGGGACTGATTCGTATTGATTCTGCAACGCCGTTTGTTTTGCACGTGATTGCACCATTAATGCATAAGTTCCGTAAGAGCTATCCCGACATTGAAATCGAAATAAATAGTAATGATCAGGTGATTGATCTATTACAACATAAGACCGATGTGGCATTTCGATTTGGGGAACTCAATGATTCGAGTCTTCATGCCAAGTTAGTGTGCAAGAGCCGTTTATATATTGTGGCAAGTCCAGAATATTTGGCGATCAAAGGTACACCGACTCAACCTGAACAACTTGAGCATCATGATTTGATTGGTTTTACCAGACCTGATTATATTAATAACTGGCCGATTAAAGTCGGAGATGAATATTTTTTCGCACAAGCACACATTAAAGCTTCAAGTGGTGAGACTGTGCGTCAGCTTACAGTTAGAGGACATGGTATTGCACGGCTATCTGAATTTGAAATTTGGAAAGATATTCAAGAGGGACGATTGACCGCGTTATTTGAAGATCAAATAGAACATCAATATCAAAGCATCCATGCTGTGTATTATCAACAAGAGCATCTACCAAAACGAATCCGTTTATTCATTGAGTTTTTGGCAGATCAATTAAAAGATGGTTTTAAAACCTGTCTCTAAACTTACCATAAGCATCACTTGGAAAATGAACTTCTAAAATAGGAGTCGTTTGTCCTTGTGATGAATGTTGAGACAGAAAATAGCTTTGTTGCTGTTCTCGACAACTAAAATATAAGTTTGAATAAACCGAATTTACCATGACAACTTCGTTTGAGTTATTACGTTTGTATTGATAATGAGAAATTGTATTGGCTTTATCATCAGTGCGCTGCTCTAGTTTGTAGTCTTGTTGGTTGGTCATTTTTAAATAACCTTCAATTAAACTCTGGCAAACCGTATGTCTGTGCTGTTCAGTTTTGGGTTGTGACTGGCAACCTGTCAAAATAATGGTAAACAATAATATAGTTTTTAATTTCATTATCTTACTACTCTTGGAGTTGATTTCTATAGCCTAAAGGTGTTCTATAAAGCAGTACAGATACAGAAATTTTTAAAAAAGCAGCACAGAATGACTTTTCAATATCAGGTTCTTGCCAATCAATTAGCACATCGTATTTATCAAGATGAGCTGAAACCGCATCAGAAGCTTATTTCGTTACGAGATTTTGCCCGTCAGCACAGCATTAGCTTAAGTACGGCAAAAAGTTGCTATGAATTGCTTGAGGCGAGGGGACTCATTTATGTAAAGCCAAAGTCAGGTTATTTTGTGGTTGCTCGTACCCAATCTAGTCCTATTCCAGATAGTCCAGATTTTTTATCTTTGCCGCGACAAGTCTCCAATCTGGAGTTGCATAACCAAATTCAGGAAGCTGCCTTACAAAGTCATCTTGTACCACTGGGTTCGATTCAATTGACACCTCACTTTATTCCTGTTGAGGGTTTACGCCGTTCTATTCAACGCGCTTTAAAAAATTGTCAGCCCCAAGATTTTCTTTATTGTAATAAACAGGGTCATGAGCAGTTAAGAAAAGCACTATCTGATCATTGGCGTGAAGATGGGATTTTTATCGCGGCAGAAGATATTTTTATTACCAATGGCTGCATGCCTGCTTTATCTTTGGTGATTCAACATCTAACAGAAGTAGGCGATAGTATTTTAATTCCGACGCCTACTTTTAATGGACAACTACAGCTTATAGCCAGTTTAAAACGACAGATTATTGAGATTCCAGCGCATCATCGTGGTATCGATCTTGAGCGCTTACAATCATTTATGAAGCAGGGTTTAGCTAAAGTTTGCTTAATGACAGCCAACTATCAGAACCCATTGGGATACTGTTTAAGTAATGCAGAAAAACAAAATATTGCCGAATTAGCAGCAAAGTATCAGTGTTTTATTATTGAAGACGATATTTATGGAGAGTGTGGTTACAGTGGTGAGCGACCATTACCCATTCGATATTGGGACCGTGAAGGCTATGTAATTTGGTGTGGATCGGTTTCTAAGTCATTATCGAGTGCATATCGCGTAGGGTGGTTCTGTTTAAGCGCGAAGCTACAGCATTTAAGGCTTGAGCTGGTAGCCAGTAATATTGGGGTTAATACACCGCTACAATTAGGCCTAGCTGATTTTATTTATAGTCGTGGTTACAGGGAGCATTTAGAGCAGTTAAGACCGAATTTGATGAGGCAAGTCGAGGAGTATCGTAGTTGTATTTTAAATGCTTTTGAAGGTATTCCAATTGCATTGAGCCAACCAGAAGGAGGCTATGCATTATGGATACAGTTACCTAAAACTGTAGATAGTTTGGCGCTCTATTACACTGCAAAATCTCACGGAATTACCGTAGTTCCCGGGCATGTTTTTGGTGAGGATGAACGCTATCGGCATTTTATTCGATTAAATGCAGGTCATGAGTTAACAGTAGATGTCCGCCAAGCGATTAAACACTTGGCGAACTGGTCACGACAACAGATGAAAACCGTAAGTTAGGTTTATTCTGCGAAGTCTGCTTTAAGTACAATTCGGTAACGTGCTTGACCTGAGTGTAGACGTTCAATTGCTTCATTGAGCTGTGACATTGGAAACAGCTCAATTTGAGGCGCAATTTTTTTGCGTGCAGCAAACTTTAAAAGCTGACGTAGTGCAGCAGGTGAGCCTGTAGGTGAACCAGTTACTGACTTAGCACCACCAATAAGAGAGCCAACAGAAACAGGAACAGGCTCAAGCGTAAGACCTAAGAAATGTAAGGTTCCGTTTGGTGCCAGTGTTGCAATAAAAGCAGACCAATTTAGAGTCACATTCACGGTACTCAGCAATAAATCGAATTTACCTTTTTGAGCTTTTACTGCGTTGGTATCGCGGCTATTGACGACATGGTCGGCTCCCATTGCTTTAAGCTCTTCTGTTTTGTCTGGGTTAGAACTAAATGCCGTGATTTCACACCCCCAACCTTTAAGGAGCTTAATCGCCATATGACCTAAACCGCCAATGCCAATCACACCCACATGATGGGTTGCCTGAATCTTGTGTTTGAGGAGTGGATCAAACACGGTAATTCCGCCACAAAGTAGAGGACCTGCACTTTCTGGGTCTAAATCTTCAGGGAGGGGAATAGCCCATTGCCAGCCAGCACGAACTTTATCGGCAAAACCACCAGCATGCCCGACGATTGTTGCAACATTTTTGCCCGTACAAAGTACTTGCTGACCACCAATACATTCATCACACGATTGGCAACTTTCAGCTGTCCAGCCGATACCAACACGTTGCCCGATTTGTAGACCTTTGGCTTCTGAACCTAAAGCTACAATTCTTCCAATAATTTCATGACCTGCAACCACAGGGTAGACAGTCGAGCGCCATTCATTATTCAGAACTGAAATATCAGAATGACATAAACCACAGTATTCAACTTTTACTTCAACCTGATGCGGTTGTAATTCACCTGCGTCAAATTGGTAAGGAACCAGTTTTTCACCTGCTTGCATTGCAGCATAGGCCTGAATCGTATTGTTGCTCATCGGAAACTCCTTAAGCGGATTTGAACCGTTCTGGTGGGTTATGAAGCTTTAAATTGACAATCGTTTTCATGATCATCGACCATACCTACAGCCTGCATAAACGCATAGCAAGTGGTTGGACCGACAAATTTAAAACCATTCTTTTTAAGGGTCTTGGAAAGTTTTACACTGAGTTCAGTCTGTGCAGGAGCCTGACGGTAGTCTGCAACATCATTGTTTTGTGGAGCTGCATCTACAAACTGCCAAAGCCATGTCGGTACATCACCAACTTGTGCTTTGAGCGCTTGCCAAGCAATCGCATTATCACGAATGGCTTTGAGTTTACCCAAGTGACGAATTAAGCCTGCATCGGATAATTTTAATTCTAAAAAGTCATCAGTAAATGAAGCAATATCTTCAATTGGATGATTAAAAAAGTGTTGACGGTAGCTTTCTCTTTTTTTTAGTACGGTAATCCATGATAAGCCAGCTTGCTGACCTTCGAGGCAAAGCATTTCAAATAACCGTGCTTCGTCGTGTTCTGGCTTACCCCATTCTTCATCATGATAGGCAATATATAGGGGATCGTCGGAACACCATCCGCAACGTTGAGTTTTCATGATAATGCTCCTTATATTTATCTTAGAATTTTAAAGTTTAAATAACACCCATTCATTTGGGCGAGTATCCCAATAATACAGTTCAGCTTGAGTTAAGTCTTCAAACTTTAGCCAAAAGTCTTTGCCTACTTTATCTGAAAAACCGGTACTGATTAGCAGGGCATCATCGCTGATTTCCATGATCCAGCCTTGATAGCTATTGCCATTTAAAATGATCTTTTGCTGGTTGCCCGACTCGGCAAACTCTACTAAGCGATTGATCAGCGCTTCCGACATAAAATGTTCCTAGCGTAAATATGAATAAGGGTTAACGGCACCACGTCCTTTACCATCTAGATAAAGACCATAGTGGAGATGAGGTGAAGTATAACGTGCATTGCCCGTGTTGCCGACATATCCAATTAAATCGCCCTTTTTGACATAGTCACCTACATTTAGGCCACGTTTATGACCGTCAAGATGAGCATAATAATGCCATGTTCCTGCTGGACCTAAAATCCAGATGACTTTGCCGCCGAGGTTATTATTACGAAGATCAGCAACGAGTCCTTCGGTTGTGCTATACACTTTGGTTCCACGTGGAGCCAAAATATCAATTCCTTCATGGCTACGGCCTTGACTACGAGCCGCTCCCCACGTGTCTTTTAGTTCATCTCGATCGACACCTTTTACAGGTACAGGTAGTCGATTTGGAAGCTGCATACTTTTGAGCTTACTGACTTGAGTGGGGGAAAGTGGTGTAGGTTTTTTAGGTGCACTGGCACAAGCTGCCAATAGAATAATGAGAAAACCAAGTGAGAGATGAGAAACAAAACGTCGCACGAAATACTCCCTGTCATAGTTATATCAAAATTATTTTGACCACTATGTCATGAACGGCTAGTCGAGATCAATTTTTTCATTGCAGTTGGTACACCTTTGGAAATTGCTTGTTCTGGAGTCAACCATTGGCCTTCAAGTTCAATCGCCAGATGTTCTTTTTGATCAGGTTCCACGTGGAACGTGTGAGCATTAAGTAGCCATGTGAAATGAGTGAAGCTATGACTAATCTGAAAAGTTTGTGCTTGAGGCTGTAATTTAAATTGCTGGCTTATGCTCAGTCGTTCATGTTCATTTTCTAAAATAGGTAAACAGAATAAACCACCCCATAGACCATGGGCTTGGCGCTGTTGCCAGAACCATTCATCTTCACACTGAATAATAAGAACGTCTGCCGTTTTAACAGGTGGAGTTTTTTTGGGTTTTTTAAAAGGTAGTTCTTGTTCTAAACCTTGTTGGTAGGCCTGACAATGAGTTTGCATTGGGCAATATAAACACAGCGGTTTTTTAGGCGTACAGATAGTTGCACCTAAGTCCATTATGGCTTGAGTATAGTCATGATTACGATGCGTAGGGCAAAGCTCTTCAGCGAGTTTCCACATTTCACGTTCATGCTGCGGCTTACTTAAGTCATCTTCAATAGCGAAGAAACGCGCTAAAACACGCTTCACGTTGCCATCCATAATCACACCGTACTGACGCAAACCTAAAGACATAAGTGCGCCTGCTGTAGAGCGTCCAATGCCGGGTAGAGCAATCCATTCTTCTAGGGTTTCAGGAAATTTACCTTGTTGTGCTACAAGGCCAGCGGCTTTATGCAAATTGCGAGCACGAGCGTAATAGCCAAGGCCAGCCCAATAAGGAGCGACATCATCCCAAGTTGCATGACCTAAAGCTTCTACCGTTGGAAAGCGCTCCATGAAGCGGTCAAAATATTGCAGAACCGTTTTCACCTGAGTCTGCTGTAGCATAATTTCAGAAACCCAAACCTTGTATGGATCATCTGCAACTTGCCAAGGCAAATCGTGACGACCATGTTGATCGAACCAGTTTAAGAGGGCATCAGAAAAAGAAAATTCAGGCATGAACAGCTATAGAAGAAAAGTAAGGGCTAAATTATAGCTGAAATTGGAGAGAAGTTTTGTTTAAAGCAGGCAATCAAAATGAGCCTGTTAAAACAGAGATCACTTGAAAATAAGTGGTCTCTGCTTCAAGCATAAAAAGGATTAATCCTCTTTTACGCCCCAACGTTGATCAAGTTTCAACGGTTGGTTTTTGTAGTATGGAATGACATGAATGTGGAAATGGTCAGAGCTTTGACCAAACACTTCACCATCATTAAAGCCGATATGAAAACCGGCAGGCTGATGACGAAGCTGGGTTTCGTGGCGGGCAATTTCAAGAAGTGTAAGTAAGCCTTGATGTTCTTTAGAGGTAATATCAAAGAACGAGTTGACGTGACGTAATGGAGTTACGACACAGTGGCCTTTAGACAACGGATTTGGGTCAGGTAAAATTACAGCAAATTCATTCTTATCAATGATGTCATATTCATCAAATTCGCAATACGGACATTTCTTGTCAGCCATTGTTGTATCCTCTCATGTTATTCCATTAAACCCCGAGTGCGGGAAATAAGACTAGGCTTTGCTCTAGCTCAACGGGAGTATAGTTATTGAAGTATGGTTTAAAAAATACAGTAAAAATATTGCAAAGTCATAAACATTTAAGGGAGCAAATGCAAAAAACATTTGCTCCAAATTTGCTTCTTTTATTTTAAAGTACGTTCTAACAAAGCGTACATTTTAGCAAGGCCTTGTTTCTCCGCTTCGCTGTCGTAGCCAAGGTCTACACCATTCGCTTTCGCTTTTTCATCTGCAAGCGGGTTACTAAAGCCATGTTTAGCACCTTTTAAAACCACTACCTCATGTTTAACTTCAGCAGCTTGCATCTCTTTTTCAAAATTAGCAACATCTTCTAAGGTGACCATGGTGTCTTGTTCACCATGTAGAACTAAAATCTCACCTTGAATGTTGCCTTTTTGAGCAGGTGCTTTCGGTGCTAATGTAGCATGGAATGTCACAACTGCTTTAAGTGGTGCACCTGAGCGCGCAAGGTCTAATACAACTTTACCACCATAGCAAAAGCCAATTGCAGCCAGTTTTTCACTATTTACTTCTGGTTGTGCAGCAAGTGTCTGAAGTGCTGCATTTGCACGATCAGTCACCGTGTCTAACTCTTCAAATGTTTGCATCATCCATTCATATGCTTGAGCTGCGGTTGATGTGACTTTTTTATCGCCATACATGTCAATCGCAAGAGCCGCATAGCCGTGTTCAGCAAGTTCACGTGCGCGTTGTTCAGTATATTCATTACGGCCCCACCATTCAGGACCAATAATAATACCGGGTACAGGTGTTTCACTTTCTGGAGCTGCAAAATAACCAATTAAATGGCTGCCGTCTGGTGCAGTATATTGAATTTCACGGGTTTTAATTGCTGTACTCATGACATTAATCCTGAAATTAAACTTGGTTTAAACACGCTTGATTAAAGCATAAAAAAATAAAAGTCATATGAATAACTATGTAAAAATCTACCTCAAAAGAAAAAGATAGAAACATTTAGGCAATAAAAAAGAAGGAAACAAGTTCCTTCTTTTTATGTAGTCATGATTGAATTAGGTTCGGCCTCGCGAAATAAAACCAATAACTGCGAGAATTACAGCCACAACCAATAAAATCACGGCAAAGTCTTTAGATAACCCTGCAACACCACCAAACCCTAATAGACTGGCAATGAGTGCAATCACTGCAAAAATTATTGCCCAACGGAACATAATGTTGTCCTCCTTATTTTTCATTGTGTTTTTACTATATAGTGGCTTTTTTGCACGGAATGTGTCGTTTATGTGGTTGAAATGTATATTAAACAATCATTTTGTGATGCTAAAAATACAGTTTCTTTCCTTAAGCACAGTGCCTTCAATGCTATAATCTGACTTTGCTTTATGTATACAGCCGTTAAAACCTATGTCTACCGAGACCTCACTTCGCCCATTATTTTGGAAAAATTACACGCTAGAGCAGCTTACTAAGGCTGAGTGGGAAGCTTTGTGCGATGGGTGTGGTTTATGTTGCTTGGTCAAGCTAGAAGATGAAGATACTCATGAGGTTGCTTACACCAAGGTAGCGTGTAAATTGCTTGATTGTGGTACAGGGCGTTGCTCAGACTATTCAAATCGTCAGCAGCAAGTGCCTGACTGTTTACAGTTGACGCCAGAAAGCTTAAAAACAATTCATTGGTTACCTTCAAGTTGTGCCTATAAACGTTTGAATGAGGGTAAAAATTTACCTTCTTGGCATTATTTAAATACGGGTACGAGACAAAGCGTAGTTAAGGCAAAAAAATCTGTTGCAGGGCGTTGTATTCCTGAAACTGATGTACATGAAGATGATCTTGAAGATTATGTGGTACGGTGGGTGCGTTAATACGCTCCCAATGGACATTTTTAATTACAGCGTATAATAAAGTAACATTTTAATCGTAAAGTTTTTAACCATCTCCGTTATATAAAAATAAAAGCGAAGGAGATAAAAATGATGAAACGACTAGCAGTCCCCTTATTATGTAGTAGCTTTTTCTTATTAATGGCTTGTGGTTCTAACAATACCAACTCAAAAAATCCTGAACAAAATACAACTGCAAAAACAGAGCAAACTAGTGCTGCCAAACAAATTTATCAGGTCGAGACAGTCGCACATTTTAATGAACCTTGGGCGATTACCAGTTTGCCAGACCATCGTTTATTAGTCACTGAGCGACAAGGTAAGTTAAAACTTTTTAACCCCCAAAATAAACAAATGTTAGATGTTCAAGGTGTTCCAGCGGTGAACTATGGCGGGCAGGGTGGTTTAGGCGATGTTGTTTTACATCCTGACTTTGCCAAAAATCATTGGATATATCTCAGTTATGCAGCTAAAGGGCAAGGTGGATCTGGTGCAGTGATTTCACGTGCGAAATTAGACTTATTTAACCCTAATCAGCCAAAACTTATAGAGGTGAAACAGATTTGGCAGCAGGTGCCTAAAGTCTCAGGACAAGGCCATTATGGACATCGTATGCTCTTTGATGCAGATGGTAAGCTTTGGGTCAGTTCAGGTGAGCGCCAAAAGTTTGACCCTGCCCAAGACATGAAGAGTAATTTGGGCAAAGTCTTGCGTTTAAATGAGGATGGTTCAGCAGCCGTAGGTAATCCTTTTTATAAACAAGGTGGGGTTACTGCGGAAATATGGTCACTTGGACACCGTAACCCCTTAGGTATGGCTTTTGACCGCAAAGGACAACTCTGGGTAGTTGAAATGGGGCCTAAAGGTGGTGATGAGCTTAATATTATTACCAAAGGTGAAAATTATGGTTACCCAATCGTTTCAAATGGTGACCACTACTCGGGTGAGCCTATTCCAGACCACCATACTCGCCCTGAATTTAAAGCACCTGAGATTGATTGGACACCTGTCATTTCACCGTCGAGCCTAATCATTTATCGAGGCCAACAATTTCCTGCATGGCAAAATAAAGCCTTAATTAGTGGGTTATCTTCCAAAGCGATTGTGGTTGTAGATTTAGAGCATAAACCTGTAAAAGAAATACAAAGATTAGAGATGAAGCAACGTATTCGTGGTTTACATGAAGCACAAGACGGTTCAATTTGGGTAATTGAAGATGGCCCAGATGCACGTTTGCTGAAACTCAGTAATAAACCATCTTAATGCTACGAGTTAGTCTGTAAATAAAGAACGTGTCTCATAGATTCAAATTGTAGATTTCTGTGAGACGCAATAGACTATAGTGAAAAGACGATAAAGCTATTTGAGATGTCAGACACCCATATTCCACTTCCTGAACGCCTGCGCCCGAGAGATTTGTCTGAAATTATTGGGCAAGATCATTTGTTAGGTGAACACGCACCACTGCGTCAAATGATTGATCAGGGGCATTTACCTTCTATTATTTTTTGGGGACCGCCAGGCGTTGGTAAAACAACAATTGCTTTGCTTTTGGCGCAAGCAATAGACCGCCCATTTGTGAGTTTGTCTGCTCTGAATACGGGCGTAAAAGAATTACGTGAAGTAATTGCAGAAAGTGGTGACTTACTAACACCTGTGGTTTTTATTGATGAAATTCATCGCTTTAATAAATCACAGCAAGATGCATTACTAGGGGCTGTAGAAAAAGGAAAAATTACCTTAATAGGTGCGACCACAGAAAATCCGTCTTTTGAAGTCAATAGTGCACTTTTATCACGTTGTCAGGTCTATACCTTAAACAGTTTAGACAGCGAAGCAATTCAGACGCTACTCAACAATGCTCTCCAAGCAGATAAATTCTTAAAAGAACGTTACATTCATATTGAAGAGTACGATGCCCTTTTGCAGTTTGCAGCAGGCGATGCCCGTAAAGCGCTTAATTTACTAGACTTAATTGCGAGTACTTTTGAGCCAGAAATTGAAAATACCATTACCAATGCTGTGGTGGTAAAAGTTGCCCAGCAAAACATTGCACGTTATGACAAATCGGGTGAGCAGCATTACGACCTCGTTTCTGCATTTATTAAATCGATTCGTGGTAGTGATCCAGATGCAGCTCTGTACTGGATGGCTCGTATGCTTAAAGGCGGGGAAGATCCAGTTTTTATTGCAAGACGTATGTTGATTGCAGCCTCAGAAGACATTGGAAACTCGAATCCAAATGCGCTTTTGCTTGCAGGTGAATGTTTCCGCTCTGTTCAAGCAGTGGGTATGCCTGAAGGTCGAATTATTTTGGGCCAAACCGCGGTTTATTTAGCAACAAGTGCAAAAAGTAATAGTACTTATTTAGCAATTAACAAAGCATTGGAACTTGCCGAGAAAACGGCAAATTTACCAGTGCCTTTACACTTGAGAAATGCACCAACCAAGCTAATGAAACAGCAAGGTTATGGCATCAATTATCTCTATCCTCATGATTACCCAGAGCACTTTGTGTTGCAAGACTATTTGCCACCTGAGTTGAAGGGAACCAAACTCTACGAGTCCGCGAGAAATAAGCGTGAGGTTGAAGGCGAACGCTTACAGCAACGCAGATGGCAGCAGGAACAATAGTTTTATTGAGTCCTGCTATTGTTCCAATTCCTCAGTAACCTGACCATAAATCAGCAGGGTAAACACGCCTGTACCACCAATAATATTTCCAATAGTCGTTGGAATCAGGAAATTAAAAATATATTCACTAATAGAGGCATCTCCTTGCCAAACTAGATAAGACATTTCGGTAGAACCTACTACTACATGGGTAAAGTCACCGAGTCCTATCAAATATGTCATGAAAAAGATGAGTAGGAATTTATTGCTAACTGAAGGCAGCATCCAGACTAGTGCAGCAATTAACAGCCCTGACATAATACCTTTCAGTAAGTTTTCGGTCGCAGAAAAAGACGCAACATGATGTGCTAGCTCGTCTAGTGCCTTGTCAATATCGGGTGTAAACAGGTGAGTAGTGAGGAAAAATAAACTCGCTAAAGCTGTTCCAATGATGTTGCATAAAATCACAATCCCCCATAATCGGCCTACAGCTTGTAATTTTTCGAGAGTAAAGGGCTTGAATAGAGGTACAACTGTGGTGATGGTATTTTCGGTAAAGAGTTGCATATGGCCCAAAATAGCGATCAAAAAACCAATGGTATAACCGACATTGGTGATTAAATCGGTCCAGACTGCATCAGCTGGAAGATAAGAAGCGATAATCGCCTTAAACACAAAAGAAAAACTGATGACTAGACCTGCTGCAATTCCTGAAAAGATCAGTGCAGCTGTTGGCCGATCCAGCTCTTCTGCACCATCACGGCGGATAATTTCATAGACTAAACGCGGTGACAGTTTTTCATGTTCTTCAACTGCCATTTTTTCACGCCAACTTAAGGTTTGCTCGACCTTTTTTTCCTCTATTTCATGGTCCATCATGCTTACTCCTCATAGAATAAATATTTTCTACTTATTATTTTTGTTTATTGTTAAGGCAGTATTCAGAATAAATCTAGTTGATTCATAACAGCTTTATGTATCTTTTTATAAATTGAAAGATACGACGCTAAGCAAAATAGTATGCAAATAGAAGCAATTAACCAGATAGGACAGCTAAATATAAGAAGAGGTCGATAAAACTTTGCATGACAAGACGAATTGCCGCCTGAGTCAAAGGGGAGCAATTATGATGAAGAAGTCAGAAATCAGTATAGGGTTGACGCTAAAGATTTACGGCAAATCAGATAACATCAGTAACAATAATTAAAGTAAGGTATATGTTCTCAAAGTCCGTATGAGTTTCATATAGTCACCTTGAGAAGCTTCAGAAATGACGGTTTCCACTTCAGCTTCGCTCCAACCTTGTTTCAAAGCAGAGTCGCTAAAATTAGATAAAATCACTAATGGATTTTCACCAAACTGTATCGAGTGATTCATTAATCTCTTTTCAGGCTTAAGTAGTTCCATAGGGCTCACCATACTTTAAATTTAATTATTGTGATGCAATTAATGTTTTTTTAGATTTTAGTGCTTTGCTTTTATATTGTGCAAGTAATAATTTAATTAAATATACAAATCTGTCTACTTTTCCTGAATTTTAGTGCCTAGAAAATAAAAAAACCGAGCAATTCAGCTCGGTTTCTTACTAAAGTCTGGCTAATTAGATGTCAGATAAATCTACGCCTAAACGAGCTGCAACTTCTTCATAAGCTTCAACAACACCGCCTAAACCTTGACGGAAACGGTCTTTGTCGAGTTTCTTCTTAGAGTCTTTGTCCCATAAACGGCAACCGTCTGGAGAGAATTCATCACCAAGTACGATACGGTCATGGAAAACACCAAATTCAAGTTTGAAGTCCACCAAGATCATGTTGCCTTCAGCAAATAATGCTTTCAATACATCATTTACTTTATAAGTTAACACTTTCATTTGTTCTAACTGTTCAGCAGTCGCCCAACCTAAAGCAATCGCTTGAGATTCGTTAACCATTGGATCGCCTAAGCCATCATCTTTGTAGAACAATTCAAATGTAGGAGGAGTAAGTTCTTTACCTTCTTCTACACCTAAACGACGGCATAGAGAACCAGCTGCATAGTTACGAATTACGCATTCAACAGGAATCATTTGAAGTTTTTTAACAAGAACTTCAGTTGGAGAAAGCAATTTTTCAAAATGCGTTTCAATACCCGCAGCAGCAAGTTTTTCCATGATGAAGGCGTTAAAACGGTTGTTCACCTTGCCTTTACGATCTAGTTGTTCGATTTTTTCGCCATTGAACGCAGAGGCATCATCACGAAAGACTAAAATCAGATGGTCGGCATTGTCTGTTTCATATACAGATTTTGCTTTACCAGTATAGAGCAAGGTTTGTTTTAACATGAGGGAACCTTTTAAAAAAAATGCCTAGTAAACGACTAGGCTGGCCAATTTTGGTAAATCTGGTTTAACACTTCTGCCGCAACTTCAGGGCTTGCAAAAGTGTTGTCTGGATTAAAGAGAGCAAGGCTATGACTAGAGCCAACACCAGTCAGTTTAAGCACATAAGTTTTGTCATTTACTTTAATCGTCGCTTGATTACTGCCTTGAGCGATGATGTTGTAATTTAACGTGCTTAGGGTTGCTTTGGTGTATTGCCAAATTTCAGCGGTACTTCCATCAATTTTTAACAGTGGGTTTTTATTACCATCTGTTACAAGTTGAGGGCGACTAAGCGCGCTACCTGATTGAGCAGCTGTATCTGCTGTATCACCTTGAGTTTGTTCAGGGCGAGGCAATGCAAAACGATTGCCACGCTTGTTTTCAAACTTCGGTGCATGATCGATAGCGAGCTGGTCTACTGTTGGTGCAGGATACAAAGGCGTCGCTGGTCGTACAGTTGCATCGGCAGGATACTCAAGCGGGGCGAGTTGCTTTGCTTTTTTATAATCTAAAGAGTGATTATTGAGTGCGAAGCGACCACAGCCAGCTAAACTTAAGGCTGAAACTGCAAGGACTAAACCAAGACGTAATTGCATCATAAATTGCTCTTATTAAATAATTCCCGCATCTTTTAGGGCATTGCGGAGAGGTTCGCGATATTGCTCAGCGAGAGGAGTGAGTGGTAAACGAATACCAGTATCAATCAGTCCCATCTCATGTAGTGCCCATTTCACAGGAATTGGGTTAGATTCGCAAAATAGAATATTGTGTAAATTTGCAATCTTATTGTTAAGCGTCTTCGCTTGTGGCTCATCTTTAGCAATTGCAACCGCACATACTTCGCTCATTGCCTTAGGTGCAATGTTTGCAGTAACCGAGATATTACCATCTGCGCCAAGAAGCATAAGTTCCCATGCAGTTTCATCGTCACCTGAGTAAACAGCCATTTTGCCGTTTAAAGCATCGATTAAAGCTTTACCACGAGGTACATCACCTGTTGCGTCTTTAATACCTACAATGTTAGGAATTTCTGCTAAACGTACCGCTGTATCGTTTGACAAGTCTACGCCTGTACGACCCGGTACGTTATAAAGAATAAGAGGTAATTCAACAGCTTCGGCAACCGCTTTATAGTGTTGGAAAAGGCCTTCTTGGGTTGGTTTGTTATAGTATGGTGTTACAAGTAAAGCGGCATCAGCACCGAGGTCTTTAGCTGCTTTAGTTAATTCGATTGCTTCGCGGGTTGAGTTTGCACCAGTACCGGCAATAATTGGAATACGTTTATTGGCTACACGAATAATTTCTTTAATAACCTGTGTGTGCTCTTCCATGCTCAATGTTGAGGCTTCGCCGGTTGTACCGACGGCTACAATACTGTTTGTACCTTGTTCTATGTGCCACTCAACCAGCTTCTCAAGACCCTTCCAATCTACACCGCCATCTTTCAACATGGGAGTGACAATTGCGACGATTGAGCCTTGAATGGTCTGTGCTTGCTGAGTCATTTTAAAAAATATCCTATTTATCCATCCGAATCTGAGGTAAGAAAAACAAAATGTGGGATGGTTGCAGTATTTTGATTGTCCAGTTCTAACAATAACAGATTGTTGAATGACAATTATGCAAATTATGACTGATCAGACGCATAAGAACAATATGCTTAACTGATAAACCCTATGTAAACTTGAGCAAAACATAGAATGCCAATTTGATCATTTCAAGTAAAAGACAGTAAATATGACAATATGGTTCAATTCTGCGAATCCTTACTTGCTACGGTCTTTTTTATGGCAAGATAAAATGCATATTTTTCCCGAATGGGACTTAAGATGGCATGAAAATGAAGAAACAACCACAAAATTCGGCTTTAGTCGTAGTTGATGTACAAAATGGTTTTACACCGGGTGGAAATTTAGCAGTTGCCGATGCCGATACAATTATTCCAACCATTAACCAATTGGCGCGTTGTTTTGAAAATGTCGTTCTGACACAAGATTGGCATCCAGATAATCATATATCTTTTGCCGCCAACCATTTGGGTAAACAGCCATTTGAAACCATTGAGCTCGATTATGGACCGCAAGTGCTTTGGCCTAAACATTGTGTACAAGGTAGCCATGATGCCGAATTTCATCCAGATTTGAATATCCCAACGGCCCAGCTGATTATCCGAAAAGGTTTTCATGCTCATATTGATAGCTACTCGGCTTTTATGGAAGCAGACCACAGCACAATGACGGGTTTAACGGGTTACTTAAAAGAGCGCGGCATTGATACGGTTTATGTGGTCGGAATTGCTACGGACTTTTGTGTCGCATGGACTGCTTTAGATGCAGTTCAACTCGGCTTTAAAACTTTAGTGATTGAAGATGCCTGTAAGGGTATTAATCTGAACGGCTCTTTAGAACAGGCATGGCAAGCGATGCAGCAACAGGGTGTGGTCCGTATTCAATCGACTGACTTGTTGAGTGAATGTTAGAGAGAGTGCTCATGTTGTTTGGGCTTTAATTGCGATTTGATATGGATGAACAGCATGTCTGCATTATTACGTTTTACTCAATTTGTTCAGAAAACGTTTGCTTTATGGGTCATCGTTTTTGCGGCTCTAGCGCTATGGCAACCTGAGTTTTTTGTCTGGCTTAAAGCGTACATCCCATGGATCTTAGGGATTATTATGCTCGGTATGGGAATGACCATGACCGTTGATGACTTTAAAGGGGTATTGCAAAGCCCTAAAGCGGTGTTGATTGGAGTGGTTGCCCAGTTTGTGGTGATGCCCGGTTTAGCATATGTTCTATGTAAATTATTTAATTTACCGCCTGAAATTGCAGTCGGCGTTATTTTAGTGGGGTGTTGCCCAGGCGGAACAGCTTCAAACGTGATTACCTATATGGCTAAAGGCAATGTGGCTTTATCGGTCGCCTGCACATCGGTATCAACACTTTTAGCACCTGTATTAACTCCTGCAATTTTCTATCTGCTAGCCAGCCAATGGTTAAAGATTGATGCAGCTTCGATGTTTATTTCAATTTTACAGGTGGTGCTACTGCCTATTGTGATTGGTCTGATTTTGCGAACTTGGCTTAAACGTCAGGTCGAGTCCTATATTCAAGTTATGCCGTTAGTTTCAGTTATTGCAATTGTCGCGATTGTGGCAGCCATTATTGGTGGGAGCAAAGCAGCTATTTTACAGTCGGGTTTGCTTATTTTGGCGGTAGTGATACTCCATAATGGATTTGGTTATTTATTAGGTTTTACCGCAGCTCGTTTCTTTAAATTGCCTTATGCAGACAGTAAAGCAATTGCGGTAGAAGTAGGAATGCAAAACTCAGGCTTAGGCGTGGCGCTTGCAGCAGTGCATTTTGCTGCTTCTCCAATTACGGCTGTACCAAGCGCAATTTTCAGCCTTTGGCACAATATTTCTGGTCCTGCGCTTGCCACTTATTGGGCAAGTAAACACAAACAAGAATAACTGTAGAAAAACATACATTACAAAAGAAGGCCAAACGAATAGTTTGGCTTTTTTATTTAAAGAACATTTTAGAGGAAGCTGAATTTAGAACTGGTATGTCTTTTGCTTTGGATTGATGCACTAAAAATAACGTGAATATCAACATAAATCGCAAAGAAAAAAATAAGGCTTTTTTTAATGAACCAGATTTTTAAATTATTTATTCCCATGCTCTCAAGCAATTTAATTCTAGTTTTAAGTGGATTGATTGATATTGCTTATGTAGGGCATTTTAGCAATGACCATGTCGCCGCATTATCGGTAACCTTATCTTTATATACAGTGATTTATGTCATTGGGATGGGTATTTTGCAAGGTGTGATCCTCAAGCTCTCGGAAGCTTATGGTTGCCATGACATACCCCATATTCGTCAAATCTTTATTCAAGGCATTTGGCTAATGTTATGTTCGGCATTGGTGAGTATTGGCTTGCTTTACTTGTTCCGTGATTTACCAAAATTATTTGGTGCATCTGAACATGTGGTTTCAATTACTAAAAACTGTATTTGGGTCTTGGTATTTATTTTACCTGCGCATTTACTGATGCGCCTATGTACAGCTTTGTCTCAGGTCACTGAAAATGCGCATAAGGTTTTACTGTCAGATAGCATTTTTTTCATTCTTAAAATTATTTTGTCCTATCTTTTGATTTATGGTGTCGCTTCATTTTCAATTCCACCACTCGGTGCCATAGGGGCTTTGTTAGCCACTCTCATTGTACGGTGGTTTATGTTGGCTGTTTATTACCTGTTTTTCCTAGAGAAAAGCTACATTTTTATTGAGCAACCAGAACGGTCGGTTGAAGATGGCCGACAAAGTCTGCGTATGATTTTAAAAATAGGGATACCTACCGCGATCATGGCGTTGATGGATGTTGTTGCATTTTGTTCGGTTGCCATTCTGATTTTGCCTTTTGGAAGTGTAGTGTCAGCAGCCCATCAAATTGTCGCGAGCACGGGTGGTTTTATGTTTATTTTTCCCTCCTCAATTGCCTCGGCTTATAGCATTTTGGTATCGCGATCTATGGGCAGTGGCAACATGGAAGAAGCAAACAAAATTGCCAGACAAAGTATATGGGTAATTATGGCAGTGAGTGGTAGTCTGTCCCTAGGTTTATGGTTGGAGCGAGACTTAATTGTCACCTTCTATTCAGATGATTTGGCTGTGAAGGTTTTGGCTGCATCACTGCTGTTAATTGTCTGTATATCTCATTTTCTAGATGGCTTCATGACCTTACTCACCTCTTTGCTGCGCTGTTGGGATGTGTCAATTTTACCCATGCTGATTTTTTTAGTCGTGGTGCTATGTTTCGGATTGGGTGGTGGCTGGTGGATGGCCTATAAAGGGCTGTATTGGGGGAGTCATTCGATTTCTGCAATGGGAATTTATGGTTTTTGGAGTATGGCAGTCATAAGCTATTTAGTAGCTTGTATATTGAGTGCTTTCTGTTTCCGTTTTAGAAAGCAATTAAAAGGGTTTTGATTGAGCAGGCAATGCTTAAAGGGGATGTGCTGCTAACCATTCTTCAATTTCGTTTTCAGAAATCACTTTAAAACCATGGCGCTTTAACAGTGCTGTGGTAATCCCAACACCCGTAATCTTCTCGCCTTGAAAAGTTCCGTTATAAATTTTTTGACTGCCGCAAGATGGGCTATTTTCTTTTAAAACCACACAACTTGCTTTTATTTGCTGTGCAATTTCCAAAGTGCGGTGAGCACCTTTTAAATATAAGTCTGTTACATCTAAACCAGATGAATCAGTAATTTTTGCCTTGCCATCAAGCACATCTTGACCTGTTCCTCCTACAATTTCTGCGGGTAAGCGAGGCGTGCTAAAACCGCCTAATAACTCTGGGCAAAGTGCGTGGGCTTTTTTATTTAAAAATAACTGCTGAAGCTTACTGTGCAAGCATGATCGGCCGTCATAACGTACAGGTTCACCAATTAAACAGGCACTAATTAAAAGCATAAGTTTTCCGCCGTTAGAACTTTAAAAGCCATGTGAGTGTACCCAATGATTTATAAAATATGAAATCTAAAACAAGCACAAACAAACGGCGTATTTTGATTAATAAATTACACAATTCATAATTAAATTATGTATTGCATAATTTAATTGTTTTTAGTAGCATCTGTTTTAAGGTAAATGGCCATTGGAGGTCCAACAAGGATGTTGGCCTCCATAAATCTAGGAATGACTTTAGGAAAAGGCGATTTTTAAAGATTTATTGAAAAATCTCAATCGTACTTTTAGATAAGAAAGGACTGTGTATGGAAAATAAACACCATATAGAAGGGAAATTAATCATCGGCTTCGTGCTCACTCAATCATCGTTTTAATTATTGGTTTTTTTCTCATAGGATGCGTTGGGCTAAGGCATTTTGACGGTTCAAACACTCTCCCAGCAAATGCGTATTCTATAGAGAAAGGAGCTGACCAGATCAGCAGAAATAAACGGATCAGGTAATCACCAGAGGGAAACTAGATGGATATTTTAGAGAACCCATTAGAACTATGCGGTTTTGCATTTATTGAGTTTGTTTCAAAAGAAAATGAATTAGATACAATTTTTGAAACCATCGGCTTTTCAAAAGTAGCCAAGCATAAATCGAAAAAAGTGTACTTATGGCGTCAAGGAAATATCAATATTATCCTGAATTATCAGCCAGAATCTTATGCTTCATTCTTTTTCAATGAGCATGGCCCATCTGCTTGCGCAATGGGATTCAAAACACGTGATGCGGCAAAAGCTTTTAAAAAGGCTGTTGAGCTTGGTGCAGAACCAATGCAATCTAATATTGGGCCAATGGAGCTTAATATTCCGGCAATTAAAGGTATTGGTGGCATGCCAATCTTCTTGGTTGACCGTGACATTTATGAAAATGACTTTGTTTTCTTTGATGATGCGCAGCGTCACCCAGAAGGTGCGGGTTTAAATGAAATTGACCACTTAACTCATAACGTCTACAAAGGCCGTATGGAGTACTGGGCAAATTTCTACGAGAAGATTTTTAACTTCCAAGAAATTCGTTACTTCGACATTAAAGGTGAATATACAGGTTTAACATCTAAAGCGTTAACTGCTCCAGATGGCATGATCCGTATTCCTTTAAATGAAGACTCAGACAAGGGTAACGGTCAGATTGCAGAATTCTTAGCTGATTTTAATGGCGAAGGTATTCAGCATATCGCGTTTATTTGTGATGACTTAATTTCGACTTGGGATAAGTTAAAGGGCTTGGGTCTGCAATTTATGACTCCACCGCCAAACACGTATTATGAAATGTTGGAAGACCGTTTACCTGAGCATGGTGAACCGACTAGTGAATTACAGCAGCGCGGTATTTTGCTTGACGGTAATACTAAAGACGGTCAGAAGAAGCTTTTATTGCAAATCTTCTCTCAAAATATGATTGGGCCAGTTTTCTTCGAATTTATTCAACGTAAAGATGACGACGGTTTTGGTGAAGGTAACTTCAAGGCACTGTTTGAATCGATTGAACGTGACCAAATTCGCCGTGGCGTTCTCGAAGCAAAATAAGTTTTGCTTTGTCTCTAATCTAAAAAAACCAAGAGCATTGCTCTTGGTTTTTTTTATGGCTAATGATTAGCGGCTTTTAATATATTGATTAATTAAATTAATCTCATTTTTAAGCGTTTCAATAATTTTACTTTGTGGGTCGACGGGTAAAAACATTTCACTATCAAGCGCCACAATACAAAACTCTATGCTCTGGTTTGAGTTAAATACTGGTAAACCTACTGCGTTAATACCTGTGAGTAAATCACCTTTCGCTGCTGACATTTGTTGCTGGCGAATGGTTTCTTTAAGCTCTGTAAATGCTTGCCAGTTGTGTGGGGCAATATTTAGTCCAAGTTCCTGATGCTTTTGCCATTCGGCTTCCATTAAGGGACGAACAAAATGCTCTGGAAGATAAGAAGCAAATAAACGTCCTGCAGCAGAATTAACTAAAGGCATAATTGAGCCGACTTTAGTGACAATCGAAATAGGGTGGTTAGACTCAATTGACTGAACCACAACAGGCCCTTTCGGGGACCATTTACTAATTTGTATGCCGCAACCAATTTTGTTTTGTAGGTCGTAAATTAAATGCTGTACGAGCTGTAGTGTGTCGCTATGTTGAACACAGTTTAGACCTAAGCGCCATGCCTGATCGCCTAGGGCGTATTGACCATCATCAAGCTGTTTTGCATATTCCATACGAATAAGGCTAACCAGATAGCGGTGTACTTTAGCCGGATGCATTTCTAGCTTGCTAGATAGATCTTTGAGAATAATAGGTTGATTGTGTTCCAAGAGGGCGTTTAGTACAGATAAACCGACTTCAAGTGATTGAACCCCCCCAGATACTTTTTCTTCAATCATTTAAATACCCTTAATAAATTTACTTCAGCTGTTAAACAGTGACGATCAAAACATAAATTGAAATTGCTGCGATTTACATCATGCCTGAGCCTCGCGAGAAATAGAAATCACCTTTTTCTATTAGCGAAATTGGCATGTTTAATAATCAACAATTTTCTAAAATCACTATGCTCTCATTTATAGCGCAATTTTCTAGAAATTTAGCGTTTTTAAATAATATAAATCGGCATTGATATAGAACCGTTCATTCAAACAATTCTAATCAATGCCGATTTTTTAGTTTGCTGTTTTAAAATTAGGTTCCTAACTCTTCTTCATGTAAGAAGTGAGTGTGGTGTGGAGCGCGTTTGGTTTTGCTCCATTCATCTAACATTTCAGCTTTCATTTCTTCAGTAATTTTTGCAATTTTTTCTTCAGCATGAACATCGTTATAAGTCAGTTCTAAACGATGGCCATTTGGGTCGAAGAAATAAATTGAGTGGAAAATTCCATGGTTCGTCACGCCCAACACTTTCACACCATTTTCTTCTAAATGTTGTTTCGCAGCCATTAGGGCATTTAAATCTTCAACTTCAAAAGCAATATGTTGAACCCATTGAGGCGTATTTTCGTCTCGACCCATTTCTGGTTGAGTTGGTAACTCAAAAAATGCCAAAACGTTGCCTTGACCAGCATCTAGGAATAAATGCATATAAGGATCAAAGGCTTTTGTTGAAGGAACATGGTCTTCAGCAAAAGCTAAGATAAAGTCCATGTTGAGCATTTTTTTATACCACTCAACAGTCTCTTTCGCATCCTTACAACGATATGCAACGTGATGTATTTTTTTAATGGCAAATGTCATGTTGAAACTCCTTTTACTATTCCCAATCTGGTTGTTGTTCTGGTGCCGCGTTATAGAAGGCTGGGATAGACAAACAATGTTGATAAATTGATTCAATTTTTGGAAACGCAGATAAATCTATCTTGAAGCGTTTCGCGTTGTAGACCTGTGGAATCAGGCAGCAATCGGCAATCGTTGCTTGTTGTCCAAAGCAAAATTGCCCGTTTGAATCTTGAAGTTGCTGTTCGAGACTTTGAAAGCCTTCAATAATCCAGTGCTGATACCAATAATTTTTTTGTTCGTCCGAGACATTTAAGTCATTTTTTAAATATTTCAGAACGCGTAAGTTGTTTAAGGGGTGAATATCACAAGCGATTGCTTGTGCAAAAGCACGGATTTTGGCTCTCTCTTTCACATCATTTGGAAGTAGTTTGGTTTCTGGATATTGTTCATCCAGATATTCCAAAATACTTAATGACTGTGACAAGGTTAAATCGCCGTCCACTAAAGTTGGCACTAAGGCACTGCGATTTAACTTTAAATAGTCTTCACTTTGCTGCTCATTTTTAACTAAATGAACGGGTAGAGTTTCATAAGCGAGACTTTTAAGGTTTAGGCCAATCCGTACTCTGTAAGCTGCAGAGCTACGAAAGTAACTATACAGCTTCATAGTCAGGCTCCGAAGTTTCTGCAAAATCAAAATCTAATGCAGGAAGTACAGTATTTCGAACTTCACCAAAGCCAATACGGATACCATTTTTCTCACAGTGACCTTTCATGATGAGTGTATCGCCGTCTTGTAAGAAACCACGAGTTTCACCGTTAGCAAGTGTTAAAGGTTTAGTGGTGTTCCAAGTCAGCTCAAGCAAGCTGCCATAAGAGTCAGGTGTAGAACCTGAAATAGTACCTGAACCCATTAAGTCACCGACCTGAACGTTACAGCCTCCAATCGTGTGGTGAGTCAGCTGCTGAGCCATAGACCAATACATATATTTGAAGTTGGTTTTACAGATCACATCAGTTTGTGCTGATTTTGGTGTTTGCATCTCAACACTCAAATTAATGTCGTAACTGTTGGCGATATTTTCTTGTAAATAAGCCAGTGGTTTTGGTTCTTGTTTCGGGCCTTCAACTTTAAATGGTTCAAGTGCTTCAAGCGTTACCACCCAAGGTGAAATAGCGCTAGCAAACGATTTTGAGTTGAATGGACCTAGAGGAACGTATTCCCATTGCTGGATATCACGTGCTGACCAGTCGTTTAGCAGAACCATTCCGAAAATATGGTCCCAAGCATTTTCAATCGAGATAGGCTGCCCCAATTGAGTTGGTTTACCCACAATAAATGCTGTTTCAAGTTCGAAATCGAGTTTACGCGTTGCTGAGAAAACTGGACGTTCTTCATTTGGAAGTTTGATTTGACCTGATGGGCGTACCACTTGAGTTCCGCTCACGACAACAGAGCTAGCACGACCGTTATAACCTACAGGTAATTCGGTCCAGTTTGGAAGCAAGGCATTTTTAGGGTCGCGGAACATACAGCCGACATTGGTCGCGTGTTCTTTAGAAGAATAAAAATCGGTATAGCCAGGTACGCGAACAGGTAAATGTAAAGTCACGCTGTCTTGCTTAACTAGAACTTCCTGACGTAATGCTTGGTTTTCTTGAAGCGTTAAATTTTCAACTGAAAGAAGAGACTGTAATGTTTTACGAACTTTAGACCAGTTAGCTTTGCCCGATTCAATAAATTTATTCAGTGTAGGCTGGTTAAAGTATGTGTCTTGATCTGAAAGTTTTAAAAGACCGTGCTTTTCAAGAGCAGCGAGATCAATGACCCAATCACCAATAGCTACACCGACCTGACGCTCGCCTTCGGCTGTTCTACTAAAAATACCATAAGGCAAATTATGAATAGTGAAATCAGATTGAGGTGAAACTTCAATAAAAGAGTTTAGTTTTTGTTCCATTTTCGCTTCCTTGTCTTCATCTCGTGTCTTATACAAATAAAAGTTCGGCCTAGGGACTGAGCTACTCAATAAGTTTTAACCTTGGTTAGATCATTTTTTTACTTATGAGTTTGATATAGACCGAGCACAACCAATTGCTTCATGGTTCTTATAATACTGAATTCATAAAATTACGCAATACATAATTTAATTACACATTGCATAATAATTGTTATTTCTTGCATTTTCTGTTTTCATGCGCGGTTATGAGAAAAGTAACGCAATTATTTTTTCATCAATCTCTATGAAAATCTGATCAATTTATGATATACGTAATTTATTGGAAAAAAATTACGTGACAAGGATGAGAATAATCATATGTCAACACAAGAGCAAGGAAACCTGAAACACGGTTTGAGTAATCGTCACATCCAGCTTATTGCATTGGGTGGAGCGATTGGTACAGGGCTGTTTCTTGGTATATCACAATCGATTAAATTGGCAGGTCCGTCGGTAATCTTGGGTTATGCGATTGCAGGATTTATTGCTTTTTTAATGATGCGCCAGCTCGGTGAAATGGTGGTCGAAGAGCCAGTAAGTGGTTCTTTTAGTCATTTTGCTTACAAATATTGGGGACCTTTTGCAGGCTTCATGTCAGGATGGAACTACTGGGTACTTAACGTACTGGTATGTATGGCAGAGTTAAGTGCAATTGGTCTGTATATTCAATATTGGTGGCCGCAAATCCCAACGTGGGCATCCGCGCTAACGTTCTTTATTCTCATTAATGGTATTAATTTATTGCACGTTAAGTTTTTTGGCGAAATGGAATTTTGGTTTTCTATTGTCAAGATCTTAGCAATTTTAGCCATGATTGCTTTCGGTTCGTATTTACTTGCAACCGGTACGGCAGGGCCACAAGCAAGTATCAGTAATCTTTGGGCATTAGGCGGATTCTTCCCGTTTGGTGTTGAAGGCTTGGTGATGGCCATGGCAGTCATTATTTTTGCTTTTGGCGGTATCGAGCTTTTCGGTATTACTGCGGCTGAAGCACGTGACCCAGACAAAACCTTACCTAAAGCGGTAAATCAGATTATCTATCGTATTTTGATTTTCTATATTGCAACGCTTCTTGTTTTATTCTCATTATTCCCTTGGAATCAAATGGCACAAGGCGGCAGTCCTTTTGTAATGGTGTTTGCTTCTTTAGACAGTCAAGGCGTTGCGACTTTACTCAACTTCGTGATTTTGACTGCTGCGGTTTCAGTTTATAACGGTACAAGCTATTGCAGTAGCCGTATGTTGCTCGGTCTTGCTCAGCAAGGAAATGCACCAAAAGTATTTGCACGTATTAATAAACGCGGTATCCCAACCAATGCAGTGATTCTTTCTGCGGCAGTCACTATTTTATGTGTATTGTTAAATTATATTTTCCCTGAAAAAGCATTTGGTTTGCTCATGATGCTTGTAGTTGCAGCGATTGTGATTAACTGGGTGGTAATTTCATGGACACATTTAAAATTCCGTAAATTCATGATGCGCCAAGGTCAAACTACGAAATTCCCAAGCTTCATGTATCCATTTAGCAACTATCTTTGCATGGTGTTTATGCTCGGAATTTTAGTTGTCATGTCGCTAACGCCAGATATGCGTGTGGCGGTGATGATGATTCCGGGATGGATTTTGTGTTTGATGGTGGCTTATCAATTTAAACGCCGTAAGTTAAAAGCTGAGCAGCCTGTTCATGCTTTAGAAGCAGATATGTAATCAGGTCTGAGTTGGAAGTTAGAAAGGACGTATTGATACGTCCTTTTTTATTTTTAAAATTTACAACAGAAATGAAAGGACTTTATAATTGTTATATTATAACATCTGTTGAATGAATAACTAAGGCTTCCCGATGTTGAGGGAGGAACAACATATTTATGAAATATTCCTATTTAGGTTTAATCTTACTTTCTCTTACCGCGTGTACGACTCAAACACCTAAGCCAACGGTTTCTAAGCATCCTCACTCTTTGCCTCAGCCATCTAAAACAGTGGTAAGAATAAAACAACAACCCGAAGATTATATTGTTTGGATCGCAACCGCAGATCATGCGCAGTCTGTGCAGGCTTATAAGCAATTTCTGAAGCAGAAAGGACTTGCCAATTTAGTGCCAGATTATGAGTTATTACGTTCAGCTCGTGACTGGCAAAAATGTGGAGTGGAGCCTTATGCGGTGCCACCGAGAGAGATTTGGTCCAACATCGTTCCTACGCTTAGTATTTTAAAAGCATTGGTTGACGATGGCGTGATTAACGATTTTGAAGTGACATCAGCCTATCGAGCTTTATCTTTAAACCGCTGTGCCGGTGGTGCAGATGCTTCTCGACATGTCTTTAATGCAGCGCTTGATTTTCGAATTGGACCAGAACAGCCTAGCGACTTAGACCAATTCAATATTCAGCAAACCAAAACTAAACTTTGTCAGTTCTGGGAAACCAAGGGGCAAGCTCTTAATATGGGTCTGGGTGTTTATGCTTCGGGACAAATTCATATTGATAGCCAAGGTTTCCGATCATGGGGACCTGACCATCACTATAGAACCTCGATTTGTCAGTGACTATAAAAGCAATTCTTTCAAAGACTAAATGAGTTGGTTTGAATAAAAGCAGAATAAAAACTTGATCAATAGTTATGTTATAACATAACATTATTGTGGTTTAGAAATAGATTACGCCTGTGATCTGGCCATATTTCAATGGCCAGCCATGATCAGTTTAAATATTATTCGAAGAGATCAAGCCATGCACACTGCAATCGCCAACTCATTTGCCAAGCTTCCAGTTACCGTTTTATCTGGCTTTTTGGGTGCAGGAAAGACCACATTACTCAACCATATTTTAAATAATCGTGAAGGCCGTCGTATTGCCGTGATTGTTAATGATATGTCTGAGGTAAATATTGATGCGGCATTAGTACGCGAAGGTGGGGCGGAGCTTTCAAGGACAGATGAAAAACTGGTTGAAATGAGTAACGGTTGTATCTGCTGCACGCTACGAGAAGATTTACTGGTTGAGGTAAGACGTTTAGCCGATGAAGGGCGCTTTGACCAATTGGTGATTGAGTCGACAGGTATTTCAGAACCATTACCAGTAGCAGAAACCTTTACCTTTGAAGATGAAGATGGAAACTCTCTCAATGAGTTTGCTCGACTTGATACTATGGTCACGGTAGTCGATGCTTTTAACTTTCTTAAAGATTACAGTTCAATAGACTCCCTGCAACAACGTGGCGAGTCCTTGGGTGAACAAGATGAGCGAACTGTAGTTGACCTTCTTATCGATCAGATCGAGTTTTGTGATGTAATTGTGCTGAATAAAATTGACCTGATTGATCAGGCGCAGCAAGACCAGCTCATCGCAATTTTAAAAACGTTAAATCCCCGTGCCCGAATTGAAATTGCTCAGTTTGGAAAGATCGCTTTAGATAAAATCTTAGATACACAGTTATTTGACTTTGATGAAGCCGCACAAGCGCCGGGCTGGTTAAAAGAGTTACGTGGCGAGCATACGCCAGAGACTGAAGAATATGGCATTAGTAGCTTTGTTTACCGTGCGCGCCGACCTTTCCATCCAGAGCGTTTTTATGATTTGGTTCAGTCAGAATGGCCAGGAGTCGTGCGTTCTAAAGGTTTTTTCTGGTTGGCTGCTGACCCTACCTTGGCTTATTCATGGTCGCAAGCGGGTGCAATGGCTCGACATGGCCTAGCAGGTTATTGGTGGGCTGCTGTTTCAGAAGAAGATTGGCCGAGTGACCTCGCCAGCATTGAGCAAATTAAGAAAAATTGGGACGCTCGTACAGGTGATGCACGTCAGGAACTGGTTTTAATTGGTATGCAAATGGATGAGCAAGCCTTAATAGAACGCTTAGACCGTTGTTTATTAAGTGATGAAGAAATGGCTTTAGGACCACAAGCTTGGCAGAACTGGTCGAACCCTTTTAAGCAAGATGATGAAACTATGTTGATCGCTTAATAAAACAAAAGCCCCTGATTTAAAGGGGCTTATTTTTATGATTTGTCTTTAATGAAAATCTTTCGAATATAGCTGTTAAGCGGTGTCGAATAATATTTTTCAATCGCTGCACTGATAATAAAGGTCAGAATCAGATAGCCAATTAAAAGCATAATTTTGATGCTAGCGTCGGTTTGAGCCGGAACAAAGGCAACTTTCATAAGACCCAGCACAACCAGATGAAACAAATAAGTCTCATAACTTCTTTGCCCCAACCAGACCATCACTTTAGTCAATAGGTTATGCGCCTGTGTTTCGGAAGGATGCTGAAAACACAAAATGAGTAAGCCTGTAGCAAAAGCAAATAAGCTAATACCCCATGTGCTGACTTCTTTAATTGGAGCATATAAATATAGCGCGGTCATGCTCAAAATAAGCAACCAAGAAAAAGGCTTTTTATAAGTCCAGTTTGGTCGGTATGTATGAGAAAAAATCGCCGTTAAACAGCCAATCGCTATGCCATCAAAACTCGAAAAATAGTGATATAAATAGGCGCCGCTTTCTTCCCCCAAATGCAGGGACCTAAAATAAGGCCCATATAAAATCACTCCAACAAGTACAGCAATAAAGACCTTATTACTACGTGTGAACAGGCACAATAATGGAAAAACAAAGTAAAAAACTTCTTCTACAGAGAGTGACCACAACACACCCAAAGCATAGTTTACCCAACCAAATTTAATAATCAGGATATTCATCCAGAAGGTTAGAGCTGCAAATATGGTTAAAGGATAGGAAACCTCAATGCCATTGGGGGCTTGGTTCATAAAGGGTTTTAAGTCAAATGAACCAAGTATGCTGACCCCTAAAATGAGTAATATCAGACACGGTAAAATACGTGCTGCCCGTCGGATATAAAAATGCTTGAGGTTAATTGCAGAAAACTGTTTGTCTCGTTTTAACGTGTGATGGGTAATTAAAAAACCTGAAATCACAAAAAACATGGTGACGCCATAATTTCCATTTCTTGCGATGACAGTACTAAATGCTTCACCTAAAAAATCAAAACCTAACCATGTATCTTTAAGTTTATAAGGAATATTAAAATGATGTAAAAGAACCAACAGGATAGACATTCCACGCAGAATATCTATTTTATAATTACGCATTCGATGTGCTTCCAGCTTTATTAATATACTGTGTGACAGAAGAATACTATCGATCAGTTATATTAAATAAAAATTTTAAGCAGCATTTCGTAAACCAAAAAAGACTACTTTTTTGCTTCTTTGAATTGAGCTAAGGCATAGCAGAAACAATTATTAAATAAATATTTATAAAGCATTTATATATTTGAATTTTTCTAGATAAAACTTTAAATTAGCTCTTATTGAGATATGTTTGTTTTTTAAACTTTTTAAAATCTATTTAATTCATAAATTAACATGTTGTATGTGGTTGTATATACATAGCATGTCAACTAAAATACATTTTTGCCTGCTGCCTTTTTTGAGTAATTAGTTATGCCCAGAACATCAAAACAAGAACATACTGAGCTTTCGATTGAAGCTGATAGTCCAGTTCCTTTATATCAACGCGTAAAACAACTGATTTCACAAAAAATTTATGAAGGTACTTGGGCTGTAAATAAAAAAATTCCTTCGGAAAGTGAACTCGTTAATCAACTCGGCTGTAGCCGTATGACGGTAAACCGTGCGCTTCGTGAGTTAACGACCGAGGGTTTACTCGTTCGAATTCAGGGCGTTGGTTCTTTCGTTGCGGAAGGGCAAGGCCGAACTGCACTTTTTCAGATTAATAATATTGCCGATGAGATTATTGCACGAAACCATAAGCACCACGCTGAAGTTTTAGTCTTAGAACAAATTTATGCAAATGCAGAGCAAAGCGTGTTAATGCAGACTCGTGAAGGGCAAAGATTATTTCACTCGATTATTGTGCATTATGAAAATGATGTCCCTGTTCAGGTCGAAGATCGTTTAGTCGATGCAGCACTGATACCAGATTATCTACAACAAGATTTTAAAACGATTACGCCGAATGCTTACCTCATGGCAAAAGCTCCTGTCTCAGAAGGTGAGCACATTGTCGAGGCAGTTTTAGCATCTCCGCAAGAGTGTAAGTGGTTGAAAATTACTAAAGCTGAGCCTTGTTTACTCATCCGTCGCCGTACATGGTCAAACAAACAGCTCATTTCAAGCGCACGTCTGATTTATCCGGGTAGCCGCTATTATCTCGAAGGGAAATTTAACCCATGATTGAATTGATCAAGGCCGATCAATATACAAAAATGCTTTGGAAAAACGGTGCGGGTTTCACTTTAGAAATTGCTCGAAGCCAAGGTGGGGCCGACTTTGAGTGGCGCATTTCGATGGCTGATGTGACCACTTCTGGGCCATTTTCGTTATTTCCCAATAAGCAGCGCATTATTAGCGTACTTGATGGGCAGGGCATGGTACTGCATGTCGATGAGCTTCCTGCCAAAACGCTAAACCAAGGCGATATTTTTGCTTTTCATGGTGAGAGTCAGGTTCAAAGTGAACTTGTCGACGGTGCAATTCGAGATTTAAATTTAATTTATGATCCTGCAAAGTTTCATGCCCGTTTTCAGTGGTTGAATGATGCAGCGGAGCAGACATTTATAAGCTCGGCAGACCTGATTTTCATTTTTAATCAGGGTGGTGAAACACAAGTAAGCGTTGAGGATGATCTTTTTCAGCTTGCTGCTCAAGAGACGCTAAAAATTGAGAAAAAATCTGGTATCACATCAATCAATTTTCCCAAAAAACAACTCAAAAGCTGCTATGTCATTGAGTTAATTCAACGATAAAAAGACATCATTTACGATTTGAAAAGCACATGTCTTGTTAGAGGATATGTGCTTTTTTTTATGCCTAATATAAAAATAAATTAATTTAATTCATAAGCTTATTCGTTTTTTTTAAAAAAATATGAGTCACCCTCTTCACGCCGGAAAATATTTGTGTAGTATATGGATGTATATACAAGTTAATACATTACTATACAAATGCAGAGACAAGTGAAGTTCTGCTGATGTAAGCTCAAAGGAAGGAGTCCGACTGTGACAACAACGACAACAAAATTTCGTGATGTAGAAATTCGTGCACCACGCGGCACTGAATTAACGGCTAAGAGTTGGTTAACTGAAGCCCCATTACGTATGTTGATGAATAACCTTGATCCGGACGTTGCAGAAAACCCGAAAGAGTTAGTTGTATACGGCGGTATTGGTCGTGCAGCACGAAACTGGGAATGTTTCGACAAAATTGTAGATACGCTAAAAAATCTTGAAACTGACGAAACTTTATTGGTTCAATCAGGCAAACCAGTTGGTGTGTTTAAAACTCATAAAGATGCACCACGCGTTTTAATTGCAAACTCAAACCTTGTACCGCACTGGGCAAACTGGGAACACTTTAACGAATTAGATGCAAAAGCACTCGCAATGTACGGTCAAATGACAGCAGGTTCATGGATCTACATTGGTAGCCAAGGCATTGTACAAGGTACTTACGAAACTTTCGTTGAAGCAGGCCGCCAACACTACAACGGTGATTTAAAAGGTCGTTGGGTGCTTACTGCTGGTTTAGGTGGTATGGGTGGTGCTCAGCCTCTAGCTGCAACACTTGCAGGTGCATGTTCTTTAAACATCGAATGCCAACAAGCAAGTATCGATTTCCGTTTACGTACCCGTTATGTAGACGAACAAGCAACTGATTTAGACGACGCTTTAGCGCGTATTGACCGCTATACAAAAGAAGGTAAAGCAATTTCAATTGCGCTTCATGGTAACGCTGCTGAAATTTTACCTGAGCTTGTTCGCCGTGGTGTACGTCCAGACATGGTGACTGACCAAACAAGTGCACACGATCCACTCAATGGCTACTTACCAGTAGGTTGGACTTGGGATGAATACCGTGAACGCGCGAAAACTGAACCAGAAGCTGTGGTAAAAGCTGCAAAACAGTCAATGGCGAAGCACGTACAAGCGATGCTTGATTTCCAAAAAATGGGTGTTCCAACATTTGACTATGGTAATAACATCCGTCAAATGGCGAAAGATGAAGGCGTAGCAAACGCTTTTGATTTCCCAGGCTTCGTACCTGCGTACATCCGTCCATTGTTCTGCCGTGGTATTGGTCCATTCCGTTGGGCAGCACTTTCTGGTGACCCAGAAGATATTTATAAAACAGATGCCAAAGTTAAAGAGTTAATTCCTGATGATGAGCATTTACATCACTGGTTAGACATGGCTCGTGAACGCATTAGCTTCCAAGGCTTACCAGCGCGTATTTGCTGGGTTGGTTTAGGTTTACGTGCAAAACTTGGTTTGGCATTTAACGAAATGGTTCGTAGCGGTGAATTGTCTGCACCAGTTGTGATTGGTCGTGACCATTTAGACTCAGGTTCGGTTGCAAGTCCAAACCGTGAAACTGAAGCAATGCAAGACGGCTCAGACGCAGTATCAGACTGGCCTTTATTAAATGCGTTGCTCAATACAGCAGGCGGCGCAACTTGGGTGTCTTTACATCACGGTGGTGGTGTAGGTATGGGCTTCTCTCAACACTCAGGCGTTGTGATTGTGTGTGATGGTACAGATGAAGCTGCTGCACGTATTGCTCGCGTATTGACCAATGACCCTGCAACAGGTGTTATGCGTCATGCCGATGCAGGTTATGAAATTGCGATTAACTGTGCGAAAGAGCAAGGCTTACACTTGCCAATGATCACGCAATAAAAATACATGGAAGAACTAGCGGTGCTTTTTGCAATTGTGAAAAGCACCGTCTCAGCAGAATATAGTGCAAAAAATTAGGAAGCCAACATGGAATTACTTATCCAACCGGGAAAACTGACCTTAGCCGATTTACGTCAAGCGTACCTCAACCCGATCAAAGTTAAATTGGATGAAAGTGCTTCATCTGCAATTGATGCAAGCGTGGCTTGCGTTGAGAAAATTGTAAATGAAGGGCGTACAGCTTACGGTATTAACACGGGCTTTGGCTTACTCGCGTCAACCAAAATCGCTCCTGAAGATTTAGAAAAGTTACAACGTTCATTGGTTCTTTCGCATGCAGCAGGTGTAGGTGAAGCACTTGATGATGCAATGGTTCGTTTAATTATTCTATTGAAAGCAAATAGTTTGGCGCGTGGTTTCTCTGGTATTCGTCGTAAAGTAATTGATGCTTTGTTGGCTTTAATTAATGCCGAAGTTTACCCACACATTCCACTAAAAGGTTCAGTAGGCGCTTCAGGTGACTTGGCACCACTTGCACACATGTCTTTAGTGTTACTTGGTGAAGGTAAGGCACGTTATAAGGGTGAATGGTTACCAGCCGTTGAAGCTTTAAAAGTTGCAGGTTTAGAACCTATTTCTTTAGCTGCTAAAGAAGGTTTGGCACTTTTAAACGGTACACAAGTGTCAACTGCTTATGCATTACGTGGCTTGTTTGAAGCTGAAGACTTGTTTGCAGCTGCAACAGTTTGTGGTGGCTTAAGTGTTGAAGCAATGCTTGGTTCACGTGCGCCATTCGATGCGCGTATTCATGAAGTACGCGGCCAACGTGGTCAAATTGATGTAGCTGCGGCTTATCGTGACCTTTTAACAGACTCAAGTGAAATTGCACATTCACATGAAGACTGTAGCAAAGTTCAAGACCCGTACTCTTTACGTTGCCAACCACAGGTGATGGGTGCATGTTTGACGCAAATCCGTCAGGCTGCTGAAGTATTAGAAATTGAAGCAAATGCTGTATCGGATAACCCGCTTGTTTTTGCTGAACAAGGTGACGTGATTTCTGGTGGTAACTTCCATGCAGAACCTGTTGCAATGGCGGCAGATAATTTAGCATTGGCGATCGCTGAAATTGGCTCACTGTCAGAACGTCGTATTTCGATGATGATGGACCGCCACATGTCACAGCTTCCACCATTCTTGGTTGCAAATGGCGGTGTTAACTCAGGCTTTATGATTGCACAAGTGACAGCTGCTGCACTTGCGAGCGATAATAAGGCATTAGCACATCCTGCAAGTGTTGATAGTTTACCAACTTCTGCCAATCAGGAAGACCACGTATCGATGGCTCCGAATGCCGGTAAGCGTCTTTGGTACATGGCTGACAACGTTCGTGGCATTTTAGCTGTTGAATGGTTAGGCGCTTGTCAGGGTTTAGACTTCCGTGAAGGTTTAAAAAGCTCGCCTAAACTTGAACAAGCTCGTAAAATCTTGCGCGATCAAGTTCCTTACTACAGCGAAGATCGTTTCTTTGCTCCGGATATCGAACAAGCTAGCGAATTGCTTGCGAGTGGTTGCCTAAACAAGTTACTCATTCCAAAACTGCTCCCTAGTTTATCTGAAGTGTGATTGATAAAACGGTCACATGGAGTGGCCGAATCCAACTAAATTTCCTCAAGGATTGGAGATTAAAATGTCACAAAACTCCACACTACAGCGGGGTTTAAACACCCGCCATATTCGTTTCTTGGCATTGGGCTCAGCAATTGGAACTGGGCTTTTCTATGGTTCGGCTACCGCCATCAAAATGGCAGGGCCTTCAGTATTACTTGCGTATATCGTTGCAGGGATTGCAATTTATATCGTTATGCGCGCACTGGGTGAAATGGCTGTCCATAACCCTGTCTCTGGCTCATTCAGCCACTATGCATCTCAGTACATTGGCCCATTGGCGGGTTTTACCACAGGATGGACTTACGTTTTTGAGATGGTGATTGTTGCAATTGCCGATGTCACTGCGTTTGGTATTTATATGGGGTTCTGGTATCCCGATGTACCGCGGTGGATTTGGATTTTGTCTCTCATTATGTTCCTAGGCGCAATTAACCTCATTCATGTAAAAGTCTTTGGTGAACTCGAATTTTGGCTTTCAATCGTCAAAGTCAGTGCCATTGTTGCCATGATTATCGGTGGTTTAGGCCTTATGTTTTATGGCTTCCATGTTGATCACAGCAATGTTGTACCGGGGCTTCAAAACCTATGGATTTATGATGGTTTCATGCCGCATGGTATTGCAGGTTTAGTGGCATGTTTATCTGTAGTCGTGTTTGCCTTTGGTGGTATCGAAATTATTGGTTTAACGGCAGGTGAGTCACAAGACCCAAAAACCACCTTACCAAAAGCAATTAATGCCGTTCCAGTCCGTATTTTACTATTCTATGTGTTGACTATTTTTGTACTGATGTCGATTTTCCCATGGAACCAGATTGGTAGCCAAGGTAGCCCGTTTGTACAAATTTTTGAAAACTTAGGCATTAAATCTGCTGCAAATATTTTAAACGTTGTGGTGGTAACCGCTGCAATTTCAGCAATTAACAGTGATGTATTTGGTGCAGGCCGTATGTTGTACGGTATGGCAAATCGTGGTCAAGCACCGCAAGTGTTCAAGAAACTTTCACGTAATGGTGTGCCTTGGATGACTGTTGTGGTTATGGCTGGCGTGCTGTTAATTGGTGTGGTACTGAACTACCTGATTCCTGAAAATGTATTTGTCATCATTGCATCAATTGCAACGTTTGCAACAGTTTGGGTATGGCTCATGATCTTGCTTTCGCAAGTGGCGATGCGCCGTAAATTATCTACTGCTGAAATTAAGGCACTGGATTTCCCTGTATTCGGATGGCCATATGCACCTGCTTTTGCAATCGGGTTTATGGTGTTCATTTTAGTGATGATGGGCTACTTCCCAGACTCGCGTCCTGCAATTTATGTAGGTGCGGCATGGCTTGCTCTGTTAACCATTGCGTATCGCATTTGGGTAAAGCCGGAGCAAAGCTTGGGAAAGGAAAGTGAGCCTGTCCAGCAAAACATAGAAATGGAAAGCTAACAAATCAACTGCCCAATGGTTTTACTGTTGGGCAGTTTCGAGGATAGGCTAATGAAAAAACTTTGGCAGAACTGCCATATTGCGACCATGCAAAATGGGCAATATTCTTATATCGAAGATGCTGCAATTGTTACCGAAGGGCATCTCATCCATTGGATTGGAAAACAACAACAACTTCCTGCCGACTCTTACTCCGAAACAGTTGACTTAAATGGTGCTTGGGTGACCCCAGGTTTGATCGACTGTCATACGCATAGTGTTTTTGGTGGCAACCGTAGCGTTGAGTTTGAAAAGCGCTTACAAGGCGTAAGTTATGCTGAAATTGCAGCAAGCGGTGGTGGTATTGCAAGTACAGTACGCGCAACCCGAGAAGCCAGCGAAGAACAATTACTTAAATCAGCCCTTAAGCGTATTCGCTGTATGCAGCAAGATGGTGTGACTACCATCGAAATTAAGTCTGGTTACGGACTCAATTATGAAAATGAACGCAAGATGTTGCGTGTGATCCGTCAAATTGGTGAAACTTTACCAATGACGGTCAAAAGCACCTGTTTAGCTGCTCATGCTTTACCGCCAGAATACAAAGATCAAAGCGATGCTTATATTGAGCATATCTGTACAGAAATGCTGCCTAAATTGCACGCTGAAGGTTTAGTCGATGCAGTAGATGCGTTCTGCGAGCATTTAGCCTTTTCACCTGCTCAGGTTGAACGTGTTTTTAAAACGGCACAATCATTGGGTCTACCCGTTAAGCTTCATGCTGAACAGCTCTCATCGCTAGGTGGCTCAAGCTTGGCAGCACGTTATCATGCTTTGTCGGCTGACCATTTAGAGTACATGACCGAAGATGATGTCAAAGCTATGGCAGAGTCGGGTACGGTTGCTGTGTTACTACCGGGTGCCTTTTACCTATTACGTGAAACACAATACCCACCGATTGAAAGCCTTATTAAGCATGGCGTGCGTATTGCGCTGTCGAGTGATTTAAATCCGGGTACATCTCCTGCACTTTCTGTACGTTTAATGCTGAATATGGGCAGTACGCTCTTCCGTTTAACGCCTGAGCAAGCATTAGCAGGTGTCACCATTCATGCGGCACAAGCGCTCGGTTTAGAGCAAACGCACGGCAGTTTAGAGCAGGGTAAAGTCGCTGACTTTGTGGCTTGGGATATTGAACATCCATCTGAAATTGTTTACTGGCTGGGCGGCGATTTGCCTAAGCGAGTCGTTCAGTATGGACAAGAAGTTATTTTTTAGACGGTGGCATATGAATCACACATTTAAATGGCAAGGCCGTCATGATGGCGATGGTGAAGCACATCAACGTATCCACCATATTATGAATAAAACCCAACATGCCGAATTTGCCCTGATTGGCTTTAGCTCTGATGAAGGCGTGAAACGTAACAAAGGCCGAGTTGGTGCTGCCGATGCGCCAGATGCGATTCGTACACAACTGGCTAACTTACCGATTCATCGCCCAGTGAGTCTGGTCGATTTGGGTACAGTGACTTGCGAATATGAGAATTTAGAGCAAGCACAAAACGAGTTAGCAGAACAAGTCGCAAACAGCCTGCAAAATGGTTTAAAGCCGATTGTGTTGGGCGGTGGACATGAAGTTGCATTTGGTAGCTTTAGTGGTCTGTTCCAATATGTACAAGCCCACGCGCCAGATAAAAAAATAGGCATTATTAATTTTGATGCCCATTTTGATTTGCGTGAAGCAGAGCATGCCACCTCTGGAACACCTTTTTTACAAGCAGCAAGGCTTTCAGAACAGCATCAAAAACAATTTAATTACTTATGTATTGGGGTTGCTAACCATGCCAATACTAAAGTTTTGTTTGATACGGCCGATGCGTTAAATTGTTCATATTTACGCGATCATGAGGTTAATATTTTTAACCTAAACAACGTGCTTGCAGCGGTAGATGCTTTTATTGCAAAAGTAGACTGTTTGTACGTTACGATTGATTTAGATGTATTCGCGGCTGCGGTTGCACCGGGGGTCAGTGCGCCAGCCGTAAAAGGAATTGATTTAGCCACTTTTGAAGCAATTTTTAAGCATATTCAAGAGACTGGCAAAATCAAACTTTTAGATATTGCCGAGTGCAATCCAAAATTTGATTTGGACAATCGAACAGCAAAACTGGCTGCCTATATTGTTTATCAATATTTGTTTTCTTGAGAAACAATTTTTAATGTAGAAATGAAAAAGTGCACTGAGATCGCTCATGTGCGCTTTTTTTGACTTTCTGGTAAATTAAAGTCAAATATGGAATATAGATAGCAACTATAAATAATTTAATTAAAAAGAAAATTAATTTATAAAATCATTAAGTTAAAAAAATACTCGATTTTTACACTATTTTATAGGCTGCTTGGCACGTAATTTGTTTTGTCTATATTTTAAACTTCGTTAAATATGTTTGGATAATTAAATGAAAAACAGAACCTTACATTTTGCTTGTATCAGTGTTTTATTTTGGATGTCTCATTCGTCTAATGCTACAACCCCCGAAATAAATACAAATACCACCGAAAAATCACAAGCTAAACAAAACAGTAATGTCTCTGTTCGGGTGAAAGCTTTAAATCAGCTTTTACAAGAACAATGGGAATATACTTTGAAAAATAATCCTGAAACTGCCACGACATTAGGCGATTTACGCTACAACGATCGATGGACCGAGTCTTCAAAAAATCAGATTGAGAAAGATAAAAAAACTACTCAAAATTTTTTAAAACGTTTTGAAGCGATTGATAGCACAGGGTTTTCAGCAACCGATCAATTAAATAAAGATTTAATGATTTATCAGTTGAAAGAGACACTTAAAAGTTATGATTTGAAATTGTATGAGATGCCTTTCAATCAAATGTGGGGCCTACATTTACAATTTCCGGGATTTATTAGTTCGATTCCCTTTGATAATGCTAAACAATATCAAGACTATATTGCTCGTTTAAAACAAATTCCTATTATTCTTGATCAAGGTATTCAGTTAGCGAAACAAGGGCAAAAAGACGGGTTGATGCCACCGAAATATTTAATTGAAAAGGTGGCAAAGCAAATTAATAGCATTGCAGCTCCAGCAGGGAAAGACAGTGTATTTGCTTCTCCATTAAAGCAATTTCCAAATAACATTTCGAAAGCAGAACAAGAGCGCTTAAGCCGTGAAATACTACAAGCCATAGATCAGAATGTTCGCCCCGCTTATCAAAAACTTGGAACGTTTATTCAGAAAGATTACTTACCTCATGGACGACAACATGAGGGTATATGGAGCTTGCCAAACGGTGACGAGCTTTATCGTTTTTATGTAGAAAATAATACGACCACACTAGAGAGCCCTGAAAATATTCATCAGCTCGGGTTAAAAGAAGTTGCTCGTATTGAAGCGGAAATGCTTAAAATTGCCAAAGCACAAGGGTTCAACGACTTAAAAAGTTTCCAACAATCCTTAAAAACAAATCCTGCGGTTTTCCCAAAATCTCGTGAAGAAATTTTAGAAATTTATCGCGGCTATATTGCCCAAATGCAACCAGAGTTGCCGAAGCTCTTTGGTTTATTACCCAAAAATAAAGTCGAAGTTTTACCTGTAGAGCAATATCGAGAAAAAGAAGCGGCAGGTGCCGAGTATCATCAAGGCACGCCTGATGGTTCACGCCCCGGACAGGTATATGTAAATACTGGCGACTTCTCTGAACGTTCCAAAATATCAATGGAAGCAACCGCTTACCATGAGGCAATTCCCGGCCACCATATGCAGATTGATATTGCCCAAAACCTGCCAAATTTGCCGATGTTCCGAAAGCAACCTAACCATACTGCCTATATAGAAGGATGGGCGCTTTATGCAGAACAATTGGGTAAAGACGTTGGTTTCTATAAAGACCCACTTTCAGACTATGGACGACTCTCGAGTGAGTTGTTCCGTGCTTGTCGTCTAGTGGTGGACACTGGTGTGCATTATAAAAAATGGACCCGTCAGCAAATGATTGATTTTATGCGTGAACACTCAGCTTTAGATGAACCTGATATTCAGGCAGAGGCAGACCGCTATATTGCTATTCCTGCCCAAGCATTGGCATACAAAATGGGCCAACTCAAAATTTTAGAGCTACGGGAGCTTGCGAAACAGGAGCTTGGAGATCGTTTTGATATTAAAGCCTTCCATGACATGATCTTAAATGCAGGAACACTGCCTTTAAATATACTCGATGCCCGTATTAAAAATTGGATAAAGGAACAAAAAGCGGCAGCGTAAAATAAAATTCAAAATTTAGGTCAGGTCCTCGTTGGGCCTGATTCAAAAATAGTTAGAAAACATAATATAATAATGAAAAATATGGTTTCTTTTAGAATTTTAAATTGGAAAAATAATGGACCAGAAGAATAACCCGATTGGAATGATTGATTCTGGTTTAGGTGGACTGTCTCTCTTTAAGCATATTCGGCAGGCGCTTCCGAATGAAGATATTATCTATTTTGCTGACTCGAAATATGTCCCGTATGGAGACAAAGAAAGCGACTGGATTGTTTCAAGAACCACGCATTTAATTTCAAATCTTATAAATGACGGGAATTGTAAAGCGATTGTGGTTGCTTGTAACACTATGACGGCTGTAGCGATTGAAACGATTAGAGCGCAAATTAATGTGCCACTTATTGCCATAGAACCCGCGGTAAAACCTGCTGTAGCCATCACACAAAGTAAGCATATTGCTGTCTTGGCAACTGCCACCACGGTAAAGGGCAAAAACTTAAAAAGTTTAATTGAAACGTATGCGCAAGATATTAAAGTGTCTTTGGTGCCGTGTATTGGTTTGGCTGAAAAAATTGAAACGGGTAAAGCACATACAGCGGAAGTTAAAGATTATTTAAAAAATATTTTGGCACCGTTGGTCGAGCAAAAAGTCGATACGATTATTTTAGGATGCACACATTATCCATTTGTCTCAGATACGATTCAGGAGATTGTAGGTCGTGACATTCAAATTATTGAGCCTTCGGAAGCTGTCACCGCGCAATTAATTCGGCAGCTCAATCAATATCATTTAAGTTCTGAAAGTCCAAATGAGGGGAACCATATTATTTGGACCAGTTCAGATCCGTTGGAAGTTGCGGATGTTAGTTTTTCTTTATTAGGAAAACATTTACCCGTAAAAGCTATAGAAAAGTAAACTCTAGAAAAGATGATAAGAGGTGTATGCTTATCATCTTATATATTTATATAAACTATTAAATTATTATTAACGATTAATCTATTTTATTAACTAAATATATATAACTCAATTTTATATTTTAAATTTAATTAAAAGCCATAAATGTAATAAAGAGGATAATATTATTTAAACATTAATTAAATTATTATATTTAAACTTTTTCATTAAAATAAATTGACGTTCTTTATTATACCGATTATTATCTCGTTGCTGGCCTACATTGCCAGACGGTTTTGACAGACCGTAAGTCCCCATAGCGGATTATAGTTCTACTATAAGTCGTTAGACCCTTGCGTCCCCTTTCTTTGCGGTAGGACGGAAGGGGGACGCCCCGTGCGTGCTGGTCTCTATGGGCACCAGTCTGTCAACCCTCTTTCGTTCTACCACCATAAATTAATTCGCGGTGATCTGGTGGTAGAACTCCATTTTTTAAGGAGTTGTCCATGCCATTATTTAAACTCATTTTCTCTTTTAATTAACTATTTTATTTATTTAAAAACATGGGTTTTTTGCGACCTGATTTTTTAAATTTATAAATTACTTCTATTTTAAAATTTTAATTATTTTATTTTCCTATATTTGTGGGAGGATTAATTATTATTTGAAAAATTATTTTAATATTTATTCGAATCATATTTTTATTTAAAGATATAAATAATCCTGAGAATAATATGAAACTTCATAAATTTATATTGGTTTTAAGCCTTTTGGTCGGTGCTTACAGTATTACAAATGATGATGCCAATGCTCAGCAGGAATTTAAAAGAATTTGCTTGTCAGGTGAACACATGCAAGCCAGTTGTAATTGTGTTTGCCAACAGCTCGCGCAAGTGTATTCACCTCAAACCGTACAACGTTTAAAACGCACCAGTTTGCAAAGTCCTGTTCTCCCACAGGACTTTGCCCCTAACTTGTTCAGCAGCATTCAACGCTGCGACAAAACTGAAATGGGCTAAGTTCGCTTAGCTCTTTTATCTCTGTGTCGCAATGATCTCTCAAACTTTAAATCAGCGCAAAAGTAAAAGTCCGTTGTGGCACGGAGGCCTAGGGGGAGAGTTCTTTATGTTCTGGTATGAACGCAATAAAAAAGCCCGATATGCGTTACATATCGGGCTTAATCAATCAGTTATTAAAGCAAGTGATGCCTTAATAATGATCTTTCTGAATTACTCTACAGTTACTGACTTCGCCAAGTTACGTGGCTGGTCAACGTCTGTACCACGTAATACAGCAACGTGATAAGACAACAACTGAACTGGTACGCTATAAATGATTGGAGCAAGCCATTCGTTTACTGCTGGAATATGCACAACGTGTTGACGGTCTTTTTCATTGATTCCGCTATTTTCATCAGCGAAAACGAATAATTCACCACCACGCGCCTGAACTTCTTCCATATTCGACTTAAGCTTATCAAGCATTTCGTCATTTGGCGCAAGAATCACGATTGGCATTTCGTTATCAACAAGAGCCAATGGGCCGTGTTTTAACTCACCAGCCGCATAACCTTCTGCGTGAATATATGAAATTTCTTTAAGCTTTAACGCACCTTCCAAAGCGATTGGATAGTGTGTGCCACGGCCTAAGAATAAACAGTGTTGTTTTTCAACGAACAATTCTGATAAACGTAAAATTTCATCGTTATTTTTAAGCGTATCAAGAATGACTTTCGGGCTGTGCCACAATTCACGAGCAATCTCTTCAATCATGACATTGCTAATACGCTGTTTTACTTGTCCAATTTTTAAGACGAGTAGCATAAGCGCAGCAAGCTGAGTCGTGAACGCTTTAGTTGATGCAACACCAATTTCAGGCCCAGCAAGGGTCAATAAGTGGTGATCAGTTTCACGTACCATTGAAGACGTAGCAACGTTACAGATAGTCAAAGTTTGAATATCGATATTGTTTGCTTTTGCACGCTTTTGAGTTTCACGTAATGCAGCTAAAGTATCGGCTGTTTCACCTGATTGAGAAATACAGATATAAAGCGTATTTTCAACAATTACAGGGGTGCGATAGCGGAATTCGCTTGCGATTTCAACTTGGCAAGGCACACCAATCAGTTGTTCAAACCAATATTTCGCAATCATGCCTGAGTGATAACTTGTACCACATGCAATAATTTGTACGCTTTGAACTTTGCTAAAGTCTGATTCAGCATTTTGCAAGAAGTCTTCGCGTAAGCTGTTGCCGTCAAGTGCTTGAGAAATCGTTTGTTTAATTGCTTCTGGTTGCTCATAAATCTCTTTGAGCATGTAGTGCTTGTATTCACCTTTTGAAGCATTGCTTACCGTTGCGTCAAGCTCTTTCACTGGACGTTCAACAAGTTCACCGTTTGCAAATACTTCAATTGAAGTACGAGTCAGGCGAGCAATATCACCTTCTTCTAAATACATAAAACGGTTAGTTACAGGTAAAAGCGCAAGTTGGTCTGAACTAATAAAGTTTTCACCAATACCTACACCAATCACAAGTGGTGAACCTTCGCGTACAGTGATTAACTCATCTGGGTAATCGCTATGGATAATACCCAGTGCGTATGCACCTTTAAGCTGAGGAACAACAGATTGTACAGCTTCAAGTAAGCTGTCAGTGCTTTTTAGTGCTTCTGCAACTAAGTGAGCGACAACTTCTGTATCTGTTTGAGAAGTAAATACATATCCTAGAGCTTGAAGGTCATCTTTAAGCTCTTGATAGTTTTCGATAATACCGTTGTGAACGACTGCCACTTTACCCGACATATGTGGGTGAGCATTATTTTCAGTTGGTTTACCATGTGTTGCCCAACGTGTATGAGCAATACCAACTACCCCAGTGAGCTGGTGTTCAGCAACTGCATCAGCAAGATTAATTACCTTACCTACACGACGCTCACGTAAAACTTCTTCATTATTCAGTACAGCAACGCCTGCTGAATCATAACCGCGATATTCAAGACGTTTTAAACCTTCGATTAAAATCTCAGTTACACAACGTTCTGCAACGCCTCCGACGATACCACACATAATTCAATCCTCTTATTTTTCACGCTTTTGGGGACGTTGATAATTTGCCTTAGAAATTTGTTGAGCACGTTCAAAGGAGAGACTTTGTTCAGCTACATCTTTCGTAATCACAGAACCCGCACCGACTGTTGCTCCATTTCCAATAGTCACAGGCGCAACCAGCGAGCTATTAGAACCGATAAACACTGCATCGCCAATAGTGGTTTTGTGTTTATTTGCACCATCATAATTGCAGGTAATTGTACCTGCCCCAATATTTGAGTCAGCACCGATCTCGGCATCACCTAAGTAGGTGAAATGGTTAGCTTTACTACCAAGACCAATGGTTGTGTTTTTGACTTCAACGAAGTTACCAATGTGGACTTCGTTCGCCAATTTGGCGCCCGGGCGTAAGCGTGCGAAAGGACCAATTTGAGTGTTTTCACCCACAATTGCACCATCAAAAACGCTATAAGCTTGAACTTTGGTTCCTGCTGCAATTTTTGTATTTTTCAAAATACAACCAGCACCGATTTCTACAAAGTCACCGAGTTCACAGTCACCTTCAATAATGACATTTACGTCAATACGAACATCGTGTCCAATTTTCACAGAACCACGTAAATCAAAACGGGCAGGGTCGGCAAAAGTTACGCCTTGTTGCATAAGTTCTTTTGCTTGCTGTTGCTGGAAATCACGTTCAAGTGCTGCAAGTTGTAAGCGGTCATTAACCCCTTCAACTTCAAAAGCAAGTTCTGGCTGAATAGAGGCAATTTCTAAACCATCTGCAACCGCCATCGCAACGATGTCAGTTAAATAGTATTCGCCTTGTGCATTTTCATTAGAAAGCTTAGGCAACCATTCATGAAGTTTTGCATTGCTTACACAGTAAATGCCTGTGTTGATTTCTTGAATTTGGCGCTGAGCATCAGTTGCATCTTTATGTTCAACAATCGCTTGAATTTTTCCGTTTTGGCGAACAATACGGCCATAACCTGTTGGGTTTTCGACATGTAAAGTAATCATGCCAATACCAGTTTGACTTGATGCTTCAACAAGTTGCTCTAGGGTTGTTTGACGGACTAAAGGAACGTCACCGTATAAAATTAATGAAATACCGTCTTTAGGAAGTACCGGTAAAGTCATTTGTACCGCATGACCTGTACCTAATTGTTCTGCTTGTTCAACCCATTGAATGTTTTCTTGTGCAAACGTCTGCTTTACGTGATCGCCGCCATGTCCATAAATGGTAATGATATTTTCTGCTAATAGTTGTTTTGCTGTCTTAATAACATGTCCTAGTAGCGGGCGACCAGCTAAAGGCTGTAGTACTTTAGGTAGTTGTGAACGCATTCGCGTTCCTTTGCCTGCAGCAAGGATAATGACGGTAGTTGACATGAGTAAACCTACTTAAATGGCGTTACGCCCCAGAAAGTAATAAATATGATGATACATAGTGCCGCCCAAAGCCCTGCAATGATGTCGTCCAGCATAATTCCGAAGCCGCCAGCAACTTTCTGGTCAGCCACACGGATTGGCCAAGGTTTCCAAACATCAAACAGGCGGAATAAGCAAAAACCAATTAGTGCCCATTGTAACGACATTATATTAAAAAATATTAAAGGCAGGAGAGTAATAGATTGACCTGCAAATTCGTCCCACACAATTCGACCATCATCGTGTACGTCTATAACCTTTGCTGTTTGACCGCAAATATAAATACCCACCAACGACATGATGATAATAGCGATTAAACTTAAGTTAAATCCGAGAGATAGCCAAATAGGAATGAAAAGTAAGGCAAAAGCAGAGCCAAAAGTACCCGGTGCTTTAGGGGCGAGACCAGATCCAAAACCAACCCCACAGAAAACGATGCAGCGGTTGAACCAAGACATGTTCTTAAAATGAATCGGCGGTTTATGCAAAGTGTTGGTATCCATGAATTTGCAACGGGTAATCTGAACCCAAATGCTCAAAAGTTAGTTTTGTTTGTTCAACGATCTGTCCAATCATTGTAATCTTAACGTCCAGTTGTTTTTGCAAAAGTTTTCCATAATTTTGCGGTGTTATTGTAAAACATAATTCGTAGTCATCACCACCTGCAAGAGCATATTGCCAACGTTGTTGTTCTTTTAATTGTTGCAATACTGGATCAACAGGTAATTTTTCTAAGGCAAGTCGTGCTCCAACCTTAGATGCTTTTAAAATATGTCCTAAATCTTGCGCTAAACCATCTGAAACATCAATCATGCTAGAGGCAAGTCCTTTAAGCTCTTGCCCAAGCTGACAACGTGGTGTCGGATAATCGAGTCTTTGCTGCAGCGGATGTCCCAAGTGTTGAAGACCGTAAGCTGCATCACCCACCTGACCACTTACACAAACATAATCACCGACTTTTGCGCCTGAACGTAACACGGCTTTGCCGGTTTCTATCCAGCCCATTGCGGTAACGGTAATGGTGAGATGAGGACCTTGGGTGGTATCTCCACCAATGAGGGCAACACCAAACTGATTACAACAGTCGTAGATTCCCTGACTAAAACCTTCAAGCCACTCATGGTCAACTTGAGGTAAGCTGATTGCAAGTAAAATACTATGGGGTTTAGCACCCATTGCAGCAATATCTGAAAGATTTACAGCAACGCTTTTCCAACCAATAGCATGAGCAGAGGTGTCTAGAGGGAAATGACGGCCAGCAACCAGTGTATCTGCACAGATCACTAATTGTTGATTTGGAGGGGGAGTAATTAAGGCTGAGTCATCACCGATACCAAGTGCGACATCTGAATTTGATTGTCGATTAAAATATTGGTCAATAATTGAAAACTCAGCCATAGAACATCAAGCCTATTAATCTGCTTGCTGTTTTTCTGCGCTACGCAGTGTCGAACTCAGACGGTCTAATACACCATTGATGTACTTATGACTGTCTGCTCCGCCAAAATGCTTAGCGAGCTCGATTGCTTCATCAAGTACCACACGGTATGGAATTTCTAAATGATCACGTAACTCGTAAGCACCTAAACGTAAAGTCGCAAGTTCCACGCCATCAAGTGCACTAAGTTCCCGGTCAAGTACCGGAATAAGTAATGCATCAAGTTCTTCACGTTGAGCAATGACTTGAGTCAGTAGTTCGTGATAATAGCCTAAGTCGACCTTGTGCATTGCATTTTCCGCACGTGTACGTGCTTCAATTTCATGTACAGGGTTGTGACTCATTTGCCACTCATAAATACCTTGTACAGCAAAACGACGTGCTTTGCGTTTTGCTGCATAAGCGGCTTGCAGTGTTTGAGACATGCTTTAAATTGCCTTTAATAAATTAACCATTTCAATTGCAGTTAAAGCAGCTTCGCTACCTTTGTTTCCTGCTTTTGTACCTGAGCGTTCGATTGCTTGCTCGATGCTGTCAGTAGTTAATACACCATTGATAACAGGCAAGCTGCTTTCTAACGCAACTACACCTAAACCTTTCGCACATTCACCAGCAACAAAGTCAAAGTGTGGTGTGCTGCCACGAATTACTGCACCAAGTGCAATAATCGCATCAAACTGGTTTGATGTAGCTAATTTTTTAGCAACGATCGGGAGTTCCCATGCGCCAGGAGCATGAATAACAGTAATGTTATCTTCATTTACGCCATGACGTTTTAATGTGTCGATCGCGCCTTCTAATAAGTGTTCAACAACAAAGCTGTTAAAACGACCCACTAAAATCGCATAACGACCTTCGCTTGCGAGATGTAATAAACCTTCAATACGGCGAATTGCCATAGCAACCTCGATTATTTCGTTGTGATTTGATCAGCAGTGATATATTCCACTACTTCTAAATTAAAGCCAGATAAAGCATTGAAACGTAATGGTGAGCTAAGAAGCTTCATTTTTTCAACACCTAAATCACGCAAAATTTGAGCACCGACACCAATCGTTTGATATTGATGTGAAAGTGCTGCATTGGATTTCACCGGTTTGGGCTTATTTAAATCATCCAACGCTGGTCCCAAGTCTTGCAAATGATCTTGGCCGATCCATACTAAAACACCGCGATCACTCGCTGCAATTGTCTGTAGTGCACGGTCTAGATTCCACGCAGGTTCACCATCAGCTTTATTGAGCTTAAGCAAATCGCGAATTGGACTGAAACCATGAACACGTACTGTTGTAACACCTTCTTTTGGCTCGCCTTTAACCAAAGCCAAATGAATGTCCGGATTACCAATCTCACGATAACGGTAAAGTTCAAATGCACCATATTCAGTTTGAATGGTTTTTTGATCCAAACGTTCAACCGTTTGCTCATTGGTCATACGGTAGTGAATTAGGTCGGCAATTGTACCAATTTTTAGACCATGCTTCTCAGCAAAAATTTCTAAATCTGCACGACGTGCCATTGTGCCATCTTCATTGATGATTTCACAAATGACTGAAGCTGGTTCAAAGCCCGCTAAACGTGTTAAATCACAGCCTGCTTCGGTATGGCCTGCACGGTGTAAAACACCACCTGGTTGAGCCATGAGTGGGAAAATATGACCCGGCTGTACGATATCGCTTGGTTTTGCATGCGCTGCGACAGCTGTTTGAATTGTATGCGCACGCTCTGCTGCTGAAATACCTGTTGTAATACCTTCGGCAGCTTCGATTGATAACGTAAAGTTTGTGCTGTGCTGAGCGCCGTTTTGATCAACCATCAAAGGTAGATTTAACTGTTTACAGCGCTCACGGCTTAACGTTAGGCAAACTAGACCACGTGCATGGGTAATCATGAAGTTGATATCTTCAGGACGCACATGCGTTGCTGCCATGACAAGATCACCTTCATTTTCGCGATCTTCGTCATCCATCAAAATAACCATTTTGCCTGCACGAATATCGGCGACAAGATCTTCAACACGACTCAGCGGCATTCGCTTTCACCTTTTTTTGTCGTAAGACAATTTCTATTTAATAAATTTTGCATAGTTTACGCTGTTTAAAGAATTTTGCCTATGATTCTGATTTATCCAAATTTACATCTCAACATAATAGATCTGGATTTACTTATCTCAATAAAGCATAAGAAAATAAAATTCTTGATTATAAATACCATGAATCTAAATAAAAAAACCTAGCCTTTAGGCTAGGTTTGAATGCGCACAATGACTTTTAAGATGCTGCACTGCTCGGGCTATCATTTTGTGGAATTGATTTTTTGCCCATCAAAATTTCAGTTCGAATATTTTGGGCAAGCTCTGCACATTCAGCATTCATACCATTAATCATAAATGCATGACGAGTCATAATATTGCTCGGGTTTGGCATTGCAACAAGCTGATAACTGTCTTGAATTGCTTTAAGCTGATCATTATCTAGATAAAGCGCAGACTCTTTTGCATGTAGATGTTGTGCTAAACGCTGAGCTGCTTCTTTGGCATCAATTTGCATTGCTTCTACGGCATGACACACAGCACTACGCGTTTGCAGTGCAAAGCGTTTATCTTCACGGTAACGTTTATATAAAACGTCTGATAGTAATTGGAACACTGTTCCCACCATAAGCAGGCATTCTACCGCGTGTGAATGTGAGGTTGAGATTGCGAGTGTTGCACCTTCTGCATGAAACTCATCTACGACCTCAATATCTGTAGTCTTTAAATGATAATGCTTTGTGCATAGCTCGATACTTTTATTTAAGAAGAGCTGGCAAAGTTTAAAATAAGGTATAGAAACAGACTGGTTAACACTACTTAATAACTGTTTAGGATCATAAAACTGAATATTGAGTGCCAAAATATCTTGGTTTGTAGATTCTGTGCTTTTTTCTGGTTGTGGGCGAACAAGTGGTTTCGCTTTAGCTTGTTGCTGAGCCTGCGCAACCAAAGTTACTGTATTTTGTTTTTCAAGCGCGAGAGCTTGTGTTAACTCTTGAATCTCATGTTTTAAACGATTTTCTTCGTTAATACGTGCTAGGTATTCACTACGGGTTGGACGAGCGATGGCACGATAAGCAAGCCATAATAAAACATGTAAGAATAACGAAGCTAAAATCGCCAGCCATTGGGTACGAAGGATTTCGCCAATACTTGGTTGAATAAGCGTAATTTCAATAGAACCGACTTTCTTCTCGTTTTGAAGAGCATCACGAACAAAAACTTCACCTTCGCGAGTTTTTGACATGCCGCTTGTCGCTAGGACTTGTTTATTGGCATCAAGAATGCGAATAGATGCCACACTTGGATTGGTCGCATAGCGATTGGCAATAAGAGCCAAAGATACCGTATTGGCAGGTTCAAGCTCAGATAAGCTGTCTGCTACGAGTTGGCTGGTCATGAGCTGACCTTGGCTCGCACGGTTTTCATTGAGCTGGTGTGTCGTTGCAATCACCAATAAAAAGGTATGCAATGCAAAACTAATGATCAGTAGGCTAGCAAATAGCCCTTGTCTAGGCGCAATCAAGTTAAACTTCCAAGGCAATTATATTGAAATTCGATTATGATTCTTACAATAGTTGTCACTCAGACTAGAGTCAATTCATGCGAGAAATCATTCTTATATCCTTTTTAGGACCGGACCAACCAAACCAGTTTACCCGATTAATGCAAGTACTATCCGTACATTCATTGCAAATACTGGATGTAGGTCAGGCCGTTATTCATAATCAACTGACATTGGGCATCGTGGTCGCTTCAGATAATGAAACTGCGACAGCGTTGGCAATGAAAGAGATTTTGATTTTAGCACATGATATTGGCTTAACAGTGCGCTTTAAACCAATCTCGGGCGCAGAATACGATCAATGGGTAAGTGAAGGTGGGCGAACTCGTTATATCGTCACGGCTTTGGCACCAGAGCTTACTGCTGCACACTTACAAGCCGTTACACAAATTGTGTCTAGCCAAGGCTTTAACATCGAAACTGTAACCCGTTTATCAGGTCGGGTAGACATTGAAAAGGACAGTACATTGCCTCGTCGCGCTTGTGTACAGTTCGGTTTAAGCAGTGGTCCAACTTTAGATGCACAAGCAATGCGTGCTGCATGTTTACTTCTTTCAAGCGAATTAAATATTGATGTTGCTGTTCAAGAAGACAACGCTTATCGACGTAACCGCCGTTTAGTGTGCTTCGATATGGACTCAACCTTAATTGAGCAAGAAGTGATTGATGAATTGGCGATTGAAGCAGGGGTAGGCGCACAAGTTGCTGAAATTACTGAAAGAGCAATGCAAGGCGAACTTGATTTCCAACAAAGCTTCCGCGCACGCGTTGCTTTATTAAAAGGTCTGGATGCTGCTGTTTTACCTAAAATTGCTGAGCGTTTAACCATTACCGAAGGTGCAGAACGCCTCATTTCAACGTTAAAAGCACTTGGATATAAAACGGCTATTTTATCTGGTGGTTTCCAATACTTTGCTGAATATTTACAAGGTAAATTAGGTATTGATGAAGTTCATGCCAACGTTTTAGACGTACAAGATGGCGTTGTAACTGGTGAAGTAAAAGGTGTAATTGTTGATGGCGCACGTAAAGCTGAATTATTACGTGAGCTTGCCAACAAACTTGATATTTCATTAGAGCAGGCAATGGCTGTTGGTGATGGCGCAAATGATTTACCAATGCTTGCGATTGCCGGACTTGGCGTAGCGTATCGTGCTAAACCGCTTGTTCGCCAAAATGCGAATCAGGCGATTTCAAGCGTTGGTTTAGATGGTGTACTGTATTTACTCGGTATGCATGACAAAGATTTGAACCGTGCTTAAATAATACTGAACAATCATTAAGCGCTGCTCAAGAGTAGCGCTTTTTTTATGCAGAATAGTCATAAAAACAAGCAAGTTATGACAAAATTATGCACAGAAAAAAGGCAATAAAAAAAACTGAAAAAAACTTATTTTCAGGCAAAAAAACAGCATAGTTTTTTGTAATGACACGCCAGAATTGATGCCATATAGGACGTAGAACTTTTTGAAATTTAGAAAAATGTAATGACAAAAGAATGTTGCGACAAAGTGTGTCGCATCGACAAATAACAGGTCTTTTTTTCTAAAAAAAAACATCCATAATGCTTTCTAAGCTTCAACACAAATCATGAATTAAAGTTGTTTTTGGAATGAGGTCTGAAGTTCAGACCGAATGTTTTTAGACGTTTTCATTAAGACGGAGGTTTCTATGGTAACAGCGAATTTTGCCGCTATCGCCGGATTCAGCTTAATTGCTGTCGCGCTTGTTGCTGTTTTCTTTTCTCCTTACCGTCGTTGGCTTGGTTTTATGCTTGCAGGGATGTTTTTTTGGGGGCTATTGGAAGTGGTCCGTTTTGGAGTTCAAGTCACTTTTGAAATGCCAGTCACATATAGTTATTTAACTGCACTAAGTCTAGCGATGGTAATGGTCACATTTGTTTTATTACGTGAGGATAAACAGGCACAAAAGGCTTTGGCAAATCGCCAATATATAGAACATACGCCAGTATATGAAGATGACCAACAGCAATGTTCTAGCCGATAATTAAAGTATTATCTAACGCTAAAAAGGTATGCACAGCATGCCTTTTTTATTTACGAAAACATGATTTTTATTATACAAAGCATTTATTAAAAAATAGCCAGTTATGCTACGATAGCGTAGTCTGTTGACGTTTCATATATAGATTGCGTTGCCAATTAGAATATCATCAGTCGATGCACAAAACAGTCAAAGGGAAGCCCTTGTCGAGTTTTGCCCCAAGATTTTCATAAAAATACAATAGGCGTGAATGTTCATGAAACTTTCTTCTATACCTGTAGTTAAGTTACCACTTGTTGATGTTAGTACAGACCCGTTAGATTTATTGGTAGCAGGTTTGGCACTTCGTATGAAACAGTTGGCACGTACAAGTCCTAAGTTTATTGAACTAGTTCATGACCGTGCATTCCGTATTCAAATTGGTACTGATTTAGGTGTTGCTCGCCAAATTATTATTAATCATGGTCACATCGACACAGTCGCGGGTTCACCTGAAAAAGCTGACTTTATTTTGCAATTTGCAGATAGTGAACAAGGTGTAAAAACATTATTAAAAGGCGACCCAACTGCATTTATGACAGGTATGCAAAACGGTAGCATTAAAATGGAAGGCGATTTCAGCTTACTTGTTTGGTTTAACCAAGCAGCTAAACTCATTCCACCTAAGTTACCAAAACCAGTAAAAGAGAAAGTACGTCAGGCACGTGCTTTTATTAAAGAAAAAACTGGTCGTTAAGATCTAATAAAAAACTCCCAATCGGGAGTTTTTTTATATTTATGCTTCAACTTCCAGATTGAAAGTGACTGGCCCATCATTTATGAGATGTACTTTCATGTCGGCTGCAAAAATGCCTGTTTGAACTTCTTGAAACTGTGAACGGGTATATTCAACCAACTGTTCATAGAGTGCTTTTGCATCGCTCGGTGGCATAGCTGGACCAAAGTCGGGACGTAAACCTTTTTGGGTTTGAGCCATCAGGGTGAATTGAGAAACAAGCAGAATCCCACCATTTGCCTGAGAGACGTTCCAGCCCATTTTGCCTTGTTCATCATCAAAGATACGATATTTCAAAATTTTATCGATAAGCTTTTGACCCATGGCGAAGGTATCATCTCGGCCTATTCCTAAAAAAACCAATAAGCCATGCTGGATTTCGCCGGTCGTTTCACCGTCTACGACCACTTTAGCTTCAAGAACTCGTTGTATTAAAGCGCGCATTGTTAGAGAGGGTTTCTGCAATTGTTTGAATTGATGCAGTTTAGCAGAAATTAATTTAAATGATTTTTAAAAGGAAATTTCATGGAGTTGCAACAATGGTATAAAAGCCCATAATTCATCTATAAAAATATGCTTTAATGCAAAGAAGCAAGCGAATAATCATTGACTATGTCTCCAATTATCCATTCTTTACTTGATACAGACTTGTACAAATTTACGATGCTACAAGTGGTTTTGCACAAATTTCCGCAAACTCATAGCGTCTATCATTTTCGTTGCAGAAACTTAGAAGATACTGTTTATCCATTAGTGGATATTTTGGATGACTTAAATGAGCAACTCGATCATTTATGTAATCTCAAATATAAAGAAGACGAATTGCAATACTTAAGAAAATTGCGTTTTATTAAAAGTGATTTTGTCGATTATTTAGAATTATTCCAACTCAAACGTCGTTTTATTCAAGCCAGTATAGATGCCGAAGGCCGTCTAGATATTCGTATTGAGGGGCCAATGGTTCAGGCCATGATGTTCGAGATTTTTGTGCTGGCGATTGTAAACGAGTTATATTTTAGCCGCATTCGAACAGATGAAGTTTGGGCCGAGGGCGAACGCCGTTTAAAAGCAAAACTCGAATTAATTCAGCAATACGAAAAATCTCAACAGCCGAATGATCCTCCATTTTTAGTTTCTGACTTTGGTACTCGCCGTCGCTATAGCTTTGAATGGCAAAAACATGTCGTGGCTGCATTTCATAAAACTGTCCCACATGTGTTTCGTGGTACAAGTAATGTCTTGCTTGCTAAAGAATTAAATATCACGCCAATTGGAACTATGGCACATGAATTCCTACAAGCGTTTCAGGCCCTTGATGTGCGCTTACGTGACTTTCAAAAAGCTGCTTTAGAAACATGGGTACAGGAGTACCGTGGAGACTTAGGGATTGCTTTGACTGATGTTGTTGGAATGGATGCTTTCCTCAGAGATTTTGACCTGTATTTTGCTAAACTATTTGATGGCTTACGTCACGACAGTGGTGACCCATATGAGTGGGGCGATAAAGCCTACGCGCATTATCGTAAGTTAAAAATTGATACTAAAACCAAAATGCTCACCTTTAGTGATGGACTCAATTTGCCAAAGGCATGGGAGCTTCACCAATACTTTAAAGATCGTTTTCAGGTAAGTTTCGGTATTGGAACCAATTTGACCAACGATATGGGGCAAACAGCGCTCAATATTGTGTTGAAACTGGTTGAGTGTAACGGTCAGTCGGTTGCCAAAATTTCGGATAGTCCAGGAAAGACCATGACCGACAACGATACGTTCTTGGCCTATTTGCGTCAGGTTTTCCAAATTGAAGAGCTTGATGAAGCTATTTAATGACAATGTCGTTTGACGACTTGGCAAAGACTCAGTGCTTAAGAATGTTTATATCTGATTTTTTGCTAAACGGTAGCAGAAAATCAGAGTTTGATAGATATAAGCTTATGCTAAGATGAAATTAAGCTGGTATAAAAAGTAACCATGACGATGACCCCTCCTGATTTTAAACTTGATTTACTCATAGAAGCCGAAGAGCTAGTGCCTTATTTAGGCAATGAATATATCCGTATTGTGGATTTGAGCCGTGCATCTGTTTATGAGCAACTTCATATTCCGCATGCAATTCATTTACAGCCTAAATGGTTGGTGGCTCAACATGAAGAAGCCACTGGCATCTTGCCTGATGAATCGGGTTTACAAGCCCTGATTGAAAAATTGAATATTTCACCAAATCATCACGTTGTGGTCTATGACGATGAAGGTGGGGCATGGGCTGGGCGTTTAATCTGGAATTTACATTGCTTAGGATTTACGCGTACCAGTTTAATTAATGGCGGTATTCATGCATGGTTAGGAGCAGGCTTACCCACAACGGCAGAAGTCGAAAAAGTTTCTCCTGTTACCGATTTAATTCAAATTGATTTATCGCATGCTGCTCAGTACCGAGTGAACTATGAGGAACTAAGAAAGCAAGTCGAGCAAGAAAATATTCAGTTATGGGACTGTAGAACAATTGATGAATATAGTGGTATCCGCTTAGCAGCGCGACGCGGTGGTCACATTCCAAATGCCCTTCATTTTGAGTGGAGTACTGCACTTAATCGTCAAAATCATCTAAAATTGCATCCGCTTGAACGCACGCGGCAGCGCCTTGAACAACTTGGGTTTGATTTACAGCAACCTGTAGTCGTGTACTGCCAGTCACATCACCGTTCTGGTTTGGCCTACATTTTGGCTAGACTTTTGGGTTGGGAAGCAAAAGCCTATGATGGTGCGTGGAGTGAATGGGGCAATCGCCTCGATAGTCCTATTATTACTGGAGAATCACCGTCGTGAGTTTCACATCTCGATTAAAAAAAGAATTATTTATTAAGGCACAAAATCTTGTTCCTCAACATCAATTGAGCCGTGTAGTGGGTAAAGTTGCTGCGAGTGAAAATCCAGTTATAAAAACTGCTGTTATTCAAGCATTTAAAACTAAGTATGGGATTGATTTATCGATTGCTGAACAAGGCAATGCACTGAAATATAAATCTTTTAATGATTTCTTTACTCGTGCATTGAAAGATGGCGTACGTTTGATCGACGAAAATGCAGATAGCATTGTTTCACCAGCAGATGGCGCTATTTCACAAATTGGTAAAATTACTGCTGGCGAAGTTTTTCAGGCAAAAGGCCAAAGCTTCTCTGTAGAGAAACTCATTGGCGACCCACAACTTGCTCAACCTTTCCAAGAAGGTGAGTTTGCAACAGTTTACCTCTCACCACGCGACTATCACCGTGTTCATATGCCATTTGCAGGTACATTAACTGAAACGTTGTATGTACCGGGTGAGCTATTTTCAGTAAATCAGGTGACCGCTGAAAATGTACCGGGATTATTTGCCCGTAATGAACGCATGGTGTGTTTGTTTGATACTGAGCTTGGACGTATGGCTGTTGTTTTAGTCGGCGCTATGATTGTTGCTGGTATTGAAACTGTAGCAACAGGCAAGGTAAAGCCTTCAGGTCGTATCGAATTACAACATCATCAGTTAAATCTAGAAAAAGGTGCTGAGCTTGGCCGTTTTTATTTAGGTTCTACTGCGGTTATCTTATTTGAAAAAGATAAGGTCGAGTGGGAAAAGCGTTTTAAAGCTGAGTCTGTTGTTGTGATGGGCGAGCGTATGGGTCATACAGTTTAATAAGCTATATAACTTATATAAAATATGAACCCTGAATAAAGTTATTCAGGGTTTTTAAATTTAAGTAATGTAAAAATATAATATATTATTATGTTCTTGTTTATATTATTTTGAAATAATATTATTAAGTGGTCTAAATTAGGACATTATATGCACTAGATATATTTATGTATGATTGAAATGATCAAGAATATTTAACGTTAGTAAATAGAAATGAAAATAGATATTTGATTTAGACTTAAGTCGTACTTTTAATTTTATTTGAAGATAAGTGTTTAAATCTAAAAAATTATTTATTTTTTTATAAACATTAAGTTCCTTTTACATATTATAAAAAATTAGCTTTGGCATAATGTTTGCTAACTATTCAGGACTTTACTCTAACTTTCATATATTTAGGTTCTGAAATCATGTTAAATGTTAAACAGCTGACAGCTTCGGTTTTATCTGTACTTTGCATTTCACTCACTCATGCAGATGATTTTAAAGTTTTAAACCAAATTTCAAAACAGCCTACTCAAATTCAAACTGGAGAATATAAAGGTAATTATTATGTTCCTTCTACTTTAAATACGATTACATGGGGATATTTACCAAATCGAGATGCTAAACCTGTGCTTACTGTTCCGTCGGGTAGTGTTGTAACGTTTGATACGGTTTCTCATGAAGGTTTGCTTGAAGACCAAGGGCGTAACGCTGAAAAGTTCTTTAAATCGAAAGGTGTAAAATCTAATGAAATATTGGTAGAAGCAAAAACAATTACGCAGTCAAATTTAAAGCATGATTTTCATAAAGATGGCCCACATATTGTGACAGGTCCTGTCGCAATTGAAGGCGCACAGCCTGGCGATATTTTAAAAGTTGAAGTACTTAAAGTTGAGCCGCGTGTACCTTACGGTGTTATTTCAAATCGACATGGTAAAGGTGCTTTAGTCGGTGAGTTTCCTAAGAAAGTAAAGCAAGAAAATGCATCGGCTGAGCATCCTGAACGCTATGGAAATGTATCGATTTTCACCCCAATTGAAAAAAATGCTAAAGGTGAGTACGAAGGTGTATTAAAAACAGAATCGGGTAAATCAATACGTTTCCCGCTGTATCCTTTTATGGGAATTATGGGGGTAGCAGCCAATACGTCTGAGCCTGTTCACTCTGTACCACCTGCAATGTATGGCGGAAATATTGATATTAATGAACTAGGTGCAGGCTCAACAGCCTATTATCCTGTTCAGGTCAAAGGCGCATTATTCTATACGGGTGATAGCCATTTCGCGCAAGGGGATGGTGAAGTCGCATTAACTGCACTCGAAGCTTCAGCACGTGCAACACTAAAATTTACCTTGCTTAAAGCTGGTAAAGACAAAATACCAGGCAAGGAGCTAAAACAACCTTTAGCTGAAAATGCTGAGTTTTGGATTACGCCGGGACTTGACGAAGATCTAGATGAGGCGATGAGGAAATCTACACGTGAAGCCATCCGTTTCTTAAACCAAGAATATGGTATTGATGAAGCGACGGCATATGCGTATTTAAGTGCTGCAACAGATTTTGAAGTTTCACAAGTTGTAGATAAAACTAAAGGTATTCACGCAAAAATCAGAAAAGCTGATTTTAAAGAGTTTGAGAGCAAATAATTATATGATCTGTGCTTGGTATTTAATATTTTAAATATCAAGCTAAATCTCATTTTAACTATTAATAAGTTTTATATATTTTATAGTTGAGTATAATAAGTCTCACATATATTTATTACTATAAAATCTAATGAACTTACTTCCGAACGTCTCACTATATCTTGCTGCGGTATTAACATTCTGCGCTGCATTACTTCATTTTATTTGTGTGTTCTGGGGAGCAAATGGTTTTCGGTTTTTAGGGGCTGGAAAAAGTATTGTCCAGATGGTTGAAAGAGGTGATTGGTATCCGAATTTTATGGCAATTTCGGTTGGTTTTATTCTTTGTATTTTTTCTTTTTATGCTTTTTGTGCAGCAAGTGGCTTTATCAGTTTGCCGTTTGAAAAAATTATTATTTCTCTCGTTGCGATTATATTTATTTTGCGTGGTTTGGCATTTCCGTGGTTAAAGGCTAGATTTAGTGGGAATAGTGATCTATTTTGGTATATAAGTTCTTTCATTTGCCTCTTGTTGGGTTCGTTATATGCAATAGGGGCATATTTTTTATAAGTTCAACTTGAATTGATTAGAAAGTAGAGGAGTAATCCCTTGATTAAAAAAAGTAATTCGTTTTTTAAAATTTTATTTAGTAGTGCTTGTTTAGTGTCTGGCTCTGCTATGGCTGCGTCAATTACAGATTTGAACAAGCAAATTGTGAACGATAAACCAGGTTCAATACTGTCTATAGCACAGCAAGATGTAACGAATTTATTTCCTCACGCCGATCAGCGTTTGTTAATAAATTATCGTAGTCGAGGTGTGAACGGTGAACCTATCGTTACCTCAGCATTTATTCTACTACCTAAAGGAACACCGCCCAAAAATGGCTGGCCTATACTTGCTTGGGCACATGGTACGACAGGAGTTGCTGACACCTGCGCACCTTCGGGTGACTATGTAGGTGGCCCAGTTCATTCATATCAAGAAGTTGCTTCTAAAGCTTTAGATAGTTGGCTTGCACGAGGCTATGCAGTTGTTGCACCTGATTATCAAGGTTTAGGTACACCGGGTGGGCATCCTTATATGAATGCAAAAAGCCAACTGCATACGGTGGTCGATGCCGTAAGAGCATTACATGTGCTGAAGCCAAAAGATTTCAATAAACAGTGGTTAGTCATGGGACATAGCCAAGGCGGGGCTGCGGCAATTGCAGTATCTGCTTATGGCCAAAAAGATGCGCCTGAACTGGATTTAAAAGGAGCGATTGCGCTTGCGCCAGGTGGTTATCAATATGAAGGTATTGCAGAATATGTGAAAACTAATCCGAACCCAGAACCTAGTGTGGCTGCTTTTTTCCCGATTGTATTATTGGGCGCACAAGCAGCTGAACCAAGTATTGTTCCTGAAAACTTAGTCAGTCCAGAAATGAACGCTGTGCTGACCCAAGGACGTAGCCGCTGTTTATCTGAACTTCAATCTGATTTGAAGAAATCTCCTTCGAGCATATTTAAAGCTGATGCGGATTTAAAACCTCTTTTGGCTTATCTAAAACAGCAGTCCATTGACAATATGGTGCCGACTGTACCGTTAATGATCGTGCAGGGTTCTAAAGACCATTTAGTTGACCCGAGAGGAACATATGCTTATTACCAACAGCTGTGTAAATTAAAAAAACCAACCATATATCAAACGATTGATGGCGGAGATCATCGTGATGCACTGCGTCAAAGTAATACTTTTGCTACCAACTTCTTAAACGTTATACAGAAAAACCAAAGTAAGTCGTATTGCTCGACTTCTAAATAGACAGAGTATGATTTTCACAAAAAAGCCGACTTTTTATGAGTCGACTTTTTATATATGAGGGGTAATTTTAGGTCATGTTATATAGTCTTTCTTTTGGAAAAACTGCGGTAAATGTTGACCCTTCATTTTCTTTAGATTGCACGTCTAAATAAGCGCCGTGTTGCATCAGCACGTGTTTTACAATCGCCAAACCTAAACCCGTTCCACCTGTTTGACGACTACGGTCGCTATCTACACGGTAAAAGCGCTCAGTCAGCCGCGGCAAATGTTTTGGGTTAATTCCGATGCCCGTGTCTTGTACGCTAAAGTAAGCATGTTCACCATCGTCGTGCCAACCAATGGTAATCGTTCCACCTTTTGGTGTGTACTTAATGGCATTGGTAATTAAATTACTAAATGCACTAGCAATTTCCATGTCTGAACCAATGAGGTCACAGTGGCTATCAATATGTAAATTGAGCGTGTGTCCATAATCGGCATTGTAAGCCTGAGCATCATCAAAGAGTTGATTCATTAAACTCGGCATTTCAATAATCTGATTTTTTGCAATTTTTTTGTTGTTTTCTAAATTCGATAACAGCAATAAATCATTCACTAACGCATTCATACGTTTGGTTTGTGATTGCATTTGGTCAAATGCACGTTTCCAGCGTGGGCTAATATCTTCTTGATCGGTAAATGTTTCGATGTAGCCACTGAGTACAGTTAATGGAGTACGTAGTTCATGCGAAATATTGTCGACGAAGTCTTTACGCATTTGCTCAAGGTTATGCATACGAGTCACGTCATAAGCGACAAGTAAGCGGCTTTCACCACCAAACCGTGTGAGTTTGACTTGCACATAACGATCATCATCAAAGTTGGAATGTAGCTTAATGCCGTCAGGTGCCTGATCAATGTTGTTAAAATATTCAATAAAAGTAGGCTGGCGCAAAATCGTTAATAAGTTGCGACCACGGTCGAGTGGGCTAATACCCAATAAACGCTCTGCGGCAGGGTTCCACCATTCAATTTGATGTTGATCATCAATGAGTACAACGGCTTCAGCTAGCGCAACTAAAGAGGATTGAGCGCGGTCAATCAGCCCAACCATTTCGGCTTGAACAATACGTTCCTGACGCTGAGCACGATACACATTAAACAATAGTGCCCCCCAAATACCACTTAAGTTGGGAGGAACATCGTAAGGATTGTTGGCAATCCAATCATTGACCAAATATAAAGAACGTAACTGGAGTGCAAAAAACACCACGAAGGCGATAAAAATACAGCTCCAGAAATACCCAACCCCTAAACCGACTAAACCCGCAATAATCAGGAAAAATAATAAAAGCCGTAAATCTTGTTTAGCGAACGTCCATAAACTACTGTAACGAGAAAGTTTTTGTTCACGTACCTGTTCAGGGACGGGGTAGGGTTCATACATAAATTTTGGTTAACCTGCGGCTAAATCTGCACGTGTTGAGAAACGATAACCTGTACCACGTACTGTCTGAACAAATCGGTCAACACCAAAAGGTTCTAAGACTTTACGCAAACGACGAATATGTACATCGATGGTACGATCTTCAATGTATACATTACCGCCCCATACCTGATCGAGCAACTGTGCACGTGTATATGCACGCTCTGGATGGGTCATAAAAAACGCAAGCAAGCGATATTCAGTTGGTCCCATATCTAAAATGCTGTTACCAAAGCTTACACGCTGGCTTACAGGATCAAGAATTAAACCATTGGCATCAATCGTTTTTTCACCGCTTAATGCATTTGCACGGCGTAGAACTGCTTTAATACGAGAAACCAGCTCACGTGTTGAAAATGGCTTAGTCATATAGTCGTCTGCACCAGCATCTAGACCTTGTACTTTGTGGTCTTCTTCTCCGCGAGCGGTGAGCATAATGACTGGAATTTCTGCTAAGTTTTCATCGCGTTTTAAGCGGCGGCATAAGTCGACACCACTCACCCCTCCAGGTAACATCCAATCGAGCAAGATAAGCGCCGGACGTTGGTCGACGATAATTTGATGAGCCTGTTTAGCATCTTCAGCCTGTAAACATTGAAAGCCTGCCATGTCCAAAGAAGTATGGATCATTTCACGAATAGGAAGCTCATCATCGACAATTAAAATGTAGTCATCTTTCACAGCGTAATACCTTGTAGATTTTAACGGTGAACCGTTTTGTAGTTATGACAGGCTTATTACAAAGATTAATTATGACAATTTCATTGCAGAAAAGTCTATAAAATCGAATTTAGCAATAATTTGTGACAAAAATACGGCAAGCACATGACCGAATGATGACAGGAAAACATAAATTTTCTTAAAATCATTCAATGTGTTACCAGTTTGCTTTCCAATAGGTTTCTTTGGTCAAAGTCGTGTCAAAAAACTTTAATATTATTTTGAAACTTGTGCCAATAAAGATAAGAAAACAATACGGCAAGCTGTCAAAACTTGCTCTAGAGACTGCTCAAAGCCTCCCATCACCCACCGAATCGCAATTTGTGTCACGTATCCGTTTAAGCCAGTTGCGATTAAAGATAGCTCATTTTCATGATGTTGAATTTGCGGCATGGTCAGCATAACGAAAGCTTGAATCATACGGTCAAACTGAGCAAGTGTTTCCTGAATGGTGGCCTGATTATGTAATTCTTGAACAAGAACTGCATCAACATAGATGATACGAGCTAGTCTTGGATCGTCTTTTAAGGTTGTCAGCAGTGCTCTTAAACCCGCATCGACCATTTTTTCTGGATCTGGCGCAGCTTTAATAACAGCCTGCATTAAGTTTTGTTGTAACTCTTCAATCATTTTTAAAAAGATAGTTTGAAATAAATCCTCACTCTTTTTAAAAGATTCATAAAAATAGCGCTCGGTGAGTTTTGCTTCTTGGCAAACATCTTTTACCGTCACTGAAAAAAAGCCGAGAGTTCCATAAGTTGCAATACCTGCTTCAATCAGTTTTTCGCGGCGTGCCTCTTTACGCTCAGTAAGAGATAACCCTTTGAACTGACGTTCTTTACTCACAGTTTTTGTTTTCTTTTTACTGGTTGAGTTGTTTGTCGCCATAAAAAATGGTTTCCTGATTTATCTGTTTTTCGGCAAATATGGGCCTATGATAAAGCCGTCAGCAGAATTGTGCCAATCTATCTGAAATTACAGTGTACTATATTGACAATGAATATTGTCAAAATTATATTAAAAGAGTCTAAAGTGCACATGCAATGAACCGATTGTGCAAATCGAAAAACAAAGGATGGACAATGAAAAATTTTAAAAACAAAGTCGCTGCAATTACGGGCGCAGGTTCTGGCATTGGGCAACAACTAGCAATTCTCTTGGCAAAACAAGGCTGCCATCTTTCTTTGAGTGATATTAATGAAAAGGGCTTAGAGAAAACTGTTGAGCTCTTAAAACCCTACAGCAACATTAGCGTAACAACTAAAAAGCTGGATGTTTCTGACCGAGAAGCTGTAAAACAGTGGGCACAGGAAACTGTGCAAGATCATGGTTCTGTTAATCTCATTTTTAACAATGCCGGGGTTGCCTTAGGTTCAACTGTAGAAGGCGCGACCTATGAAGATTTAGAGTGGATCGTTGGAATTAACTTCTGGGGTGTGGTTTACGGTACTAAAGAATTTTTACCGTTTATTAAGCAAACTCAAGATGGTCATATTATTAATATTTCGAGCTTATTTGGTTTAACTGCTCAACCTACTCAGTCTGGCTATAATGCCACTAAATTTGCGGTGCGTGGTTTTACCGAGTCATTACGCCAAGAGCTAGATATTGAAAAATGTGGCGTAAGCTCGTTGTGTGTACATCCGGGTGGTATCCGCACCAATATTGCTAAAGCTGCAAAAATGAGCGATAGCTTGAACACTTTGGGTATGGATCCGACAAAATCGATTCAAAATTTTGACAAGTTATTGCGTACCCCACCAGAAGAGGCTGCTCGTCAAATTTTGGATGCAGTTTTGAAAAATAAGCGCCGTTTACTGATTGGTAGTGATGCAAAAATTCTAGACGCATTCCAACGTTTATTCCCGACAGGATACCAACGTGCTTCAACCATTGTGACCAAATTAATGAAATAACTTTTAATGTAAAAAAGCCATCATTTGATGGCTTTTTTTATAAGGCTTAATTCATTCTAAATAAGAACTTTGATCTTCTTTTTCTTCCAAATAAACTGATAATACAAGCCTTGAACAATACAGAGGCTGACAAATGCCAAGGCATAAGCAAACCAAATCCCTTTAAGTCCCCACATTGAGCTAAACCAGTAAGCACATGGAATTTCAATAAATAAAATAGCTGATATGTTTAATAGCATTGGGGCTGTTACGGTACCACTGGCACGCATGATGGATGCAAAAATGGCACCTGCACCAAAGAACAAAATTGCCCAAAGTACAATAAATAAAAGTTGCTGCCCTAACACCACCACAGTTGGGTCGGTAATGAATAAAGCCATTAAATATTTTGAAAATAGATAGCCCAGTGCGATTAGGGTACCTGTAAATAAAAAGTTCATACCTAGAGCCGTGCGGGTAACACGTGCAAGTAGGTCTGATTTACCTGCACCAATGGCTTGTGCTGCAAAAATTGAAGCTGCAATTGAGATTGATAAAGCAGGAAACTGAATATAGTTGAGTACTTGGTTCACAGCACCATATGCAGCTGTCGCATGAGCGCCAAAACGGTTGACTAAACCTACAATCACAAGTCCAGCCATAGAGGTGGTAATCATTTGAATACCAGTTGGCACACCTAGGCGCAAAATGATTTTGCTTAAGTCTGGGTTATGACGAATATGCTGCAAAAGTTGGCGGTTCGGTCGAAGCGGATGCTTTTTTTTGTTTAGGTAAATCGCCAGAAAAATTAGGATAGCCACATACCCTGTAATGGTGGCAATTGCTGGAGCAATAATTCCCAGAGCAGGAAAACCAAAATAACCCTTAAGCAAAATAGGGGTAATGACTAAACCAATCACACTGGTTAAAGCAAGAGCTAGTAAAGGTGTCGTACTGTCACCTACACCACGTAAAATAGAGGTATAGATAATATAGACAAATAGGAGTGGACTACCTGCCAACATCCATTGCACATAAGGCAACGAGAGATGCATAACCTTTGGGTCGGTGCCTAAAAGTTCTAAAATATCGTGGGCAAAAAACACACCAATAATTGCAGTAATGATACCGCCAATAATGGTCATAAACAGAGTAGACCCTACGACACTTTGAACTTTTTCAATATTCTGCGCACCCCATGCTTGCCCGACTAAAATAGTCGTACCAGTTGAAATTCCGATAATAAAAGCGAGCAATAAGAATAAAATAGGGAAAAAAACCGAGACGGCAGCAATTGCATCGACCCCCATCATTTGGCCAACAAAAATGGTGTTAATGGTGCCAGACAAGTTCTGCAAAATATTGGTTGCAATGAGTGGTAATAAGAAAACAAAAAATGTTTTCCATAGATTTTGCTGATGAATTAAAGACTGTCTTGGTGGCATGTATTCTCCATCGCCCATCTCTTTGATGAGCGGGGCAGATATTCAACTTAGCATATTTAGAGGAAATTTCTTGTAGTGTTTTGCTATGCTAAGTTTCTAAATTTATTAACATTCATTCAAGATTTCTCCTGCTTTTTGCAATGTTTCATCATTTTTAGCAAAGCAGAAACGAATGAGGCGTAAAGACTCAGGCGCTTGTTGGTAAAACACCGAAACTGGAATAGCCACAATTTTATGTTGCTCGGCAAGAAACTGGCACATTTCAACATCGTTTAAATCGGGTCTAATCTGGCTGTAGTCAAGGTTTTGGAAATAAGTGCCTTGAGATGGCTTAAGTAAAAAACGGCTATTGTGAATTGCCTGATTAAATCGATCCCGCTTAGTTTGATAAAACTGTGAAAGTTCCCGAATATGTTCCGGATGCTGTTGCATATATTGCGCTAGGGCAATCTGACAAGGTGTCGTGCCACAGAAATTCGCATATTGGTAAATCTGACGGAATAAACGCATTAATTCGGGTGAAGCCACACAGTAACCTGTTTTCCAACCTGTCACATGAAAGGTTTTCCCAAAAGAACCAATCACAAAACTACGTTCTCTAAGCTCTGGAAAATGCAACGCACTAAAGTGTTGCTGACCGTCAAAAACTAAGTGTTCATACACTTCATCAGATAAAACCACAATATTTTTATCTCGAATCAGTTCAATAAGCTCTAACCAGTCCTGTTTTTCCCATATGGTGCCAGTTGGATTGTGGGGCGTGTTCACCACAATCATACGGGTTTTGTCATTAATCAAATCTTTAACTTGCTGCCAGTCAACCTTAAAGTCAGGTGCTTGCAGGGCAATACGAACAGCTTTGCCACCTGCTAGCTGAACAGAAGGGCTGTAGCTGTCATAACTCGGGTCAAAAATAATGACTTCATCACCTGCATTAATACATGCCTGTATGGCACAGAAAATAGCGATGGTCGCGCCAGGTGTAATCGTGATTTGTGTGACAGGATCAAGTTGAAGTTGGTCGCGCTGTTGAAACTGTAAAGCAAGCTGTTCACGCAGAGCGAGAATGCCATCACCTGGTGGGTATTGATTATGTCCAGCCAAAGTTGCCTGTGAGAGGGCTTCTAACAAAGCAGGAGGTGCAGGAAAGTCAGGGAAACCTTGTGAAAGGTTAAGTGCACCCAAACGCTGTGCCATGGCCGTCATGGTACTAAAAATAGTGACCCCTTGTGCGGGCAATTTTGACTGAAGCTGTAGCATGTTGTTCTCTTAAAGAAATGATTAGGGTTATAAAATCGATTCAATTGCTGCGCGGATTACACCTAGAGTTAAACCGATAAATGCGCCAACTACAACGCCGTTTACGCGAATCATGTGTAAGTCGCCACCGACTTCATTTTCAATTTTTCCAATCATTTCACGTGAGTCCCATTCATGAATGCGTTCACTCACATAGCGTATGATTTTATGGCTATATTGATCGGTAAAAGTCAGTGCAAGCCCTGTCATTTCTTTGTTGAGAACTTCACGTACTTTGGTATTTTGAACAAGGTTTTCACCGAGTTGCTGGATTGCTGCACGTAGGTTCATTGCAATGCCAGAGTCTTCTTTCATTAAATCTTCTTTAATGGCATCACATAAAATTGTGACAGCACCGCTAATGAAGTTCAGGACTTGAGGACTATCTAACAGTGCATCTTTACCGCTATTTAGACGTTGGCTCGCAACACTATCTGGTTTTGCCAGCTCAAGCATGAGAGAGTGAGCAACAGTTTCAATTTCTTGCCGCCATGGGTGTTCAGGGTCAGCTAGCATTGATTCTACTTTTTCAATCAATGAGTCGATGGTGCGCTGCTGAACATCAATACCAATCCAGCTTGCACCCTTTGCCAGTGACCAGACTCCCAGCGCTTTAAACATTTTTCGGGTCAATTCACGAGTTTTATCAGGGTTTTGTACGACCCACTCATGCGCGATATCGAGACCACGCTGCAATACGTCTTGGTGGAAGTCATTTTCCAAGACCGCACGTAACATTTCACTGGCAAGTTTATTGACTTGCGTATTGCGTACCCATTGCACGCTGTTGTTTTGCACGAAATTAGCAATTTGCTCTTGGCTCACAAACTCAAAAATTTTCGGTACCGTTTGTTGAATGAGCTGTACCACTTGTGTGTTGTTTTGTGGGCTTGCTAGCCATTGTCCAATGGCGAGGCTTAGGTCAGTTTTTTCTAAGCTTCGTTCAACCACTTGAGGTGACAGGAAGTTTTCCTGCACAAATCGGCCCATTGACTCTGCAATACGAGCCTTATTGCGCGGAATAATTTCGGTATGATCGCGCAAAAATTTAGGGATAGGAAGCTTACCAAATGGGTTTCGAAACAGAACGGTAATGGCATACCAGTCTGCAAGTCCACCGACTACGCCAGCTTCCGCACCTAACATTAAAATATGAATTAAGTTTGTGTACTCTGGCAAAAAGCGATTGGCAACCAATAAGCCAATCCACAACACTACAACAATAACCAGCGCCATCGTCGCAAAGTATTTGCTGCGCTTCAGATTGGGTGCATGGTGTACTTCTTCTGCCATATTCATACGGTCATCCTATTCATTTTTGTTTTACTGGCGGCTCAGGCGGTGGCAACAACTCTCCTGTCGGACTTAAACCATATTTTTGTCCGATAGATTTGAGAATTAATGTTGCATCAAAAGCGTCTTGCGGAGCCTGCTTTTGATCCCGATAACATTCAATAGTATACGACACTTGAACAGGGTCGATATTGACCACTTGTGGGAAATCATAGAACGGATCATGCCAGAAACCCGGATAACGACGCCCATAACCATACGGATAAAAACTCGGTGCAGCTGGATAAACCACAGCCTGACGAGGTGGTTTTTGGCTTTGATTACTTGGGTCATTTTGTACTTTAAAAAAGCGGAAGCCTTTTTGTACAGTCGTTTGTGCTGATTTCACCAAGGTAATTTCTTCAGCTGTACCATAGCTCATGTTTGAGTCAGCTTGGAAGCTGATTCGGAACGTTTGTGCATTTAACGGATAGGCTGAAAACTGGCCAAGTTGATCGAAAGTTTTTGGTTTGCTAGGTATGGTAGAACAAGCACCTAGAGTTAAGGCAGTGCCTAAAGCTAAACAAAGAGAGAGATATTTCATGGTGAACTCCCAGCTGAGCATGGAAGAATGGATAACTCAGCATTAAAAAATAGAGCAGTCTTAAAAACTGCTGTTCGGTTCTAATAAAAATTCGGTTTCCTCTGGTGTCGAAACACGTCCGAGGATTGCATTGCGATGAGGATAACGTCCAAAGCGATCAATAATCACTTTATGTTTTTTCTCAAAGCTTAAATTAATTTCATTGCCTAGGCGTTGAAATAACTTTAAAGCAAACTCATGGATCAATTTTGATTCACTATGCATAAATGGCATATACAAAAATGAGCGTTGGTCAGGATTAAGCTGTGCATCGAGTTGCAAGCTAATTGCTTCTTGTGACAAAGCTAAAGCGAGGCTGTCATAAGCAAAAGATTCAGGTTGATCACGATAAATGTTGCGAGAAAACTGATCTAGCACAATAATCTCTGCAAGACGACCTTCTGCTGTTTTTCGCCAAGACCAAAGTTCTGCTTGAGTCGCCTGACGATGAATGTCTGCAAATTGATCACGGATTTTTTTGTCAAAATCATCACTTTTTGCAAACCAAAGTGAACGGTGTTCAGGTGAAAACCAGAAGTTTAAAATGTCTTGATCGTTCATGATATTGACAACTCTTTAGCAATTATTCTTCAATAAAATCACAATTCTTTCGTGTCTTAAATAACAAGATTGTGATAAAAATTGCCAAACTGAAATGATGTGATCATATCAACATCCATATCATGTCACGATTTTGTATATAGTGATCTTTTATAAGCGAGCAAATGCATGAGTCAACCCACTACACCATCTCAATCAGTTATTCCTGCTTGGGTGGATTCGTCGCTATTACAAGGCATGTTACGTGGAATAGAACGTGAAAGCCTACGTATGCAAAGTAATGGGTTCTTATCACAAGAGTTACATCCAAAGGCATTAGGTTCAGCTTTAACACATCCAAAAATTACGACTGACTATTCAGAAGCGTTAATGGAGTTTATTACTTCACCACAGCCAACCATTGGTGATGCCTTGCATGAACTCACCGATATTCATGCGGTTGTACACCGTCATTTAGAAAATGGTGAAAAGCTCTGGCCGTTGTCTATGCCATGTATGCTAGATGACAACGAAGAACGAATTCGTTTAGCTCAATACGGTACTTCTAATATTGGTCGCTTTAAAACGCTTTATCGCCGTGGTTTGGGGATCCGTTATGGTCGCCGTATGCAGACGATTTCGGGTGTACACTATAATTTATCTTTTCCAGATTCTCTTTTTTCTGCTTTGCAGGCACATGAAACTGACGAAAAATTAAAATCACTCAGTCTGCAAGATTATCGTAGTCACCGTTATTTTGGACTTATTCGTAACTTTATTCGTTTAACACCACTGGTAATGTTCCTAGTCGGGGCGAGTCCATCAGTTTGTCGTTGTTTTTTGACTGGGCATCAACATCATTTGTTGCCTTTAATCAAAGGGTCATACTATTTGCCGTATGCTACAGCACTCCGTATGGGACGTTTAGGCTACCAAAACTCGGCACAAAAAAGTTTAGGTATTCACTACAACAACCTATCTGGTTATCTGGCTGGTTTACAAAAAGCAGTACATTCTCCTTACCCGCCATTTAGCCGTTTAGGGTTAAATGATGCCTCTGGTGAACCGTTGCAAATTAATGACCATGTTTTACAAATCGAGAATGAATATTACAGTCTCGTGCGTCCAAAACAGGTACCGCATGCGGGTGAAACACCATCTCAAGCCTTGCAAAATCGAGGCGTGGGTTACGTTGAACTCCGTGCGGTAGATGTAAATCCATATTCACCAATTGGTGTAAATGAAACAACGGCTGGTTTCCTTGAGGCATTGGCGCTTTATTGCTTACTCAGTGATAGCCCAGAGTTGTTGTGTCCTGAGCAAGATTTGATTGAGAAGAACCAGACAGAAGTGGTTAACCGTGGTCGAGCGCCAAACGCAACCATTACTGATTTAAACGGGTCTTATCATATTGAGGACTGGGCACGTCAGCATATTTCGAATATGCAGGTTTGTGCCAAGTTACTCGATCAGACCTATGCGACAAATCTGTACAGCTCGGCTTTGACCGTAATGCAAGAACGCATTGATGAAGTAGATGAAACATTATCTGCACATGTGATTGATGACACGTTAAAGCATGGTGGAACTTGGAGCTTTGGCAGTCATATGGCACAGATGCATGCTGAAAGTTATGAAAAGCATGAAATCAGTGCAGAGACTTTACAATATTTTGAACAATTGGCTGCACAATCTTTACAGCAGCAAGAACAACTTGAGCAAGATAGTCAGATCAGTTTTGATCAATATCTTGAACAATATAGATAAAAACGAGGTTTTACATGCGATTAAGTTACCGTTTGGTGAGTGGACTGCTTGTACTGGCAAGCATTGTCGGCATGTCTTTTGCGTTGTATTTGGAACATGTAAAAGGGTTAGAGCCATGTCCGCTCTGTATTTTTCAACGTGTTGGCTTAATGGCAATGGGTTTTGTGGCGCTCATTGCTTTTTTGCATAACCCAGTTTCGAATGCGATTAAACGCTTCTACGCATTTTTAGCAGGCATTGCAATTTTATGGTCTGTAGGCGTGGCAGGCCGTCATGTCTGGATACAACATTTACCACCAGACCAAGTACCAAGCTGTGGACCGGGTTTAAATTACCTGATTGATGCTTTACCGATGAAAGCTGTTTTACAAGAAGTGCTTTCTGGTTCAGGTGAATGTGCTGCTATTGATTGGACCTTTTTAGGTCAGTCTTTGCCAGTTTGGTCATTAGTGTATTTTGTTTTGCTATTACTGGTTTGTTTATGGCAATTATTCCGTTTTTATCCAGTATTTAAGACGCCTAAAAACTAAGTTTAATATGATTAAAAAAAGCCCACCTCAAGTTGGGTTTTTTTTAATCACTTTAGAATAAGTGAGAATATAAGAAAAATTGATAAAAATAACGCATAATTTTATAGACAGATAGTTCTGTTTTTTATAAAGTGCACCCGTTTATATATCCTTACGATTATAAAAAAATGCTTTTTAATATATTTAGTGTCTTGGAAAAAATAGGGCTAAATGCTCAGAAACGTGCTATCCATGTACAGTTCTCTAATGAACTACTCAATAACCAAATATTCTTACAACGTATAGAAGGCCAACATCAGCTGAATGGTGGTCTAATGGCAGAGTTGATCTGTCTTTCAACCAATGCCCAAATTGCATTGAAGCAATTTATTGGTGTGCAAGTCGCTGTTGATCAGGTCACAGATTCGGGACAATTGTTCCGAACAACTGGTATTGTGACTGAAGCCAGCTATGGACAAAGCGATGGTGCTTTAACGCTTTATAAGCTGACTATAGAAGACGCGACAAATTTATGGCACAAACGCCGTAATAGTCGTGTTTTTATGAATAAAAGTATCGTAGAAATTACCGAAGTTTTATTTAAAGAGTGGCAAGAAAAAAGTCCACTGTTTGCTGCGAGTTTAAGTCTAGACTTGGGTGGGTTAAGTCAAAACTATGATATTCGACCTTTCACCATGCAGCACAATGAGTCTGACTATGACTTTCTTACGCGTTTATGGCGAAGTGAAGGCATTAGTTGGCTCATTGATGAGTCAGAGCTTTTTGTCCCTCATTTTACTGCGCCAATACAAGCTCAAAAACTAAGACTCATTGATGACAATAGCCAGTATCAGGCTTTAGAGCGTCGTAGTATTCGCTATCACAGAAGTAGCGCAACCGAATATCAAGATAGTATTACTGGTTTTGTTGCAGTGCGAAGTTTGCAACCGACAGCGGTACATGTACAGCGCTGGCAACCCGATGCCCTTGCACAAGAAGAGGGTAATGGTTCGGTTGTCACCACGCATACACATTCAGACAGCTTTGACTCAGCCAGTTTAAGTCTTGAGCAAGCATGGCACGTAAGCCCCGCTTGGATGCAAGATTTAAAAGGGGAAGATCAGGCAACCGCTTCGGGTAGTAGTCAATTAGAAAAATTAAATCAACACTTCACCGACATGCATGCGAGTCGGGCTAAATACTTTAAAGCCTATAGTAGTGTCCGCGATAGCCAAGTCGGCTATTGGTTTAATCTACGAGAGCACCCTGAAATTGATCAGCATGAAGGGGCAGATCAAGAGTTCCTGATCATTGCTAAAAACTTCTATAACCAAAATAACTTGCCTAAAGATTTACACCAGCAAGTTAGCCAGTTATTAACCCAAAGTCGTTGGGATCAACAGGGCTATGATGATATAGAGCGTCAAGGTAATGAGCTGACTCTAATACGCCGTCAAATCAAAACTGCACCTGAATATAATCCAGAACAGCACCGCCCGATTGCCTACCCACAAAGAGCGAAAGTCGTGGGGCCACAAGGAGAAACCATTCATGTCGATGAATGGGGACGTATTAAGGTACGTTTTCTATTTACCCGTAGTGATGATCATGGCCATGACGGTGGTGCAGGTAGCAATGATAACGATACCGACTCGGCTTGGGTGGATGTACTGACTCCTTGGGCAGGAGAAGGCTATGGCGCACGTTTCTTGCCACGTATTGGTGAAGTGGTTGTCATTGATTTCTTTGACGGCAATATTGACCGTCCATTTGTGACTGGGCGCATCCATGAAGCGCAGCGCTCACCCACCAAGTTCGATGTAAAAGGTCAGCTTCCTGCAACTAAAAAACTGAGTGGGATTCGCAGTCAGGAAATCAACGGTAGCGGTTTTAACCAATTACGCTTTGATGACACAACCGGACAAATTAGTACTCAACTCCAAAGTAGTCATGCGGCAACACAGCTAAATTTAGGTAATTTAAGCCATCCGAAAGAACAAGAGATGAGCCAAGGCCGTGGTGAAGGCTTTGAGTTGAGAACAGACGCTTGGGGAGCTGTGCGTGCGGGCAAAGGCATGCTGATTAGTACCTATGCACAAGAGCAGGCGATTGCCGACCATTTAGAGGCTGCACAAGCACAATCTTTACTTTCACAAGGCTATGAGAGTATGAAAATGCTCAGTGAAGTTGCAGCCAAGCAACAAACTGATGCTTTGAATGTGATTAATCGCTTACCCAAATTCATCCAGTCGCTTGAGCTAAAAACCACAGGTCAGGCATTAAATAGTACGGTGAACTTATTTAAAGAAGGGATTAATAACGACCCTATTCACGCTTTAAAAGACTGTGGCGGCTTTATTCAAGACATTGGTGCACTAGGTGGAAATGCAAAAGGCGTTGTAGATGAATTTAATGCTTTCTTTACCGATGCCAAAGATGCAGTAGAAAATTTAAAAGCGTTCATCGAAAACGTTGAAGAACATGGTGCCGACATCGTTAAAGGTAAGCTTGCAAGCATTAAAGATCGCATTCATAAAAATCCATTTGAGAGTATTAAAGAGGTCGGAAAAGTCTTAGCGAATGTCGAGACTAAAGACTTTGACATGATGAGTGTATGCGGAACTTTTAGTAAAGGCAGTAAATTGGAAGTATCACCTTCTAAAGCATTGAGTTCTTTACAAGGCTTTATGGAGGGTTATACCCAAGGTTTAGAAAGTAGTTCCGATACTAAACAGCAAGAACAAGGCAAAATCTTTAGACAAGCGCTTATGTTATTAGCATCGCCAAATGGCATTGCTTTGACGACACCTGAAAATATTATTTTGCAAGCGTCGCAAGATATTGCTGAAAGTGCCAGCGGTTCAATTAATTTGAGTGCACAAAAAAATATTATTGGGCATGCACAAGACAAAATTAGTTTGTTTGCCGCGCAAAAGGGTTTGCGTGCTTATGCAGCAAAAGGAAAGCTCGAACTACAAGCACAAGATGATGCTATTGAAGCAATTGCCAAGAAGGTCATCAAGCTCATTTCTACTGAAGATAAAATTGAGCTTACGAGTCCAAAAGAAATTGTATTAACGGCAGGTGGGTCACAGCTCAAAATTAATGCCAATGGCGTGTTTTCAACAACAGGCGGTAAGTTTGAAAGTAAAGCTGGGCAGCATTTGTTTACGAGTGGGGCCAAGGTTTCTTATGAGGTTCCTAAGATGCCTAATACACCAAGTTTTAGTAATCGTTTAGATATATATGATCTATTTTGGGAAAGTGACTTTAGTAAGCTTAGCTATAAAGCATTCATTCCAGAGACAAATTCCTTTACTTCAGGGGCTGTAGATGAGCATGGACGTACAGGAAAAATCAGTAGTGCTGATCCAACAAATGTTCAAGTTTTAATTGGTTCTGATGATGAATGGGGGCTATTAATTGATAGCTTTGATGAAGATGACTTTTTAGAAGATCAGAGCATAAATGGTAGTAACTCTGGAATTGATAATAATACTGAAGAGAGGGGCTGAAAAATGAATAAAAAATCATTAGTTACAATCCAAATTTTAGATTTATTTGGCAGCCCAATTTCAAAAGCACAATATGTAGTAAAAAATCAGAGAACTGGAAAAGTTATTGCTGCGGGGCCAACAAATTCATCTGGGTGTATTGTTGAAATCAGCCAAGATAAAGGAACTGCTTTAGATGTATATATTAAAAGTATGTTTAAAGGCTCAATGGTTAAAGTACAAAGTTTTGTAATGTCTAAAGACCGAATGGTTGTAAAAATTACAAGTCCTAAAGTCCTTCTGGATTTAAAAACATTAACGAATCAAGGTAATAATGGACAATATAAAAGGAAAACACATATTGTTAAAAAGGGTGATACGCTTTTTGAAATAGCACAAAAAAATCATACGACCGTTCGAGCACTAGAACGTTTAAATAAAATAGACGATCCCAATAAGATCAGTGTTGGTCAAGTCATTAAATTACCAGTTCATATTCCTGCTTCTGGAAATCATTCACACCAAGACAAACCTAAGCACAAGCACTCAGCTCAATCTACAAATAAATCTACTGCGAGCAGTACAAAAACTACCCCAGCTCCAGCAGCAAAAAGGCCAGCTAATCCTGCTTCTCAAACAAAACAAGAAAATGGGCTTCCAGAAAAAGCACATCAACTTTATGAAGATACTAAAAAAGCACTGAATGAAGCTGCAAGTTCAGTTTCTAAAATTTTGACTATTGATGATCGTAGTCAAGATGGAGGTACTCCTAAAGCAAATACTACAAATATTTGTAAAACCAATCCTCAATGTATTTCCAGTGGTAAAAGTGAGTTAATCAGAGAAGTTAATATTCGCTTAGCAGGTTTTGGTGGAGCATTACCAACAGATGAATTTACAGAACTAACTGCAACATGTATTAAACAATTCCAACGGGATTATATGGGGGTTCCAGATACTGGGAAGATTTGTGGTTCTGTTTTAGCTGCTTTAGATCAATTTTATGATGAATACCCCATTTCTAGCTTCATGGGAAAAGCTGCATGTAATTGTGGTAAGTGTTCTGGTTTTGGAAATGGAAAGATGGGAGTGCGATCAGGTATAAATACTGCTAATGAATATCCGGGTATTCATAGGTCTTTAATTTGGATACTAAAAACCTTAAATTTTTATTTAAAAAATGAGTTTAAAGATAAGAAAATTAATGTGGCATATATAGAATCTGGTTATAGATGCATTGAAAATAATAAGAAACATGAGAGAACATCTGTAAACCATATGGGGCTAGCTCTGGATATACATTTTCATAAAAATGGAGTTAGGACACGAGAATTAAGTGATATGGAATTTATTCGAAAAAATATTATGGCAAAAAAAATGGGAGCATCTGAACAAAGAATCAGAGATAAAATTTATTTAGAACCTAAAGTCTTTAGAAGTGGAGAGGCTGGTGCAAAAACATGGGTACATTTTGATGTTACAGCGTTTTCAAACAAATACCTTAACAATAATTTGTTCAAACAAAAAGTAGAGTCTCTTAATGGTGTTAAGCTCTTGACTTTAATAAAAGAAAATTCTTTAAATTCTATATTAAATTGCTCAGGTCAAATTCCTACGAATAATAAACCTTCTGTAGAGACCACAGGAACTGTTTTGGAATTAACAAAGCAGGATTTAGATGACTTATTAAAAGCTGCAGCTACAGAAGTACATATATTCAAAAATAATGAAGATATGACGTACCAGCAAATGGGCGGAGTTGTTGAAACTATGTTAAATAGAAGAATGACTGGTAGAAATAAATGGTCTACTATCAGAAAAGTTTTAAATGAACAATGGGCTTTCTCTGATATTAACTCCACTCGTCCTACAGCTTATGGTAGTGTACAAAATGTACCTTGGTCTAGAGTAACGGATGCTCATAGAAAAGCTTTTAATAAATATATTAATGACAGAGTTAATGGCAAACCTTCTATTATTGGTAGTGAATTAAATTACGCAAATCCTACCCAATTACAAGAAGCTAGCCAAAGTACTAAAAAATGGGTTGCAGATGTAGTAAATCAAGCAAAAAAAACAGGTTATATCTTTGGTAGAGGTGATTTCATACATTATCATGGTACAACATCAGATATGAAGCCGCATAAACCTGCTTCATTTAAAATTAAGATTGTAAACTAAGAGTCAAAAGAGATGAAAAAACAAAGTTTAATAATTACTTCTGTTATTACTATGATTTGCGGATGTAGTGTAATAGCCAAACCCGTATCTACATGTAAAACAGACTTTGATAATCTAAGTTGTATTAGAAGTGCATCAAGTTCAACTAATTCTGAAATGAAAAGAATACTAGAAAATTTATATAAGTCAGTAGATAATGTTAGTGAATTAAAAGCTTCACAAATAAAATGGGCACAATATAAAAATACATATTGCAAAGAATTTATGGGAAAAGAAGCAGCTAATGCTCAAGGCGATGGAGCAGAGACAGTTATAGAATCTTGTTTACTAAACAGTGATAAAAGTAGATTGTTAGAATTGAAATCTTTAAATAAAATGTATTCAAATTGATGTGTTCTTATAGAAATTTGAAACTATAATCCAAGTTTAGATGAGTACATAATAAAATATACTAATAATATCTTATTGAAGTTATTTTAATTAGTAGATTTTTTGTGTACTATCATTAATTATAAATTATAGCTAAAATATATGACTAAAGATAATTGTTTTTAAGATAAAATAAAAAAGTATTTTTGAAATCTAGTAATTAAGTAGTAGATCTTCTTTTTTTAATTAATAAAAATTAATATAAAGGTATTTGATATTTTTAAAGCTAATATGACTAAAACTAAATTAAGGGTATGGGAGATAGTGTGGAGAATGTATGAATACTGATATTGATTTTCTAAAATTACTAGACCAAAGATTCTGAATTGATATATGAGCTTTGAAAATATGTGTATGTCACATGTAAGAAAAAATTAAAAATTTTGTTAATAGTTATTTTATAGAGTGGATTAATGGAAAAATCAATTATTGGAGAGAATTTAAAATATATAAATAAATATTATTCAGATGAAAAGAATAGAAAAGCTTGGGTAGATAAATTTCATAACAAGGCAGTGAAAAATGGTATGATACTTGATACAGGTAAAGCTATACATGCCACGAAAAGGTTTAAGAGTTAAGAGATAAAATGCCCAAACCGTTTAAAATTGTTCTACCTTATGGTTTTAAAGGAATTTAATATGTTTAAAAAGTATGTGTTTTATACAGGTTGGTTATTAGCAACCTTGAGTTTAAGTGTATCAGCATGTGCAGACAATTCAAAAGTTAAGAAAAGTGACAAAAATATTCATGGTTTAGAATTAACATATTTACCATATAACTCCAATGATCATCTTAAATGCATCATGACAAATGAAGCAAATAGTTGTTCTAAAGTTAACTTAGTAAAATCATCTAATTTAACTAAATACTATTCGTTTATTTCACCAGCATATGGAGATAGCGTTGTATTACCTGAAACAGATGATAGTAAACAAATAATTGTTTCTCCTTTTGAAGACAATGAATATGAAGGCCCCCAGTTAGAAATTTCTATTATCAATGCTTTTGGCGTGGTGGAACAAAAAACTATATCTGCAAAAAAAAATGTAGTAATCGATAAAAACTATAATTTAATTTATAAAGATGGTAATAAAGAAAAAATATTAAAATTAAAGTAAAATATTAAAAATTAATATAAAATATAAATTTCAAAAAATAAATGATTGATAAAAACAGTAACTTTTTACTGTTTTTTATTATTTTTATTTTTTGAATTTGAAAATTTGGTGTTTAGTCTTCTCCTAAAATAAAATTAATCATAAAGATGGTTTAATGAACTTTTTAAAATTAAAATAATTTAAAAGATAAATTATAGAATTTTATCTATTTAATATTGAGAGGCTAACTATTTTGACTCTTAAATTTTGTAGATTTATTATTAGTTTGATTGTCTTTGTAAAGCAATTTAAATGTTGAATTGAAATATAAAAGGTGTCAATAGCTTAAAAATTATTAAAGAGAATGATGGTTTTCTTTCAGATTGAACAAAATATTTTTATAAAAGTAAGGCCAATCATGCAAATATGGGTTCTACAAAAATGGTTAAAGAAATTTTTGAAAAAATTTTGAAATAACATAAGCAACATCAAAAGTGAGAGGAACAGTGAAAAGACTAATATACGTATTATTATCTGCAATAGGCCTTACAGTAGGTTGTAATGCTAAATCAGTAGAGCCAAAAAACCTGAAGACTATTAAAGTTGAGCCTTGTGGTTTTGATTATGATGTAGATAACTATTATTGTAAAAAAGATAAACTGAAAATTTTTGAAAATAATATTGGTATGCAGCCAGATTTTAACAAAGATTATTCTGTAATAAAGATTGAGGATGGTAAATATTATAGATTGGCTGTATTAAACCAAAAAAATTATGTGGTTTATCCTCTAAATTATCAAATAAGTAAAACTAAAGCTAACTTTAATTATTCTGTTGAAAAAGATGAATTGTGTGTAGCTGGAGATTTATACTCTTATAGAGATACATATTTAAATTCAAAAGCATGTTTTAAAATTATTGATGATGCTTTTGTAAAGGTTAGTATTGTAGAAAATATAAATCAAAAAAATAATAATAAGTCATTAGTTTATTTAAAAACTCCAATTTCTTCAGATTTTTTCTCCAAATGTAACGAGAAAAACTCAGCTAAGAAATGCACGCAACTTGAAAATTCTAATAATCGAGCTTATTCTTTCTCTGAATTAGAAAAAATATCTCCTGATTTTATAAATGTACTTAATGACACAAAAGTGGATTCGTTAAATGTAAATACATTTAGATTCCTTCCTCAATTCAAAGATAGCTTTTATTCTATTGCTGAAAAATATATTGATACAGATGAAAGTTCTAGTTCTGAATTTTATTTAATAAAAATAAAGCCTGATTTAAAAGTGGAAAAAATAGGAGATTACTACTCAATTGATAGTTCAGGCATAATAAGTTATAGAGATAAAAATGGTAAAATTTTAAAGAAAAATTTAAAATAAAAAAAGGACTTAAATTAGACTAATATATAATTTGATTGTACCCCAATAGTTGGGGTACAGAGAGAAATTTTTAATGAACCTTTTGAAAAATTAGTAATATTTTTTATTGTTACATAAATATCAAAGTATTTTTCACAAGGAAGATATTTAAATATCAAATGCTTTCCCTATTAGTTTCAAAAAAATGTAAATGAAAAATAAAAATGTTGCGAAGTTTTTTATAATTTTTTCTTGTAAAATAGGCTATCAGCTTAGGTATAATTTATGAAATACAAATTATTTACATTTATTTTTCTATCCTTTTTCTTTAGTGTTACAAATGCAAGTAACGATGAGAAATGTTTTGAAGACTCAAAAAGTTTAATCACAAACTTATATAAAAATTATCCTGTAGATGGAAATAAAATTATTGAGAGTGCTGATAGAAAAACTATTTCTAGGTTTTTTTCTAACCAATTAACGAATATGTTAGTAAAAGATTATGAGTGTAGTCGTAGTTTAAATGGAGTGTGTAATATAGATTTTAATATTTTAAGTAATGCGCAAGATGACATTGGTAAATTTAGCATACTACAAGCAACAGATAATATAGTTACGGTTAAATTTGATACACCTACACACGGTGAGTTTATTGATTTTTTGATAGAAAATAAAGGAAAATGTAAACTTATTAAGAATATAAAATATGATAATAATACCAATTTGATTAAGATCTTGCAGCAATAATATTTTTTATTTATTGAAGTTTTTTAGAAGCTAATGAACTAATTATAAATTATTTTGAGAAATATAGGATGAAATGCATTAAAAAAGCTTTGCTCATATCTTTTATCGTTAGTCTCACATCAAATTATACTTTTTCTAAGACTAATGATAAAAATATTGAATATACATTTATTACACATGAAAGTATTACTCAATGCAAATTTGAACAAGGATATATTGATTTTTGTTCAAATGAAAATTTAAAACTTTACAATGATGCATTAAATAAAAAAGAGAATTTTGCTCAAAATAAAATTGCTTTAATCCTTAAAAAAGATAGAGATACTGGAAAGGGGGTACCTAGAAAAGTTAAATATTTTATTGTAATAGACCCTAAAACTAAAAAGGTATACCCACTTGAGCAATCTATAGGATATTTTGTTAATGATCGATTAGAAGAAATAGCATCAGAACCACCTACTATTAAATTTAGTCAAAATAGTAATAGAGTTTGTTTATCTGGAACAACTTTTTTATATAAAGATAATAATATAAATGTTAAAAATGAATGTTATGTTTTTGATATAAATGATCATAAATATTTTAAGAAATATAAGTAAGGTACTTATCAATAGAAAATAATATTTAGTTAGTAATATTACTAATGTGGTGTAAAATCAAGGCTAAGTATGAATGAGAATTTTAAAATAGTATGATTCTATTTTATAAAATACTAATTTATTTAATTTTAGTTTCATCAAAGGTAAGTATCGTGAAAACTGATTTAACCAAAGTTTATAATATTGTATTAATCTTTAGTGTATGTATCTACTCAAATGCTGCGGATTATAAACCACAACGGTTAGACGAGAAAAAATATATATTAATAGTGAGCATGATCTGAATAATATATATTCCGATATAAAAGACTACATCAGTGATAATAAAAATGAAGTTAAGTATCTTGTTGATACTCAACGTTCTTGGTTGAAAAACAGAAATTTAAAATGTAATTTTAATGGGAAAGAAGAAAATAGTGAAAACTATAAATGTCTAAGTGATTTTAATTATTCTAAAATAAAAGATTTGAAAAATTTATATTTAGACTTTGATAGTTTAGAAGGAAAACTAATAAAGCCATTTAAATATACAAATGGTATAATGAAAGAGTTAGAAACAGGAGGATGTTATTGTAATGAAAATACAATTAAAGTTTTAAAAGACAAAATTTATATATATCAAGCTTGTGATCAAGGATTAAAGGAGCCACGTATATATAATATTGTTGGTAAGAAAAAAGATGAATTTTTTATAGAATATCAAATTGATACGAATAATAATAAAGTTCCGGAATATAATTTGACATTCGTTACTAATGGTAAAAATGTTTGGAATATAGTTCCTAAAATCTTAAGAAGAGAAGATTTGATAAATTTAAATTTTGCAATTAATTATACAACAGATAATAATCTTAAAGAGACGAGACTAGCATGTTCAATTAACTGATATAAATTTAAAGACTAATATTTTTGTAAACTGAGAAAACTGTATGTTTAAATTTTTTTTAATTGGTATATTAGCTTGGGCTAATGCTGCTAATGCTGAGTTTAATATAGAAACTAATCAAGATCAGCCAGTAAATATCAAATTAGGATATCAGCGTGTTTTAAATTCTTCCTTTATATATACTGATGTCAGCAAAAATATAGATTTGAAAAAAATATCGTTACTGTTCCATATGGTGAAGTTATACTATTACTAGATCCAGTTTTGAATAATAATAATGAGATAAAAGGAAAGGATTATTACTTTATAAGCTATCAACCTAAAATTCTATTTGGGGAAAGTCAGTATAGGCTTCCATTTGTTATTTCAGATGTTGGTGCAATTGGTACTAGTATTATTTATAATGATAATAATATTTCTATTTTTACAATTGAAAGTTATACAAATCCTGTGTCCAATAATAATTCAAAAAAAATTAAAAGTGATATATATGTATTTAATAAAAAAAGTTTAGGAATATATAATCCATCATTTTTATCAATAAATGTTAAATTAAGAAGTTTAAATGATGCTTCAATGAAATTTACAGAATTATCATCCATAAAGTATAATAAAAATGATAAGTCCTATCAAATAGTATATGACTTTCAAGAAGTAAGTGAAGATTTTACTTCAACTGGAAAAGTTAATTATGAGAAGTTTCCAATTCAATATTCTTTTTCCTTGATTCCTGATAAAAATAAACCTTTTTTAATTAAAGATATTATTGAAAAGAGAAAGGGTGATAAAAATATTGTTTCGAAAATTGAAAATAATGATATGTATTCATTTTTTTTAAAATAGAAATATTTTAATATAAATATATTTTTGTAAGCAGTAATAAATTAATATAATTTTTTTAATGCCTGTAAGTAATTGGTAATATTGAGAATATTTTCTTATTAATAAAGGTTAATATCGAATGACTAAATATCTTAAATTTATAGTTTTTACCTCTTTCATGATTGGATTTATTGAGACTTCATATGCTGATTTTGGTTTTATTCAAGATAAAGATGGGTATGTGAATGTAAGGGAAAATCCAAGTTTAAGTTCGAAAGTTACAACCAAATTAAATAATAATGAAATTGTTTCTTGTGTGATGGATGAAGAGACTAATAATTTTTGTTTAGTTAATGCAAGTAATGGTGTAACAGGGTTTGTCTATAGAAATAGAATAAATAATTTTAGTGGTTATACTTCTATTAAACTATCTCAATATTCTAGAGAAAAAGCTGTTTATAATGATAAGAATATAATAGTAGAAGTGTATGCAAAAAAAGCTATTTCAGATCCTAAACTTTATAAGACTTTTAAAGATGAATATAAATACTTTAATGATAAAAAATTCTTTGGTACAGATGGTAGTCTACCTGACAATAATTTTTTACAACTTGATAAAATTATTGTTAAAGAAAAAGATAACAGAATGGAAATCAGTAGAATTGAGCTCGAGCAATATTTTTTCCCTAAAGATGGTGTCGATGGGGGCAGGAACGAGCTTGCTGATTTTAAAATATATTATTTAAATAATAATATTTATATTTTAAATACTTTTAATAATGGTGGTGCAGCAGCTTACAATATTGTTTTAAATGTAAAAAATGGAAAAGTAGTTGCTAATAAAGCTTGGAAAGTTGAAATTTGATAAAATTCATATAGTAAAGTTATGAATGGCTATAAATATTAATTTTATTAGTGATGCGAGAAAATACGAGTGATTTATAAAAAATTAATTTTTGTATGTTTATTAGGTTTAAACGTATGTACTATTCAATATCTGATTGAAGGAGCTTATGCAAATTCTTTTGAAATAAAGAAAGTAAATAATAACCAATTTATTGAATCTACTGAAAAAATTAGAAAAATAAAAAAGAGTTTAGATAATAAAATTTATTTATTATTAGATTCTGATGAGGGTTGTATAGTAAGTGAAAAACCTCTTAATAAGGATATCGTAATTATCTATAAAGAGGACGAAAAATTTAAATATGATATTGTGAATCCAATATTGAAAAAAGATAGTAGTGATTGTGTTTCAGAATTAGCTTTTGTTACAGATGAGCCTAATTATTTTTATAATATTAATAAAAGAAGTAAGGAGTTAGTTCGTGGTTATGGTTTTGAATTAAATAAGGATCAGATTCTATATAAAAATAATAAAATTAGAGGAGTTGATTTGATAGGCAATGGAATCCCTAATATTGTAACTGAATGTTTTTCAAATGAAGGTGCTCATTTTAATATTTTGGGAGGGCATAATAATGAAGAAAAATTATTACATCGTTATACCTACCTAGATATGAATTTACAAGCCTCATGTACTGAAAATGAAGAAATATATAGTAAAGGTTTGTTGGATTTAAGAAATAAGTATAAAGATTATTAGCAAGATTTGAGTAATATAGGCACTTTTATTGATAAAAGTGCCTATGTTAGCCTATACCATTTTTATTTAGTTGTTAGATGGTTATATAAACTATATTTATATCATAACTTTAAACCCAATTTAATATTTTTAAATTGTTGATTTTAATATTTTTAATTTTGTTGTTATCCCCGTTAATTAAATAGGGCAGTTTAGCGCCAATCAAAATAGGTAAGTCATCTTCAATGTCATCACTGTATGTTGCAAACCAAGGTTGTTTGATATCAAGCTTATTCAATCTTCTTACTTTTTCTTCTGACCTGCAATGTATCCCACTTATCCATCCCCCCAGCTTGTTTTGTAGAGGAGTACCAATAATTCGTACATCTAGATTGATAGACTCGAGTAAAACATTCGCTAACTTTTCTGGTGCAGCCGTGGCAATAAACACAATTCTTCCATTGTCTAAATGATCTTTAACTTCGGCTATACCTTGCTCAAACCAATATAATGAACCGGAAGTAATTACATTGATATTCTTAGAGAAATTTTTAAAGCTGTATTCTAATTCTTCTTCGTTCAAGCTATACGTTGCAATCCATAAATACAATGAAGCACCTTTAGATTTATATTTCTTAAATTTCATAAGAGGTAAAGCGATGGGCGTAACAATAAGTGCAGCGATAAATCTAAAAATATTAGATTTCAATTTATCTGTTAACCATGCCTTTGTAGAGTCACCCGATAGTAATGTTCCATCTAAGTCAAAAACAACAATTTCTTTCATGTACTTCTCTAAATTGAATAGTAATGATTTTACTAATATCTAAATGGGTGTTTTTTAATCTTGTTTAAATTGGCAATTAATAAGAGTTTCCTATAATATAACCAACTATTTATAAGAATTTTGAAAATATATTGAATATAGAGTTTAATAAATGAAAACTGCCTCCTTTATCTTTCTGAGCTTTAGCCTTTTAGTGTGCTCAAATATATCGAATGCTGCATTTTATTCGTATAAGTATTGTACTATTCAGAATAAATGTAAAGAACTGAAATACACATTGAATCAGGGGAGTTATGTTTTACATGCATATGAACCTCCTGTCGATGAGTTCTATATTAAAATAAAAGATGATAAATATTATGTGATATATAAAAATATCTTTATGGAAGGTGTTGAAGTAGGCTGGGCACAAATGAAAGTAATTACTAATAATGAAAATAAGCTGGTTATGGAAACTAATAAGATATTTCAGACTTTAGGAAATTATAATTCTATAGGTGATGGTGATAATTTTGAGTACATTCCATCAAAAAATTATAGAAGTAATATGTATGTGCTTAATGACTTCTATGATCGATATTCTTTTAGACAATATCAAAAATTAACTTTTATAAAGAAAAATAAGCAACTTTTACTTGATTGTAAGAGCTATATGCAAGATCTAGATCCAAAAAATAATCTTTCTGGGATGTTCTATGGTGTTTGTACTGATAAGGAAAAAGTTTATTTTAAAGAAATTCCAGAATTATAATTTAGATTTTTTTGTAATATTAATTCTTTAACTCTATGTCAAGAGTCATAAGTTTTTAACCTTTATAAATTAGATAGTATAAGCGTTTGATATGAAACTAACATTTATCATTATATTTGGCTGTATAAGTATGCACAGTTATTGTGCTGTAAATTTGGATAGAAAAAATTATTTAGACTTTAACTCAATAAATTTAAAAGATAAATCTTATATTATTGATAATAAATACTCTGATATTAATTTTTCGTCAAAAGGTATAGCAAAAGATCAAATGGGAAGCTGTACAACGTTTTCAGATTTTAATAATAGTATTTCATATACTCTTAATAATCAGAAGTTGGTTGAAGTATTGATTGGAAGTGAAAATAAAAGTATATACACATCAAAAAATATACGAAATGGTATGGGTGTTGAAAATATATACAAAAACTATAAGGGTTATAATATTAAAAAAATGAAAAGTGATGGAGCTGGAGATTCACAAAATGATTATACTTACATAGTGACTGATAATTTACAGAAAAATAATAGTTTAATTTTTGATGCTGTACATGGGAAAATACAAGGAATACATTTAGGGAAAAAAGGATTTGATCTATCTGATTGTGAGTAATATTACTTATACCTGATTTTATGTGTTGATAAGATCAGGTACAAATTAGTGATAGATTATTTTAAATAGTTTTTATATTCATAAATTGGGTTCTATTTACGTCTCTACAATTCCTTCTAAATCTTCGAGCGTATAGTTCGGCATATCAATAATATGGGTTTGAATACCTTCTTGCACATAATCATTTACATGAGGATATAACCAGCGAGTAATCTGTTCGGCTACACTTGAGTGATACTGAATTTCAAAATGGTTTAAGCCATAAAAAACTGCTTTATGTGAATCTGGAACTTTAAGCTGAAAACGTGGATTTGGATGTTCGCCAAGTGCGCTTTTCACACTCACTAAGTAATCGCCAATCACGGTAAGCGCTTTATTACGCACCTTTTCAAACTCGAGTGTTCCTGCCACTAAAAAGGTATTGATATGAGAAGGTAGAGGAGCTGGAGCACGGTTGTCATCCATCATGCCAATACGGGCATCCATATATTCCCAGTCATCGTCACGAACGCTGCCGTGGCGTAGGTCTAAAATGCCATTACTACGAATATTGACTAACTGACCCAGTAACCCAACAAATGGGAATGCCCCGAGCTTATCTTGTATAGCAAAGCCAAAGCGCTCTAGTACTGCACCATGGTGTGGAGAACCAATACAGACTAAGTTCTCGACCATATGAATCCATTGGTACATATTCTGTTTGCCGTAAAACAGCGCGCTACGGGAAACCAGCCCACCCATACTATGACCAATGATATCAATACTGGTAATTCTTGGATTACGTTGTACCAAATCTTCTAATAAATTTGAAAAACTACGGCCATTGGCTGAAATGCGGCGACCTGTGTTGTAGTTTAAATACAGCATGGTGTTGTGATCACGCTGCGCGAGCAGACGCTCACCAATACCGCCATAGTGTGCATTTGACCAAGTCAGGTGGTTCATACATAGACCATGAGCCAAAATCACAATACGGCCTGCAAGTTCGCCTTGCTGGATTGCACCGTAGTGGTCGTATAGCACCATGGGTAAGGCAAGTGGACTATGTTGTTTAAGTAAATAGTCTCCAAAAATTCCATTTAAAATGCCCACCAAAAAATGTTGGCTCGGGGTGAGTGGTTTTTCGTGAAGTGTGGGATATTTTTCAATTATGTGACGTAAACTTGGCGCTAAAAAATGGCTACCATATTTTTGTAAAGCGCCATAAGAAAATTGATATAGCTTTTGCACAAATGGTCGTTTTTGAAAGTTTTTTGCATTTTGGGCACTAATACCAAAAGCATTTTTTAATACTTCAATATTAATGACTTGTATTAATTCATGTACACCATTTAAGCTGGTGCTGAACAGTTGAGCTAAACCTTCTAGTACGTCGGCCTGACTCGGTGGCGTACGATCCCATTTACAATAAGTTTCATGTAACGGTGTTAAGCTCGGCATATCTTTTCCCCATTTACGTTATAACCGACGTTTTAAGCTGTACTTTTTATCAACGGCAGCTAACGTTTCCATCTTAGTAGTTTAAATAACACATGTTTTTAAAATACTGATGAATGGTAAGTTGAATCGTTTTTCTTGTCTGACAATAGTGTTTTTATATACAAACTGAGAACAAAAATGTGAGTTTATTCTCAATTTAAGAGGGAAAATATATGAATATTATCTACCTCCATGGCTTTAAGAGCAGCTCTTCTTCGATTAAAGGGCTGAGCCTTAAGCAATATTGTAGCGAATTGGGCATAAATGTACATTTGCCAGATTTAAATAGATCTCCAGATCAGGTTGTAGCGCAAGTTTCAGAGCTGATCGAGTCTTTACAAGATGTGGCTTTAGTCGGCAGTAGCCTTGGCGGGTTTTTTGCGACATATTTTGTCGCGAAATATAATGTTCCGGCTGTACTGATTAACCCTGCTATGCAACCATGGAAGCTGTTTGATGAGCTCTTCCAAGTTGAAAGTATGCCTTATAAGGTGAATGATCAATGGTCAATTGATCATGTTCAGTTACGACAGTTAGAACAACTGGAACTGAAACAACCTGAAAATGCCGACAAAATACTCGTCTTACTGCAACAAGGCGACGAAATTTTGGATTATCGTCAAGCACAACGCTATTATAGTGCTGCAACACCATCCTCATTGATTTTGACGGATGCTCATGGCAATCATGCCATGGAAGATTTTGAAGAAAAATTACCGTTAGTGATCGAATTCTTTGCGCACACCATCAAATAAGGAAAACGTACAACGTGACACAATATACGGCTCAATCGCTTGAAGTCCTTTCTGGTTTAGACCCTGTTCGTCGTCGTCCGGGAATGTATACCGATACGACTCGACCTAACCATTTAGCCCAAGAAGTTATTGATAATGCTGTCGATGAAGCATTAGCTGGTCATGCCGACAAAATCTGTGTCACGGTTTATAAAGATGGTTCATTGTCGGTTGAAGATAATGGCCGTGGTATGCCAGTCGATATTCACCCTGAATATGGCCAAAGTGGTATCGAAATCATTTTAACCAAGCTCCACGCAGGTGGTAAATTCAGTACCGATAACTACCAGTTTTCAGGTGGTTTGCATGGTGTGGGGATTTCAGTTGTAAACGCTTTATCAACACGTGTTGAGGTCGAAGTTCAACGTCAGGGTAATTTATACCAGATGGCTTTTGAGCAAGGTGAACCTGTTGCGCCTTTAGCAGTGCTAGAAGGCAAAGCACCAAAACGTGCGACTGGTACAACGGTACATTTTTGGCCTGAAGCTAAATATTTTGATAGTCCAAAATTTGCGTTAAAAGCACTCAAACATAATTTAAAAGCGAAAGCTGTTTTAGCAGCTGGTTTAAAAATTATTTATATCGATCAAATTAATGATGAAAAAATTGAATGGCAGTTTGAAAATGGCCTCGTCGATTATTTGATGGATGAATTACAAGACCGCGAAATTTTGCCAAACCCTGCATTTGTAAGTAGTGGACAAGCAGACCGCGCAGCCTGTGAGTTTGCGATTTGCTGGAATGTAGAAGGCGGTGAGCAGGTTCAAGAAAGTTACGTCAACTTGATTCCAACTGCACAAGGCGGTACGCATGTGAACGGTTTACGTTCAGGCGTGACTGAGGCGTTACGTGAGTTCTGTGAATTGCGTAACTTGTTACCGCGTAATCTTAAACTTTCGGCAGAAGATGTTTGGGATGGCGTGAACTATATCTTGTCGCTCAAGTTTCAAGAGCCACAATTCTCAGGTCAAACCAAAGAGCGTCTTTCGAGTCGTGAAGCATCAAATATTGTTTTAAATATTGCTAAAGATGCCTTTGCGCTCTGGCTCAACCAACATGCTGAAATTGCTATGCAACTGGCGGAAATGGCGATTTCTAAAGCAGGTCGTCGTTTAAAAGCAGCCAAGAAAGTCGAGCGTAAAAAGATTGTTTCTGGCCCAGCTTTACCGGGTAAATTGGCAGACTGTGTTGGTCAAACGCGTGAAGAAAGTGAGTTATTCATTGTCGAAGGTGACTCTGCGGGCGGTAGTGCCAAGCAAGCGCGTGATAAAAACTTTCAGGCCATCATGCCAATTCGTGGGAAAATCTTAAATACATGGGAAGTTTCTTCAGATGAAGTACTCGCTTCTCAAGAAGTTCACGACATTGCGATTGCGATTGGTGTAGATCCGGGTAGTGATGATTTGTCAGAACTACGCTATGGCAAAATCTGTATTTTGGCCGATGCCGACTCGGACGGTTTACATATTGCGACTTTGCTTTGTGCCTTATTCGTTAAGCACTTTCCTGCATTGGTGGAAGAAGGTCATTTATTTGTAGCAATGCCACCACTGTTCCGTATCGATATTGGTAAAGATGTCCATTACGCACTCGATGATGATGAACTTGAAACCATTTTGAAAAATGTTAAAGGCAATAAGAATCCTCAAATTACTCGATTCAAGGGGCTGGGTGAGATGAACGCGATTCAGCTTCGCGAAACAACCATGGATCCTAACACTCGTCGTTTAGTACAGCTTGATCTGGATGATGCACATTTAACAGCTGGTTTACTCGACAAATTGCTTGCGAAAAAACGTTCCGCAGATCGTAAGCAGTGGCTTGAGCAGAAGGGTAACTTAGCCGATATCACTGTTTAAAATAAAATTAAAAAAATCCCCGCTCAATAGGCGGGGATTTTTATTTTAGCGACAGATAATTCGATGTATTTATATAATTAATTTAAAACAGACAAGTCTGTATAAATTACTCTTTATTTAAAACCCAATTTCTATAGATTGTGGAAACTGAAAAACATCACAATTTGCTCCACTTCCGATGCGATCTACTACTGCAAAATCACTCGGCGCTTCAAAGGTAAGCAAAGGATGATGCCATGTGCCTGCCCGATAATTGATACTTTGCTTTCCATTTGAAACGAAAGCACAGAGCTTGGAAATATCGGGAGTGTTTTCATCTAAAGCGGGTGCGACAATAATTAAAAACTTTTGTTGCTGTAATGGAATAAATGCCTGAGAGCCTTTCGGATGACGCTCTAGCATTGAAATTTCCAGAGGTAGCACACTGGCCTTAATATTACGGAAAATACTAATTCCTGCCTTTGCTTCACCTTCAATTTCAGTTTCAACGAGCGCATGGTAGCGCTCGGTGTGAGCATCATTAATATGAAAAAAGTCATGCCCGTCGCAACAAATGACTTCTCCGAAGGGCTGAAAGTTTTCAATAGTTAAGGGCTGAATTTGAACAGTATTCATGATCATGATTTAGCAATTTTCCCCCATAAACGAACACGGCTAATACCACCGTCTGGAATCATGTTAATGCGAATATGAGAGATCTTTTCATGCTGTAAAATCTCACTCACATATTCATGAATATGATCCATTTGCATCGGTTGAGCTTCAAGTAAATAAGACCAGAACATACTTTGTGGAATTAACTGTGCATCGGTTGCATTTTCAAGGTAAACCGCTTGTATAGATACTTGTGCAGGGAAGTTCCCTTTAAAATGAGCGGTATCAATTTCAAGCTTTTCAATTTTTCCGCTTTTACCCAACGCAAGAATACACCAGTCATAACCCGGTGCGCGGCGGCGTTTGGTTTCCCAACCATCGCCCATGTTGATACCACGACCAGGGTTAATCAAATTACGTGGGTGTCCAAAGTGCGCATCGCTATAGGCAATTACGCGACCACCATTTTCAAGTGCTAATAAATCAAGCGTTTGCTCACTATCAGTCACCTGAATGTGAACATCTCCATAAACACGCAAACGAGCAACACCGCCATCTGGGAAAATATTGAGGCGTATATGGGTAAAAAGTGCATCATTATTGACCATAAAAATATGATGTTGACTTGGCCCTAGCTCAGTATTTTCTAGAACATTCTCCCATTTTGCACCTGTTAGGTCTCCATTTGGTGCATAACACGCTTCTAATGAGGCAGATGCTGGATAGTTTCCTGTAAAAAAGCTGGTGTCGATATCAAGTGCGGTGATTTTTCCACTCACTCCTAGCTTCACAATACACCAGTCATATCCCGCGTGACGCTTACGGCGCGTTTCCCAACCGTCCATCCATTTACCGTTGTCATCAAATTTATCTTCAACAAAAATAGGTGCTTCAAATTGCAGCATACGCTTTGCTTCTGCAAAGAAATCATCTGAACACTCAATGACTTGTGCACCAATTCGGACATCTGCCAAATTGGTTTTGGTATTCAAAATTTCAGGAAGTTCAAAAGCTGGGGCGTGTAGAGTTGCCATAATGGGGTATCCGTATTTCTTGTTAAAAACATGATTTTTCATTTAAAACTATCAACATACAGAGCACGTTGAGACGAGTTTTATACTTAAATATATAAGCATGGGGCATGCCAGTTTTGTGGAAAAGCTAAATAAATTTTGAACGATGGCATGTTTTTAGCATAAGCACCCTATAGGTGAATATCTATAGGAGAGTGTTATGAATGTGGTGATTATTGGTGCGGGAATGGGAGGTCTAACCACAGGCATTGCATTAAAAAAATTTGGTCACCAAGTTCGTATTTTTGAGCAAACTGAAAAGATTCTTCCAGTCGGCGCTGCTATTTCGTTGTGGTCAAATGGTGTGAAATGTCTGAACTATCTCGGATTAACTGACAAAATCGCCAAACTTGGCGGACAAATGGACGACTTGGCCTATGTCGATGGTTTAACTGGAGATGTGATGACACAATTCAGTTTACTGCCATTAATTGAAGAAGTAGGACAGCGCCCATATCCGGTTGCACGTGCCGATTTACAAAATATGCTGATGGATGAGTTTGGCCGAGACCAGATTTATCTAGGCAAAAAAATGGTGAGCCTTGAAGACAAGACTGATTATGTCGAAGTACATTTTGCAGATGGCAGTTCAACACAAGCTGACTTACTGATTGGGGCGGATGGTACTCATTCAATGACTCGTGCCTATGTGTTGGGTCAGCAAGTACAGCGCCGTTATGCTGGTTATGTAAACTGGAATGGTTTGGTTGAGATTTCTGAAGATTTAGCGCCAGCTCAGCAATGGACGACTTATGTCGGAGAAGGTAAGCGTGCCTCTCTGATGCCCGTCGCAGATGGTAAGTTCTATTTCTTTTTAGATGTGCCTTTGCCAGCAGGCTTAGAGAATAATCGGGATGAATATAAAAAACTTTTAAAACAATATTTTGCTGATTGGTGCCAGCCTGTACAGCAACTCATTGAACGCTTAGACCCACAAAAGACCAATCGGGTAGAAATCCATGATATTGAACCGTTTGCCCAATTTTATAAGGGTCGCGTGGTGATCTTAGGCGATGCTGCACACAGCACCACACCTGATATTGGACAAGGTGGCTGCCAAGCCATGGAAGATGCGATTTATTTAGCGCGTTCTTTGCAAATAAATACTTTGGGTCTAGAGGACGCTTTACGTCGTTATCAAAACAAGCGTAATGAACGGGCCAATGAGTTGGTTCTTCGTGCCCGTAAACGTTGTGATGTAACCCATATGAAAGATGAAACTGTGACCCAAGCTTGGTATGCAGAATTACGCCGTGAACAAGGCGGACATATTATGCAGGGGATTATTAGTAATATTGTGGGTAATCCACTCGACTAAAACAAAAACAGCAAGGATTTTTTCCTTGCTGTTTTAAGCTTCTAAATAAAAATTTTAGAAGTGGTATTTAACCAAAGCACTCACGTTATTTTCATCTCGGCCTTGTAGACCAAATTTATTATTCCATACAGAGTGTTCAATACCGAGGTATAGACGTGTGTCAGGAGAAATGTGTTTACCTACATTCCATTTCCACTGAGTTGTCCAGTTTAACTCGCTGGCATGGTCACCTTCAGCAGTTGACCAATCTAGGAAGCCATCAACTAAGAATTCTTCCGATGCAATGTTAAATGGAATACCATAAACGAAAGTCATTTGATAATCGTCGTCAGTTTTCTCATTATTTGCACGGTAGAAGTTTAAATTCGCATATTTAAAATATGGAATATCTAAATCAACAGCAAAACCATATAAGAAGTTATCAAAGTTATTGCCGTTTTCGCTGTTACTTTCCCAAGTGGTACTAATGAGCACATCTTTAATTGGGCCATAAGCCAATTTTTTGCCAGATACTTCGCCCAAGCTTAAACGTGGTGATAACTCAAAATATGTACTTTTATGATCGTCTTCACCGCGCATACGGTCCATGAAGAAAAACACATCAGCATATTTAACTTTTGCAGCATATTCCAAAGTAATCGTAGTTTCTTTGTTGTCTACAACTTCATAGTTTTCACCATAAAGTCCAGTCACACTAAAATCTTGCCAAATTGGTTTTGCCTGAACCATGGCAGTTGCAGATAACAAGGCACAAGTCGCCGCAAGTTGCTTTAATTGCATTTAAATGATCTCCCCCCAAATAAAGCACGCTAAGGATACAGGGTCTTAAGCAAAAATGAAGCCAAATTTGATCAACGGTTAAAAAAAGGCCCACCGAAGTGGGGCGCTAAAAACTAATCTATTAATGTGTATTTCTAGTATTTATGGTTTGGCTCAAATGAGGGGTCGATGAGCTACGAAATGAAGGTAAATGATTAAATAATAAATTCAATAAGATAGCAAAGATACAAGTCGAGCTAATACCTGAATGGAACAAAGTTTGTACCCAAACTGGAAAATGTGCATAAAACTCATGGTTAATAATGGGGATCATTCCTGCCGATAAAGCAGTCGCGACAATAATCAAATTTTTCTGATCGTTATAATTTATTTTTGCTAAAGTGCGAATTCCGCTCGCTGCAACTGACCCAAATAAGACCAGACCTGCACCACCAAGTACAGGCATAGGAATTGCTGCAATTAGACGCCCCATAACAGGCAATAGCCCCAAAATAATCAGAATGACACCACCTGCCGCAACGACAAAACGGCTTTTGATGCCTGTAATGGCAACCAACCCAACATTTTGGGCAAAAGCACTTTGCATGAACGAACCAAAGATAGGTGCAACAGCACTTGAGAACATATCTGCACGAACACCATTGGCGATACGTTTAGAATCGACATCGGTTCCTACAATGTCTCCTACAGCAATAATATCGGCTGTAGTTTCCGTCATAATCACCAAGGTGACGATGAGCATTGATAAAATGGCACTCAGTTCAAAGGTAGGCAAACCAAATGCAAAGAAATGTGGAAATTGCAGCCATGTACCTGAGCTGACCTGACTAAAATCGCCGAAGCCCATGAAGTAGGCTAGTATGGTGCCAGCCACGATCGCTAATAATATAGATAAACGACGAATGCTAGCTTGTGGCAGCATGTTTAAAATAATCACAATGCCTAAGGTGAGTAAAGCCAAAGAAATATTTTCTACGCTTCCCCAGTTGGATGCTTTATCGTTGCCACCCATCATCCAGCGAATCGCAACGGGTAACAGAGATAGCCCAATAATCGTGATGACGCATCCCGTCACAACAGGGGGAAAAAAACGAATGATTTTTGAAAAGTAAGGTGCAAGGCAAAGTCCAACTAGAGAGGCTACAATGACCGCCCCATAAACCGCAGGCAGGCCACCGCCCGTGGTAATAATGGCGACCATGGTTGCCACGCCAGCAAAAGACACCCCCTGAACTAAAGGTAGTTTTGCGCCTAGATATTTGGTTCCTATGGTTTGTATGAGTGTTGCCAATCCACCTACAAATAGGGCTGCTGCAATGAGCATTCCGACTTGTGCCGAGCTTAAACCAGCAGCAGTTCCAATAATAAGCGGCGGAGCCACAATGCCACCATACATGGTCAGCACATGCTGTAAACCGTAAGCAAAACTTTTCGAGATTCCTAAATATTCATGCTCTGGAGAAATCGCATTCTTTTGTCGATCATTCATATTTTTCTCCTATTTTAATTCAGTTAGCTACCACGATAAGTAGAGTAAGCAAACGGGCTAATGAGTAGTGGAATGTGATAGTGCTGCTTGATGTCTTCTATAAAAAATTGAATGCAAACACGCGGGAAAAAAGTTTTGACTTGCTTTGATGAAAAATAAGGCGCAATTTCAAATTCAAGTTGATATGGCCCTTCAGTTAAATCTTTGATACCAAAATCACTTACTCGACCATCTTTATTGGTGGTTGCGGTTGCAATCAGTTCATGAGTTGCTGCATGAAATAACTTCACTTCGACTTCTGCAGCGGGTTTACCTAAATTTGTATCTAAAATATGAGTGCTGATCATGCTTGTATTTCCTGAGATAGACGTAATAGAGCAATTGCTGCGAGTTGCTCATGTACAATGACTTTTTCTATAGCTAAGTTGTTTTGAAGACGTTGATTAAGTTTTTTTAAAATCTCATCGCTACTAAGGCCGGCGGCTTTAATTAAAAAAATGAAGCCAAACTTCTCTTCATAATCGAGATTGCCTTGTAGCAGAGCTTGTTGTGTTTGCTCATCTAAGGAAATGCCAGCTTGCTCTTGAGCTGAAAAATTTTGTTCTTTTGCATTCAGCTGTTTTTTTGCTTGCCGTTCACCAATTTTTGGATGAGTTGCTAAAGCATTTTCAATCTCTTCCCATGACCATGTGTGGCTCAATTGTTCCGCATATCCTAAAAGAACAGACGTTGATGAGTAGGGGCGTTCTGAGATAATTTTTTCGGCCCAAGCTGGAATATGGACGCAGTTATTTAACAGAGTCTTGAGTTGATCGGGTGGGGCTTGGTTAAACTCGGCTAAAAACACTGTCATTCCTAAACTCAATATAGTGATATAGAGTTTTAGCAATAACAGTGCCAAAAGTGGTTAATATTTCGCTAATGAATTTGCAAAATGAATAATCAACTATCGAGTTATGTGATTTTTATACCAATACTCTGCAATATCCTGACGGCGACAGACCCAGACACGATCGTGCATTTCAATATAGTCGAGAAACCTTTGTAAAGCTTTAAAACGACCCGGATGCCCCAAAATACGGCAATGCATTCCAATCGACATCATTTTTGGTGCAGTTTCACCTTCTGCATACAACACATCAAAACTATCTTTTAAATATTGAAAAAACTGTTCAGAGCTATTAAATCCACCCGGTGAGCAGAACTTCATATCGTTACATTCGAGGGTATAAGGAATAATTAAATGCGGACGGGATGAACCTGCCTCATTGGTAAGGGTCGTCCAAAAGGGTAGATCATCGCCATAATAATCTGAGTCGTATTGTATTTGCGGAAACTCTGCGAGTAACTGACGGGTATTAGGACTATCGCGTCCGGTGTACCAGCCTATAATTTTATTTTTAAACAAGTTTTCTAAAACAGATAAAGCTTGTTTCATGTGCTGTTTTTCGACTTCAATGTCAGTGTCTTGATAGTGAAGCCATCGGTAGCCATGAGAAACCACATCATAATCAGCTTCTTTAATCGCTTCGACAATATAAGGGTTGCGCGCCAATGCCATGGCAACGCCAAAAATGGTCATTGGGAGCTTGCGCCGTTGGAACTCACTATGAATGCGCCAAAAACCAGCACGTGAACCATATTCGTACATAGAGTCCATCGACATATGCTTGGCTGGATAGCTTGCAGCACCAATAATCTCTGATAAAAACTGTTCAGAACCCTCATCGCCATGCTCGATATGCTTTTCGCCACCTTCTTCATAATTCAGGACAAATTGCACTGCAACCTTAGCATTGTTGGGCCATTTCACCTCTGGAGGCTGTCCGTGATAACCGATTAAATCACGTGAATAAGGAGACTTCTGAATCTGCTCAATGAGTTCTGCTCCATATAGATAAGATTCGGTCACAATTGCTCTCCTTTTGTTCAATTTTTCATAAAAATTTAAAAAATCAGCTTGCATATTTTTATAGATGGACTGATATTGAAGATATGAAGATCTTCAAAATAAATTAAAAGCAGTACGTTTAAGTCAGGAGATAACAAACCATTACACCATCAAAATGTACAATTGAAGTCAGTTCATGCATGCTTAAAACATGCCAACATAAAAAAGTTTTGCATAGAAAAGATCCACAGTAAGAAAGAGAGGATGGTATTTATGAATATTGAAATCCGCACAGATAAAAACATCCATAATAGTGAACGTTTAATTACTTATGTACGTGCAGAACTTACTCAAGAATTCCAACGTCATAGCGAACGTATTACGCATTTTTCGGTTCATTTTAGTGATGAAAATGGGGACAAAGGTGGTGACAAAGATATCCACTGTATGATTGAAGCCCGTCCTGCTGGTTTAAAACCAGTTGCAGTGCACCATAAAGCAGGAAATATTGATGCTTCAATTCATGGCGCGATTGAAAAACTAAAACGCAGCCTTGAACATACGTTTGAGAAAAAGGAACACCCGAGAGGTGGTCAACCTGAATTCATTGATGATGAAGCTTAAAAATAGCTAAAAAGCCCTTCGGGGCTTTTTTTATGGAATATTAAAAACAAGAATAAAAACTCTTCACAACTTTTGGTTTGCAATGCAATAGCATTGACCTCTAAAATCTTTATCAGAGATTAGGCATAATAGCCCTAATATATTTTTGAGAGATGGTCATGTTAACCACCCAGCAGCAGGCTTTAATTCAAGCCATAGAAGAATTAGAACTTACGCAAGTACAAAAATTACTTGCTGAGGGGCTTGATCCGAATTTCATTGATCCGGAACAAGGGCCACCCGTGTCAATTATCTGTGATGGAATTTTTAAATGGTGGGAAGACGTTTCAGAAGCTTATGAAGCGGGTACTCCTTTATCAAAACAAGAAAAGCAAGATGCATTACAAGTTTATCTCGATATCCTTGATGCCTTAATCCAAGCTAAAGCAAATGTTCATCTTTGGGATGCAGAAGAATTTTATGGCCCACTATGGGATGCGGCAAGTTCGGCATGCGCACCAGCGGTTCAACGTTTACTTGATGAAAAAGTTGACCCAAATACACGTGATGAAGAAGGACTTACCATTTTATCTTCAATCAGCCAGTTGTTCTTTGATTGTGATTTTGATGAAATAGATTGGTCAGAAGCGCTTCAAGAAGAGCGTGAAACATTAGAATTGTTGCGCCATCATGGGGCAAAAATGTCAAAAGAACTAACTACTTGATTGGATAATAGAATGAGAACATTTCAAATTTTAACTTTTGCTCTGACCACTGTTGCCGCAGGAAGTACTTTTGCTGCTGAGTTCTCGTTTGACCGTCCTGGTTCAGGCTTTGGAACAGGCATCACTCCAGTAGGGCAGTTAGCTTGGGAACAAGGCTTACCAAGTGCAACTTATACAGAATCAAATGTTGATGGTGTGAGAGAAAAGACCGTAACCGTCAATGGAGATATGTTATTCCGTACAGGTTTGGCTAAGGACCTAGAATTACAATTAGGTTGGCAAGGTCCGGCTTGGACTCAAACTAAACGCGCAGGTAAAAAGACAGATACCTCTGGTTTAGGTGATGTAAGCATCGGCTTAAAAAAAGCGATTGATTTAAATGATGAAAATTTAACAATGGCTGTATTGGCTCAAGCGCTTATTGCAACAGGTAATGATGAATTTACTGCACATGACGATATTTATAGTTTAAGTTCGGCAGTGGCTTATCAATATAATGATTTGATCAATACAGCAATTACCATGCGTTACGAAGTGCAAAACAGCAACTGGGCTGTGACTGCTATTCCAACCATCAACTATAAAATTGCCGGCAAACTTTCTGGTTATTCTGAGTTTGTATATCGTAAAGCTGAAAGCGAAGACTATCAATATAGCCTAGGCACAGGTTTAGTTTATGCAGTTAATAAGCGTACTCAGCTTGATGCAAGTGTTGGAGTAGATCTAGATGGTCAATATAAAGGCTACCGCGGTGGCTTGGGTATGGCATTCTTATTCTGATAAAACTAACTTGAATAGATGTTAATGAAAAAGCTTTTTTCTCAGGGAATTATTTATTTTCTAGCTGCGGCTACGTTGGTATTTAGTCAGTTTGTTTTTGCAGAAGATAAGCTACTTTCACCAGAACAGGCTTTTTCATTTTCGGTTGAGTCGCCACAATCGCATACTGCGAAATTATCGTGGCAGATTCAGCCGAACTATTATTTGTATCAGCATAAATTTACCGTACAACAGGGTACTCAACCTTTAACTTTGAATTTGCCTAAGGCAGTTTCTCAATATGATGAGAACTATGGGCAAAGTCAGGTTTATTATCATCAAATCAATTTCCAGATTAAAACCAAGCCTTCAGAGCACTACACTGTAACTTGGCAGGGCTGTGCCAAAGACCGTATTTGTTATCCACCCCAAACCATCGAGTTTCAAACCGATGCAGACGGATTGGTTGGTGTGCAAAACCAAGCAGGGACAGCACCGAAACGCTTATTAGATTTGGCAAATACACAAGCATCGTCTCAAGAAACTCTAACTAATCAAACAAGTTCAGAAACTAAAGCAGATGCGACTACTCCACAAATTGCAGAAGACCAGATTTGGTCGGCGAAATTAATTGAACACTCGCTTTGGTATGGTGTTTTATTATTTTTAGGCTTAGGCATGTTGCTCGCATTTACACCATGCTCTTTACCCATGTTGCCGATTTTAACTTCATTAATTATTCGGGAGCATAAAGGCTTAAAAGCGTGGACGATTGCGCTTACCTTTGTATGTAGTATGGCATTGGTTTATGCGGGTCTAGGTTTAATCGCTTCTTCAGCAGGGCTAAATTTCCAACGTTGGCTACAACAGCCTGCTACGCTTATCGCGTTTAGTTTACTGTTTGTAGTTTTTGCATTGAATCTGTTTGGATTGTTTGAGCTTCGTTTACCGCAAACATGGTTAAATCGACTTGATCGTATTCAGTCTATGCAACAAGGCGGTACTTTGGTTGGTGCGGGTGTTATGGGCGTGGTTTCTGCGCTCTTGGTTGGTCCATGTATGACCGCACCTTTGGCTGGAACTTTATTATTTATTTCTCAAACTCAAAACCAATGGCAAGGTGCTTTGCTTTTATTTTGTCTAGGCTTTGGAATGGGAATTCCTTTACTCATCGCGAGTGTTTTAGGTGCAAGATTTTTACCTAAAGCAGGCGACTGGATGCATCAGATTAAAGTGATTTTTGCTTTTCTGATGTTGGGATTAAGTCTTTATTTTATTCGCCCTTTATTGCCAGATTGGGGCATGCAAGTGCTTAGTTTATTGCTAGGGCTGGCTTTTATTGCCTACGCACTTTATCAGTTCTTTTGGAAAAAAGGGCAGTTACAGTGGCTCTATGCACTCCTACTTTTATTGGTTACTCCGTTTGTTGCCTATAACCAGTACCAGCATATTCAAAATCGCAGTTTGCAAAGTTCCGAGCACATGGCTGAATGGCATGTTGCGACAACAGCAGCAGACTTTCAGAAGATTTTAGCAGCAGCCCCTACTGATCGGGCTATTGTGGTTGATGTCTATGCAGACTGGTGTGTGGCTTGCCAGCCTATTGAGCATCGTATTTTAAAAGCACCAGAAGTTCAGTCAGCTCTTACGCAGTACTATCTCATTAAGCTTGATTTGAGTCATTATGATCAGTCACATGAGGCTCTACTCAAGCAGTGGAATATTCTTGGGCCACCGACTTATCTGTTTTTAAATGAGCATCAACAAGAAATTCGTTCTTTGCGTTTAACAGGTGCATTTAGTCAGCAAGAGCTGTTGCAACAGCTTGCAAGTTTATCGAAGGCTAAATAGTTAAATTGACTCTATATGTGGTAATTGGTGAAAAGTGCGCACTTGATTGCGTCCTGAAGCTTTTACCGCATAAAGCGCTTCATCTGCCTGCCGAATGACAAGGTAGGGATCATTTGCAAAAGCGGAACAGCTAATTCCAAAGCTTGCACTTACATGAATCTGGATATTTTGATTGTTGGAAATAGATAACTCTTGTAAGGCAAGTCGGCAACGCTCTGCAATTTTTTCCGCTTGAGTAATATCAGTATGCGGGAGTACTAAAATAAATTCCTCTCCACCAAATCGACCAATAATGTCTTCATTACGTAAGTTCTCAGACAAGCATTGAGCAATTTTAATCAGGACTTGATCGCCCTGATGATGTCCATATACATCATTAATTTTTTTAAAATGATCTATGTCGAGAAGTACTAAAGCATAATCGAATTGTTGTTCGTGAAGTGCTTCCAGATGGGTATTTAAACTACGTCTATTTAATACATTGGTTAATGGGTCGATCTGGCTTAAACGTTGAATATAAGTTTCTCGTTGGCGCCATTGGGTCAGCAATATTTCAAATAAAATAAAACAGGCGACTAAAATCGGCATAATAAAAAACAGCATACTTCCTAACCAAAAAGGATTGGTTTGAGCATGTCGGATTGCCGTGAAGTTAAATAGTGGAGCGTAGGTTATAACGCCATTCATACTTAAATACGTACATACGGCTAAAATAATTGTTGCTGGTATAAAAGCGCTATAAACAATTTTTCTTTCAAATAAAACCAGACCTACACCAATGGTACCGACATAACCGACCATTGTGGCAGGGCTGATGCTACCAATTAAATATCCATCATGGCACAGCATGAGCATAAAGACTTGTACGCTAATGAGAGGAACAATTCTTTGTGCCCACTGTTGGTCTTTGTAGCGATAACACGGAATAATCAGTAATGCTAATAAAAATAAAGTCAATAAATTTAGCCAGAGCTGCGACTCTACTAAAGGCAAGTTTGCCCATTGCCAAATACTGGGCGTTATTAAAATATAGCCTTTCCATAAAATCCAACTGAAATTCATTGCGCAGGCGAGTACAAGCATCAGTGCGCTTTTTTGTAAGGGCGTCCAGTTAATAATATGGTTGTTATGGATGAATTCGAGAACCACCTGTTTTATTTTATTTATAGGATGAGTGATTAAACGAATTTTCATAATAATAAAGGAACTCCTAAATAGAGATGTCTTTTTTAGATCATCCTAAAGTGGGAGAGTTGGAATGATTCATAACCTAAACATATCATGATTTATTCATTAAACCTTAAGATTAAGGTTTTTATAACTAATATGAAGTGAGAAGTATTTCACACTCATCACTTCATTTATTTTAATTAAGTTTTATCAAGTTCATGAGCAAATTCGGCAATATCGGCCATTGCGTGTTTTGCCTCATCGAACCACGCATTAAACATTTGAAAGTTATGCCACATGCCTGTGTAAAGCTTAAAATGGACTTTGACACCTGCTTCTTCAGCTTTTTCTCTAAAGCGTTTTGCATCGTCTAATAAAATTTCTTTTGAACCGACCTGAACTAATGTTGGCGGTAAACCTTCTAAGTTATCAAAAATGGGCGAAACACGTGGGTCATCTGCTGCAATATGGTTACCAATATAATGTTGAATACCAATTTGCAGGGCTTCAAGAGAAAGTAGGGCATCATGTTTTTGGTTAAATCTTAAAGATTCACTGGTTAGGGTTAAATCTAAAAAAGGTGATAATAAAATTAAACCGCTTGGCATGAGTTCAGGTTGTTCTTTTAAGCGTAAGCAAAGTGCCAAAGCTAAATTGGCCCCACATGAGTCACCCGATAAAATAATATCTTTGGGTTGGATACTCTGAACTAATAACGATTGATATACGTCATATAATGCTTCGATCGCTTCAGGATATGGATGCTCGGGAGCAAGCGGATAGTCCACATGAATAATTTGCATTTGAGTACGGGCTGCTAAATCCGTCATGAATGCATGATGTGTTTTGACACTACCCAGAAAAAAAGCGCCGCCGTGAATGTGAAAAATAAGCTGGGTTGCTGAATCCTGAGCTTTAATCTCTTCCCCTTTGACACCCGCAAGTCGGATCGGACGAACAGTTACATTTTTTTGTTTTGGAAATGCTCGGCAAAGTTGTTCAAGCATAGGACGCAGGGCAGTTGGAGGTAAATTCAACTGACTTGGCTTGCGAATTGCTGTTTTAAGAAATGTTTCTGTTAAATAATATTTTAAAACGCTTGGTATATTCATATAGTATCCGCTTATGTTAATAACTTGTTTCCTTATAAATTTTATTTTTCAAGGTTACAAGGTTACACGAAACAGTCACATTCAAAAATTGCAATATCGTTGCGAGTTTTGAATACTGAAGTCTTGAAAGACCCAAGGATATTACAAAAATGAAAAAGATTGCTTTAGCTTTAGGACTTGTTGGTATGGCTGCATTTGCCAATGCGGCTGACCCACTAAACGGAACGGTATGGAAAACGATTGATGACCAAACCAATAAGCCCAAAGCCGTAGTAAAGTTTACGGAACAGAAGGATGGAACCTTAACTGCAACCATTCAAAACATTTTGACACCAGGTGAAGAAAACTCTTGTACAAAATGTGAAGGTCCGTATAAAAACAAACCGCTTAAAGGTGTGACCATTGTACATAATCTAAAAAATGTAGGTGGTACCAGTTATGAAAACGGTACAATTTTAGACCCGAAATCTGGCAAAACTTACAAATTAAAAGGTGAGTTGGCTGAGGGTGGCAAAAAGCTTAAATTGCGTGGTTATATTGGTGTTTCAGCATTGGGCCGCAATCAAACTTGGATTCGTGCGAACTAAAAGTTTAAATAAAAAAACGAGCCACTTGGCTCGTTTTTTTATGCATTTAAGTTTTGATAGGCAGTTTCATCAAAACCGACCAGAAAACCTTTAGAGGTCTGTAGAACTGGTCGTTTAATTAAGCTTGGTTGAGCAATTAAAGCTTCAATAAGATGATCTTCACTGCTTAATGCACGAGTCTGTTCATCCTCAGATAGTTTTCTCCACGAGGTGCCTTTCTTATTGAGAACGGTATCTTGTCCAATTTCTTTTAACCAGATTTTTAGGGTGTCGGCATCAATCCCTTGTTTTTTATAATCGTGAAATTCGTAGCTCAAACCTTTTGCTTGTAAGGCATCAAATGCTTTTTTCATTGAATTACAGTTTTTAATACCATAAATTTTTAACATTTTATCGGACCATGTCAAAAAGAAAGAACACACAGCCTAACCCAAAATGCATTTGAGCACTACTTTATACCGATACTTTTAAAACAAATGAAAAATAATGATTAAAACAATAAAGAATGTCATGTTATTGTCATAAGACAAGGTAATAATGAACTCAATAAGAAGAATCTAGAAAACTAAAAGAACTTAGCGCAAAAAATAAGAGATAGAAAAGAGAAAACCCGCATTTAATCATCCTGATCATGCGGGTCTCATTTCAACGTCCATTGTCACATCCTTGCAAATAAACTTAATCTAAGTTTATTTTATCTTCCTACGGCGTCCTATCCTTTTGCGTCATCCTGACTGCTTCCCTGTGCCGTGGGGCTATAATGCCGTTAAACGTGTGTAAGAAAAATACTCAAAAACGACATGTGTTGTAAGCAAAAACGACAATGTAAGTGAACACTTGTTCACTTACTCTTGAATTTTATAGTCAACAATAACTGGAGCATGGTCACTAAACCATTGATCTTTATAGACCCATGCGTTTGTTGTACGTGTTTTCCAGTCTGGTGAACAAGCTTGATAGTCAATACGCCAACCTACATTTTTCGCACGTGCTTGACCGCGATTTGACCACCATGAGTACAATTCGGCTTCTGTTCTTACCACACGGAAGGTATCGACATAGCCAAGTTCATCATAAATATGGTCAAGCCATGCACGCTCATGTGGTAAACAGCCAGAAGACTTCTGATTACCCGACCAGTTTTTAATATCAATTCGTTTATGAACGATATTGTAATCGCCACAAATAATGATGGACTTATTTTCATCACGCCATTGTTTTAAGATTTTTGCGTATTCACCCAAAAATAAATCTTTACGTGCTTGCGCTTCTTCACCACTTGAGCCTGAAGGTAAGTATAATGATGCAATATGTACGGGATGTGACAAACCTAAATCGAATTCGGCAGAAATGAAGCGGCCTTGACTATCGGCCAATTCAAACCCTAAACCATCTTTAATAGAGACAAAGGGTAAGCGGCTATAAATTGCGGTACCTGCGTAACCTGCACGCTCTGCTGGAAAAAGATGGGTATGCCATCCTTCGGGTCTAAATTTTTCAGTCCATTGTTCATGGGTAATGCGGCTTTCCTGCATACATACGACATCGGCATCGGATTGTTCTAACCATTCAAGTAAGCCTTTCGTTACTGAAGAACGTAAGCCATTTACGTTAATGGAAACGACTCGAAGAATTTTTACATCACTTGGATACTGATCCTTTGGTATCATGCGAAAATTTAACCTCAATTGTGAATTTGGAGCACCTCATGACAACGCCTGTGTCATTTCACCCGCAAGCATTTATCGAACTCGCATTATCACGCGGTGTGCTTAAATTTGGTGAGTTTACTTTAAAATCTGGACGCGTGAGTCCTTATTTTTTTAATGCAGGCCTACTCAACGATGGTGAAGCTTTATCTCTTTTAGCGCAAGGCTATGCCGATAAATTAACACAATGTGAAAATGTTGATGTGATTTTTGGACCAGCATACAAGGGTATCCCATTTGTAGCAGCGACTGCTGTTGCTTTGTCGCAAACACATAATAAGAGTGTGCCATGGGGCTTTAACCGTAAAGAAGCGAAAGATCATGGTGAAGGCGGTGTTTTAGTTGGTGCTGCGGTTGAAGGTAAAAAAGTCTGGATTATTGATGACGTAATTACCGCAGGGACAGCGATTCGTGAAGTCGTAACGATTTTGAAAAACGCTGGCGCAACTATCGCAGGTGTGTTGGTAGCATTAGATCGTCAAGAACGTGGTCAAGGTGAGCTCTCTGCAATTCAAGAAGTGCAAAAAGAATTAGAAATTCCTGTGCACGCACTCATTACCATGAAAGATTTAATGGATTATTTAGAGACGAAAGGCGAAAAAGAAGCGCTAGCAAATATGCAAGCTTATCGCGAGAAATACGGCATCTAAGAGTTAGATGTGGAAAAGGAAGCTGAGGCTTCCTTTTTTATTGAGTATATTTAATTGATTAATTTTAAAATTTAAAAGTATTCAGAAATCAGTTTTAGCATATTAATTTTGGGATGTTTTTACTACAATATTGATATAAATAAAAATTTTAAGAATTTTGGATAAGCTGTTTTATATTGGTTTTAGAGAATCTTCAAATTAATAATAAATATTTTTATATGATAAAAAAACAGTAAAATGGTTTTAATTAAAATACTTTAAGATACCAGTATGTCACAAAAATTATTTTTAGATGCCTTAATCGGGCGAGATGATTTTGAAATTCAAGATCAAAATTTAATGTCTCAAGGCCCTCATAAATCTACATTAGGATATAGTGATTTTGAAATTCCGGGGTTTTTTTTCTCCTCATTAAGAAAACCAGATTTTCAAAGAGAAACAAATGAATGGGATGCTGACAAAGTTAAAGATTTAGTTGCTAGCTTCTTAGATGGTGATTTGATCCCTGCGATTATTCTTTGGAAATATGCTGATAGTTTTACATTTGTAATTGATGGTGCTCATCGATTAAGTGCTATAGCTGCATGGGTTAATGATGATTATGGTGATGGTAAGATTTCTAGAAAGTTTTTTGATAATGCTATTCCTGAAGAACAAATCAAAGTTGCACAAAAAGCAAGAGATTTAATTAATAAAGAAATTGGTTCATTTAGCTCATTTAAAGAAGCTTTATATGATCAAGCTAATGCACCTAAGCATATCCAAAGTAAGCTTAAAAATTTTGGTACTCGAGCTATCCAATTACAATGGGTTGATGGAGATTCGAAAAAAGCTGAAGATAGTTTCTTTAAAATTAATCAAAAGTCTACGCCAATTAGTGATACTGAAATAAATATTCTTAAAACTCGAAGAAAGCCTATTGGTTTATGCGCTAGAGCTATTTTAAGGGGTGGGCAAGGGTATGGTTATTGGGATAAATTTAAAGACCAAGCACAAGAAATTAAAGACCAAGCGCAAGAAATTAATGAACTTATCTTTAATCCTCCACTAATGACTCCAATCAAAACTTTGGACCTTCCTCTTGGTGGTAAAAATCATGCTAGTAATTCTTTAAGCATGATTTTAGATCTATTAACAACATTAGAAATAAATAATATTGATGATGATACTGATGGAACATTAACATTAAATGCTTTGAAAGATATTAAAAAAACGCTTTATAGAGTGAATTCGAACCATCCTTCATCACTTGGGTTGCATCCTGCTATTTATATTTATAGTTCTGTTGGTAACTTTCGAGTAAGTTCGTTTAATTCTATTATTGCTTTCACTAAACATCTAGCGGATAAAAATAAACTGAAAACCTTCACAGAGCATCGAGAGAACTTCGAAAAAATAATTTATTCCTCGGAACATATTATTCAACAAATTGTTCGAAAAGCACGTCAGGCGAATAAAGCCATTCAACCACTTTTAGATTTCTACATACATATTTTAGATTCTTTAGAAAATAATCTTTCGGTTCAAGAAATTTTAGAAAAAGTGCCTGAATCCCCTAATTTTTCTTATGTTATTCAGGATACTATTTTTGATTCCAATCCTGATTTTGAAATAGGTAAGAGCTTTTCTAAGAATGTAAAAAGTGAGGTTTTTTTAAGAAATGCGCTTCAAGGTGTTCCAAAATGTAAAATTTGTAATGGGTTACTTCATCAAAAATCAATTTCTATTGATCACATAAAACGGAAAGAAGATGGTGGAACTGGAAGTATTGATAATGCTCAATTAACTCACCCATACTGTAATACAACTTATAAGAATTAAAAGATAAGAATAGGCACTAATCTTAGTGCCTATTTAAAAAAATCACCTCTCATCTCACACCTTATGCTACAACGTGATGCTTATATTGACCTTGTTCAGTCATCACCAAAGGTGAAAAAGAAGCGCTAGCAAATATGCAAGCTTATCGCGAGAAATATGGTATCTAAAAAGAAAAAGGCATACCTCTAAAATAGGGGATATACCTTTTTAATATTTATTTAAAATTGATAATTCAAACGCAATAACACATTACGTGGTGTGCCTGGCATACTGTCTGAACGCCAGTACTCTTTATTGGTTAGATTATTCACCGCAAGTGTGACATTCCACGGATCTGCACTATAGCCAATCGCCGCATCGACACGGTTAAAGCCTTCCATTTTTACTTGATTATTAATATTTGGATAATAAGAGCCGACATAGGTCACACCCACTTCGGTATACCACTGCTCGGTTGGTAAATAACGAACAAATAAATTACCTGTGTTCTTAGATGTGTTTGCTAAATAGTTGCCTTCACGCTCAGGATTTTGCTTGTCTTCTTTTACTTTTGCATCGGTATAACCATAACCACCGCGGACAAAGACATTATCGAGTACACGGCCAATAAAGCTAAATTCGAGACCACGAGATTGATGCTGACCCGCAGTTGCCCATACATCTGGTTCACTGTCAGGGTTTGGTTTATAGCGAATATTATTTTTACGAATATCAAAGACAGAAAATTGAGTATTTAAACGGTTATCTAACCATTCACTTTTTACTCCAACTTCATATTGCTCGTTATATTGAGGCTCTTTATCCATTTTTGTGACATCGGTGCTGCCAGTAACTTGGTTAACACCCATTTGCCCGCCAAATGGTGCAAAACTCTTAGAGTAAGACGTATAAAAGCTATGTTCTGGAACGGGTTGCCATACCAAACCCACATTTGGGCTAAAGCTACTGTCTTTTACATTACGATGATCATTGTTAAGTTTATTGGTAGTTGAAAAGTCAAAGTAATCGTAACGTAGGCCCATCATGAGTTTGAGTTGGTCATTTAGACCAATTAAATCCTGAACAAATATTCCATAAGTGGTGCCTTCATTGTAGTTATGTTGGCTAATCAAAAGAGGGCCATTACCTCGGCTATATTCACGTTCACCAGTGAGGGGATTAACATAACCATAAATAGCTGAACCGTTTTGAGTCTTATTGGCTAGACGTGGTTCTCGTTGCTCATAGGTCCAGTCTGTACCGACCATAATTTGGTGCTCAAGCGAGCCTGTTTTGAACTTGCCCTTAATATCAAAGGTATTGGTCGTGGTCTTATTGCTAGTTTGTTGCCAGTAGTAAATTTGATTGATATAGCCTTTTTTAGTGGTGCATGCTTTACCTTTTAAATCTTTACCATCTAACCCACAATAAGTTCCAAAGTAAAAGTGGTCAAAGTTCTGTTCTGCTTGGCGGTAGCTTGCTGCCCAGTGGAAGTTCCAGTCAGGTGCATATTCATAATTTACATCGGTGCGAACCACTTGCAAAATATCATCAACATAGTCGCCATCTTGGGCAAATCCTGTTTTGATAGATGTACCTGTAGGTAGATTGTCACGCGTTGGTCCGCGGTCAGGCACTCGACCTAATTTGTCATAGGTATATTGTGTGGTCCAAGTGAGTGTTCCATCATCATTTTTATAGGTAAAGCTTGGAGAGAGCATCTCTATTTTATTTTTAATACCTAAGCGGAAGCTACCTGACTCGCCATATTCTCCAGTCAAACGTACTGCTAAATTGTCATTAAGTACTTGGTTGATGTCAGCCGTTGTTCCATAGTTGTCGTAAGAACCTGCATATGCACCAACTGAACTTTTAGAGTCAAAATTGGCGAATTTACTCACCATATTCACAACCCCGCCACCAGCACTACGGCCATATAAAACAGAGGCGGGGCCTTTTAAAATCTCAATACGTTCAATATTAGCAGTACTGCGACGTACTTGTCCGCTTTCACGTATGCCATCCCGGTAAATATCACCTGTGTCTGCACCAAAACCACGAATGGTAATTCCATCACCACGCATATCGTAACTGGTTGATACGCCTGGTGTACCTTGCAGCATGACGCTTAAGTCATTTGATCCATAAATTTTATATTTTTGAACATCAATGGTATCAATAGTTTGGGGAATATCTTTTTTGTCTAAACCATTACGTGTGACATTGGCTTTGTCGTAGTCGATATAACTTTTGATGGGGTCGAGTTCACTCATCGCTTCAATTTTTATAGTCGGCATGACTGCTGCAACTTTTGATGATGAGTCAGCTAATTCCTCTGCGTAGACACCTTGAATATTCAAGATCATTAAGCTGAGTAAGCTAAGCGGGAATGAGCTTTTAATGTGGGGAGATGATATAGAAATTTTTAACATAAAAACAAAGTCTGTTAACAAAAATAAAAGCATAAATGATAATTATAATCATTTAATTATTTAGAATAAAAGAACTATTGCCTATGAAATTATCGAGGTGTGCTTTTAGTTGTTGATTTTAAAAATATAATTTTTATGTTAAAGGACGGGCATAAGGTAAGTAATTAGTTTTATTTATAAATGAGATTTTGACGAGGTGCTTTTTTTAGTAAAAACACCCTTAGAGTTAAGCATTGTTTTTAAGTACATCTAAAATATCCATTTCTGGATCATAGTTTTCATCAATCGTTTTGCAAATGGCTTGGCCCACAATCACTTGAGTACCATTAAAGGTCATGGTTGGTGCTTCATATAATTCCCAGCCATGATTCAGTGCCTTAGTGACTCTTGCACAAAAAGCAGAGTCATCAGGGCCTGTTAAATAGCGATAAAGTTTCATCTTTAGCCTTTAAAAATAATATTTTATGGTCATAGTTTAACTGAATTTATCTGAATTCAAGATAAAGAAATAACCGATAAGGTTTTACTGAAATTAAGAAAAACCAGTGAAAAATCTCAGTTATACTCATGCTAATTTAAATTTTAAGAAGAGCTTGAGCATGCGTGTACTTGTCGTCATGGATCCGATTGAAACCGTAAATCTGAAAAAGGATTCAACCATGGCAATGTTGTGGGCGGCGAGCCGTCGCGGACATGAATTGGGTTATGCATTACAGCAAGATTTATATATCGATCAAGGTAAAGCTTACGGTCTAATCTCTCCTTTACAAGTATTTGAAGATTACAGCCATTACTATGAGCTTGGCGAAAAGAAAAAAGAATCTATTGCTGCTTATGATGTAGTACTCATGCGTAAAGACCCGCCGTTTGATATGAATTTTGTCTACACGACTTACGTGCTTGAGCAAGCTGAGCGCGAAGGTTCATGGATTATTAATAAGCCTCAATCACTGCGTGATTGCAATGAAAAACTTTTTGCAACGCAGTTTCCAGAGCTACAAGTACCTACACTTGTGACATCACAGCAAAGTTTAATTCGTGAATTTATTAAAGAACATGGCGATGTGATTGTTAAGCCACTTGATGGTATGGGTGGGATGGGAATTTTCCGTTTATACCAAGATGGTGTAAATATTGGTTCTACCTTAGAAATGCTGACAGAATTAGGTACGCGTCCAATTATGGCACAGCGTTATATTCCTGAAATTGTTGAAGGGGATAAGCGTATCTTAATGGTAAACGGTGAACCTATTCCTTATTGTCTAGCCCGTATTCCGCAAAATGGTGAAGTGCGCGGTAACTTGGCGGCAGGTGGTTTAGGTCAAGCACGACCACTTACTGAAAATGATAAGCAGATTGCAGCGAAAATTGGGCCTTTCTTACGTGAAAAAGGTTTGGTATTTGTAGGTTTAGATGTAATTGGTAATTATGTCACTGAAATTAATGTCACCAGTCCAACCTGTATTCGTGAAATCGATGCTCAATTTGGTACATCGATTGCCGATGATCTATTTGACGTATTAGAAGCTGGTCGTCCTGCTTAATCATCTACTTTGGGTGATTTCCTAAGCGAATATTGGGAAATCACCTAAAAATTTATCAATTAATAAAACCACAATATGAAATACGCTTGCGCTTTGTAGGCATATTTTCAAAAAAGCACATCTTTCTGTTATAAACGAGTGAAATTCGCTTTTCGTTAATGAAGCTTTAGGATTAAAATAAACGGCTACAAAAATAGATGACAATTTCCATTGTTTTTTGAGTTGAAGAATTAGACCGTGACAGATTCACAGCAAAGCAAACCTAAACATGTCATGATGATGGCTGCCGGTACTGGTGGACATGTTTTTCCAGCCCTCGCCGTAGCCAAACAACTTCAACAACAAGGTTGTCAGGTTTCATGGTTAGCCACGCCAACAGGTATGGAAAATCGGTTATTAAAAGATCAAAATATTCCAATATATCAAATTGATATTCAAGGTGTGCGCGGAAACGGAGTCATCCGTAAACTCACCGCGCCTTTTAAAATTTTAAAAGCCACTTTAAGCGCTATGCGTTATATGAAACAGCTCAAAGTTGACGCAGTCGCAGGCTTTGGTGGCTATGTTGCAGGACCGGGTGGTCTGGCTGCTCGTTTATTAGGTATTCCTGTTCTCATTCATGAGCAAAATGCAGTTGCTGGTTTTACCAATGCGCAGTTATCACGTGTAGCTAAAGTGGTGTGCGAAGCATTTCCTAATACTTTTCCTGCTGGTGGCAAAGTCGTGACCACAGGAAACCCTGTGCGCCGTGAAATAACAGATATTTTAAGCCCAAAATGGCGCTACGATGAGCGTGAACAAGCGGGTAAGCCGTTAAATATTTTAATTGTAGGCGGTTCTTTAGGTGCCAAAGCACTCAATGAACGTTTACCCCCAGCTTTAAAGCAACTACAGGTTCCACTGAATATTTTTCATCAGTGTGGTCAGCAACAAGTTGAAGCAACACAAGCATTGTACGCAGATGCACCTGCAAATTTAACAGTACATGTTTTGCCATTTATTGAAGACATGGCGAAGGCATATAGCGAAGCAGACCTGATTATTTGCCGTGCTGGTGCTTTAACTGTGACAGAAGTTGCAACCGCTGGTGTTGCAGCAGTTTTTGTACCGTTACCTATCGCGGTAGATGACCACCAAACTGCAAATGCCAAATTTCTGGCCGATGTCGGTGCTGCAAAAATTTGCCAGCAATCGACCATGACACCAGAAGTTTTAAATCAATTGTTTACCACGTTGATGAACCGCCAATTACTTACAGAAATGGCAGTGAAAGCGCGTCAACATGCCCAACCAAATGCAACTCAGCATGTGGTTGATCTTATTCAAAAAATGTAATCGGATTTACTATGTCTCCAACAACAGCTGCAAACCAAGCAAAAAAATTGATTAAAGTGCCTGAAATGCGCCGTATCAAACACATTCATTTTGTGGGTATTGGCGGAGCAGGTATGTGTGGTATTGCTGAGGTGTTAGCTAACCAAGGATATAAAATTTCCGGTTCAGATATTAAAGCTTCTAAAACTACACAACAATTAGAAGAAAATGGCATTAAGGTCTATATCGGACACGAAGCAGAAAATATTAAAAACGCTAATGTGCTTGTGGTTTCAACTGCTATTGATCCGGAAAATCCAGAAATTAAAGCTGCAATTGAACAACGTACTCCGATTGTACGTCGTGCAGAAATGCTCGGTGAACTTATGCGTTACCGTCATGGTATTGCGGTAGCAGGTACACATGGTAAAACCACAACAACGAGTTTGTTAACCACAATGTTGGCTGAAGAAAACCTTGATCCAACTTATGTGATTGGTGGTTTGCTTAACAGTACTGGTGTAAATGCAGCGCTTGGTGAAAGTCGTTTTATTGTTGCAGAAGCTGACGAATCAGATGCCTCATTCCTTTATTTACAGCCAATGGCAGCGATTGTAACCAATATCGATGCTGACCATATGGATACCTATGAAGGTAGCTTTGATAAGTTAAAAGATACTTTTGTGCAGTTCCTACATAATTTACCGTTCTATGGTTTAGCGGTAGTTTGCGGTGATGATGCGAACATTCGTGAGATTTTGCCACGCGTAGGCCGTCCGGTTATTACGTATGGTTTTAATGAAGATAATGACATCCGTGCGATTGATGTAGAGCAAGATGGCATGCGTTCGCATTTTACGGTATTGCGTAAAGGACGTGAGCCACTTCGTTTAACGATCAATCAACCGGGCATGCATAATGTTTTAAATGCTTTGGCTGCAATTGGTGTTGCAACTGATGAGAGTGTTTCAGACGAAGCCATTAGTCGTGCATTAAAAGGCTTTAGTGGTGTTGGGCGTCGCTTCCAAGTGCAAGGTGAATTTGAGCTTGGTGAGGGTAATGTAAAATTAGTCGATGACTATGGACATCATCCTAAAGAAGTAGAAGCAACTATTAAAGCAGCTCGTCAGAGCCATCCAGATCGTCGTTTAGTGATGCTTTTCCAACCTCATCGTTATTCTCGTACACGTGATTGTTTTGACGACTTTATTGAAGTTTTATCTCAAGTCGACCAATTATTATTACTCGAAGTTTACCCTGCTGGTGAAAAACCAATTGTTGGTGCAGACAGCCGTACTTTAGCGCGTAGTATCCGCTTGCGTGGTCAGGTTGAACCGATTTTGATTGATCCCGTTGACGGTAATTTACAAAACATCATGCAAAATGTGTTACAACCAAATGACTTGTTATTAACGCAAGGTGCAGGTAACGTGGGAGCAATTTCAGTAGAACTTGCACAGCACCATTTGTATGTGAAATAAACAAAAAAGTATTGAATTATCGGGTTAAGGATTTAAACGTGTCAAATGCTACAAAATTCGGCAAAGTTGCTGTGTTGTTTGGTGGAAAATCGGCTGAGCGTGCTGTTTCTTTAGATAGTGGTCAGGCAGTTTTGGACGCTTTGTTAAGTTCAGGTGTTCAGGCTGAGGCATTTGATCCGCAAGACCGTAGTGTAACTGAACTTGTAAACTATGATCGCGCATTTATTGTATTGCATGGTCGTGGCGGTGAAGATGGTCAGATCCAAGGTGTGCTTGAGTGGTTGAATATTCCATATACAGGAACTGGTGTACAAGGTTCTGCCATTGGTATGGATAAAGTTAAAACCAAGCAAATCTGGCAAGGTAGTGATTTACCTACAGCACCATATCGAATTATTACCAAAGAAACTGACCTTAATTCAGTCATCGCGGAATTGGGTCTACCAGTCATTATTAAGCCTGTGCATGAAGGTTCAAGCGTAGGCATGAGTAAGGTTGAGAAAGCAGAAGATTTTGCGGCAGCAATTGAAAAAGCAACTCAGCACGATGCAGTGGTCATGGCAGAAAAATGGATCACTGGTCGTGAATTTACGATTTCATTTTTAAATGGTCAGCCTTTACCTGTTATTCGTTTGCAACCACCTGTAGATGTTGCTTTTTATGACTATGAAGCAAAATATCAACGTAATGATGTCGAGTATGGTATCCCTTGTGGTTTAAGTGATGCAGACGAGAAAAAATTACAAGCTTTAAGTTTGCGTGCTTTCCAAGCAGTAGGCGCAGAAGGTTGGGGCCGTATTGATGCAATGCAGGATGAGCAAGGTACTTTCTGGCTTTTAGAAGTGAATACTGTGCCAGGTATGACAAGTCATTCGCTTGTACCTAAGGCTGCTAAAGCAGTTGGTTATAGCTTTGAAGCGTTGTGTGTTGCAATTCTTGAGCAAACATTGGAAGGTAAAGCTTAAATATGGCACAACTTCCGGCTTCCATGCGCCGTAAACGTGCGGCAATTACATCCATTCATGAAAAACCGCCTACGCGTAAGCAAAAGCTTGCCAACGCTGGCGGATGGATGTTGCTGGTTATTGCTTTTTTAGTGCTGGCAGTCGGAATTTACGGGCTATATAAGGTTATTACCGATGCAACTGTTGCAAAACTTGAAGTTGTGGGTTCAACGACTCCAGTTGAATCTCAGCAAGTTATGCAATATGTGCAGCCGATTGTAAAAGATAATTATTTTACGTCTGACTTAGAGCAGATTCGTGATAAAGCATTAGAAATTTCATGGGTAGACCGAGTCGTTGTATCTCGTGCTTGGCCCAATGGTATTCGTGTTCGTATCATGCCTAAACATGCGATTGCCCGTTGGGGAACAGGCCGCTTATTAAGCGATGGTGGCGACGTATTTAGTGAGGCAGAACCGAAACTTCATCCTGAGCTGCCGTTGTTACATGGCCCGGTAAGCCAGTCTAAAATGATGATGCGACGCTATAATGAAATTAATCAGTTATTCCATCCTGTTAATTTGCGTTTAAAAGAGTTATATCTAACGGAACGAATGACTTGGTTTATGCAGTTTGATTCTGGTTTGCGCATTATTGTTGACCAAGACCAAACAATGAATAAATTGCAACGTTTAAGTCACTTGGCACAATCTGACCTAAAACCTGTGTGGACGAAAATCTCAGCCATTGATTTGCGATATCGTAATGGATTATCTATTCAATGGAAGAATGCAACTCCACCTAAAATTGTGAATGGTCAGTTTGTTGTAACGAGTGATGACACAAGCATTGCAGGTGGTACAAAAGCAAAGCCATAATACGTGGCTTTAAAATAGGCAATTTGCCTGGTATTAGACAACAAAGAAATGGTATGAGTGATGAGTGAAGCTGTTCCCTCAGTTGTTGCGATTGACATTGGGACGCATAAAGTTTCAGTTTTGATTGGAAAAATTCATGCACCGGATAACATTCAGGTTATCGGTATGGCAACTGCTCGCAATCGAGGCATGAACAAAGGAAAAATTGTAAGTCTCGATAAAGTCATTGCTGCGATTAAGAACGCCGTTTCTGAAGCGGAAAATATGGCCGAATGTCGCATTCATAGTGCGTGGGTATCTATTCCAAGTACCGAGCTGCAAAGTTTCTATGCTTCTGGACGCACGCCTGTTGCTAACCCCGCACATGTGATTACAACTAATGAAGTTGTACGTGCATTGGAGTTAGCAAAAGCAAGCCATGTGACCTCTGATTATTATTTAGCGAGTGCAGTCCCACTTGGGTTTGAGTTAGGTGACTCTGCTGAATGGGTTCAAAATCCAATTAATATGACGGCTCATAGCATGACTGGCCACTATCAACTCATGATGATGCCAATCGCTACTATGCAGAACCTTGATCGTGCCATGAAAGGTGCGAACATTGGTGTTGAAAAAATGGTAGTTTCTTGCTTGGCAACCGCTGAAGCAAGTTTGCTCAAAGATGAAAAAGAGTATGGTGTTTGTCTCGTTGATATTGGCGCAGGCATTACCAATTTAGCAGTTTATTTAGATGGTCGTTTAGCTTTAGCGCGTACATTACAGCGTGGTGGCGAACATGTGACACGTGATATTGCTGCTGTGTTACAAACAACGACCGACGAAGCTGAACGGATTAAAATTCTGCATGGCTGTGTTGATCTAAGTGCTGTTAAGCCTGACCATATGATTCAGGTACAGGGTATTGATGGTCCTCAAACCATTAGCCGAATTGAGTTGTCAGAAATTATTATTGCTCGTTACGAAGAGATTTTCGGTCAAATTCGTGAAGAACTAGAACAAAGCGGTGCAATCCATGGGCTGTATCATGGTGTTGTATTGACAGGTGATGCTTGCCAGATTGAGGGTATGGTAAGTTTAGCGCGTCGTATGTTGGGAGTGTCTGCTCATTTAGGTAATCCACCGTTACAGGTGTATGCTGATGATCAGCATCAAGCTGCGTTACGTCGATCAATGTATGCGACAGCAGCTGGTTTGCTTATGTTTAGCCAAAGCGAATTACAAGAAGCTGTTGAGGAACCTGAAGAGGGTAGTGACCGTTCGGTATGGGAACGAATGGTGAATGGTTGGAATGCGTTTAATAGCAAACTTAAAGCCATTTTTTAGGATGTATGGATTTATTGGTAGAATTGTTAGGAAGTTGTAAGAGAAAACCACTGTACTTGACAAGGTTTGTATTGCACAGCATTCTTAAAATTAGTTGTTTTTGAAAATCAAGGCAGTATACGGGCTGAAGTGACTGCCATAATGTATTAGGAACCCTAAAGGTCATGGCCTCATTTGAATTTATAGAAGATGAACTAAACGATGGCAACGGTCAAGCCCGTTTCACTGTATTTGGTGTAGGTGGCGGTGGCGGTAATGCCGTTCAGCACATGGTACAGTCTGATATTCAGGGTGTTAAATTCGTTTGTGCTAATACAGATAAACAAGCACTTGACTGTATGAATGCTCCTTTCAAAATTCAGTTAGGTGAGCAAAGTACACGTGGTCTAGGTGCAGGTGCTAACCCAGAAGTGGGTCAAGTTGCAGCAGAAGAAAGTCGTGAAATTATTCGTCAGCACCTTGAAGGGACTGACATGGTGTTTGTAACCGCTGGTATGGGTGGTGGTACAGGTACTGGTGCAGCTCCGGTTGTTGCTGAAGTTGCTAAAGAAATGGGGATTTTGACTGTTGGTGTGGTAACGACTCCATTTAACTTTGAAGGTCGTCGTCGTCAAAAGTCAGCTGAACGCGGTATTGAAGCGTTAGAAGCTCATGTTGATTCATTGATTATTATTCCTAACCAACGCTTGTTAAGCGTGTATGGTGATATTTCAATGAAAGATGCCTATAAAAAGGCAGATGATGTTTTGTTAAACGCTGTACGCAGTATCTTTGATCTTGTTGTTAATCGCGGTCACATTAACCTTGACTTCGCCGATTTGAAAACTGCAATGAGTACTCGCGGTTACGCAATGATGGGTGCTGGTTTGGGTCGTGGTGAAGACCGTGCGCGTCAAGCTGCTGAACAGGCAATCCGTAGTCCATTACTTGATAACGTAAATATTATTAATGCCAAAGGCGTGTTAATTAACATTACGGGTGGTGATGACATCACGTTACGTGAAACAGAAATCATTACTGATGTGGTTAACCAAATTGTTGACCTTGATGAAGGCGAAATCTTCTACGGTACAGTATTTGATCCAGATGCGCGTGATGAATTACGTGTAACTGTGATTGCAACTGGTTTGACTCGTAATGCTGCTGATGCAGAACCGAGAAAGCGTAATACAGTGAGCCATACATCAACTCAATCTGCACAATCTGTAGATGAAGATGATGTTCCTGCAATTAATAAACGCCAAAATGCTGAAACTGATGTAAATAATGCACCAAGTTCATCACCGCGTTCTTCGCCAATGAGTATTCAAGATTACTTGAAAAATCAGCAACGTAAGTAATTCAGTCTTTGATCTACTAAAAGGCAGTGTTTAAACACTGCCTTTTTTTATTTTTGATCAATGACTAAATATGCTAACGTATAGCGGTTTTAAAAAAGAAGTTACAAAGCATGGTGAAACAACGTACTCTCAATCGTGTGGTAAAAGCGAGTGGAATAGGTCTTCATAGCGGTCAAAAAGTGATGATCAATTTCATTCCACATACCGTGGATGGAGGTATTGTATTTCGCCGTATCGATTTGAATCCACCTGTTGATATTCCTGCTAATGCATTGCTTATTCAAGAAGCATTTATGTGTTCGAACCTTGTTACCGGTGATATTAAAGTAGGTACGATTGAGCATGTAATGAGCGCGATTGCGGGTTTAGGAATTGATAATTTAATCGTAGAAGTATCAGCATCCGAAGTGCCAATTATGGATGGTAGTGCTGGACCATTTATTTATTTGTTAATGCAAGGTGGCTTGCGCGAGCAAAATGCCCCTAAAAAATTTATAAGAATATTAAAACCAGTTGAAGCTTTAATTGAAGATAAAAAAGCAATTTTTCGACCACATAATGGTTTTCAGCTCAACTTTACCATTGATTTTGATCATCCTGCTTTTGCAAAAGAATACCAGTCTGCGACAATCGATTTTTCAACCGAAACGTTTGTGTATGAGGTCAGTGAAGCACGAACTTTTGGTTTTATGAAAGACTTAGATTATCTCAAAGCAAATAATTTGGCTTTAGGTGCAAGTCTGGATAATGCCATTGGTGTAGATGATACAGGGGTTGTGAACGAAGAAGGTTTACGATTTGCTGACGAATTTGTTCGACATAAAATTTTAGATGCAGTGGGTGATTTGTATTTACTTGGTCATCAAATTATTGCCAAGTTCGATGGCTATAAATCGGGACATGCTTTAAATAATCAGTTGTTACGCAATGTTCAAAGTGATCCGAGTAATTATGAAATTGTAACATTTAATGACGAGAATGAATGTCCAATTCCATATGTGAGTGTGACATAAGTCATTGTCTTTATTTGTCTATGTTATAATGTAACAATGGATAGTGTGATTTTTATCACAAAATAAGAACGATTCTAATTAAGAAATGGAAAGCTCATCATTTTTTATTGCTTGCCAAACGTAGTAAAGCTTGGCTAAGCTTAGGGTCGCTCACGAAGTCGGCGGCACTACGTAACATTTCTTGTGTTTCCGGGGGGATGGATTTAGAAGGCTCAGATGATGAGGGCGCTGTAGAAATAGTCTTATTTCTCAAGCGAACTTGTATTCTTTGTAAGTCTTTTAGTCCTTCAAGTTGAGATAATTTAGATATATATTGGCTCTGTAAATAGCTGAGTTGACTAATCATTGCCTGATTTTCACCAGTAATAATTAAAGTGCCATTTTGATAACACACGACCTGCCATTGTTCCGGTTGGGGCAATAAGGGTTGGATTATTTTCGTAAGTCTTTGCCATTGCGCGACTTGCGTTGTTAGAAACGTAAGGTTTCCTGTTTTTATGTGTTTTCCGGATTGTTGAAAAACGTTATCGGGTTTAGACATTGATCATTCTCGAATGGTTTCTTGTCTCCATCTTAAGCGTTCATTTCGACTGATATCAAGGAAGAGATCATAAGGAACTTGAGTAAGAACAGTTTCAAGAGGTTTTTATGCACACGCGTCGTATTTTATTAGCATTTTCACTAGCCGCTTCGGCAGCATCGGTTGCTTTTGCAGATTATCAAAATATTAACCAATCTACAGATTCAGATCGATTGGAACAGTTATCAAAAACACTATCTCAAGGTTCATATACGCATCCTGATGATTTAGATCTTCCGGCAAGTGCAAAAGTTTCAGTCACTTTACGCCCGAAAACAGTTGAGCTCAACAATGACTCACTGGCAAAAAAATATGGTAATACTACCGCTAAAAACTCTTTTAATACCTCTTCTTCAAATCCTTATTCTTGGTTAGTTTCTCATCCTCTTCCTGATAGCGTACGTGTTTCTTCTAACTTTGGTGGTCGTACCATGGCTGGCCGTGCAGAGCATCACGGTGGTTTAGATATGTCTGCGCCAAGTGGCACGCCAATCTATGCAACAGGTCCTGGTATTGTAACTAAATCAGGTTGGGGTACAGGTTATGGTCAGTATGTTGAAATCAACCATGGTAATGGTTATTTAACACGCTATGCACACGCTTCACGTTTAATGGTTCGTGTGGGTGATCAGGTTTCTGCTGGTGACCATATTGCTAATGTGGGTTGTACAGGTCGTTGTACTGGACCACATTTACACTATGAAGTAGTAAAAGATGGTCAACGTAAGAATCCATCAACTTACTTAGCAATGTTGCCTTAAATCGTATTTGTTAAAAATTAGGATTATTAAATTTTTGAATCTGAAATGAGATAAAACCTTTCTTAACGCAATTATCGTATAAAAAAACGCCTATATTGGCGTTTTTTTGTTATTTTGAGTCATGCTCGGTCAATGACTATTCATTCAGAAAATAATAGGGCCCCCTCACATTCACCCGTGGCAATAACTTGAGAGGGGCAAAACGTGGTAAAAATACAAAGTAGATTAGAGAACAAGGAACAGGTGAATTATGGCGTTTTACGGTGACTCCGACGCACAAGAAACCCAAGAATGGCAAGATGCATTCGATTCAGTTTTACAACATATGGGAACTGAGCGAGCGGCATTCTTGTTGGAAAAACTTTACCAACAAGCAATTGCTAAGCATGTTCCAATTCAACGTCTCAATACACCTTACTTAAATACAATTTCTGTTGAAGAACAACCTGCAATGCCAGGCGACCAAGATATGGAACGCCGTATTCGTGCATTGATTCGTTGGAATGCCTTAGCAATGGTACTCCGTGCGAATAAAACAGGTGATGATTTAGGTGGTCACTTAGCGAGTTTCGCATCAAGTGCAACATTATATGACGTAGGTTTTAACCATTTCTTCCGCGCAAACAGCAATAGCTTTGGCGGAGATATGATTTATTATCAAGGACACTGTGCTCCTGGTATTTATGCACGTTCATTCCTTGAAGGACGTTTAACTGAAGAGCAGTTAAGTAATTTCCGCCGTGAAGTTGGCGGTAACGGTTTACCAAGCTATCCACACCCATATTTAATGCCGGACTATTGGCAATTCCCAACTGTATCAATGGGTCTTGGCCCAATCATGTCGATTTATCAAGCACACATTCAAAAATATTTGATGAACCGTGGCTTGATCAAAGAAGAAGATCGTAAAGTTTGGGCTTATCTTGGCGATGGTGAGATGGATGAGCCAGAAAGTACTGGTGCAATTTCACTAGCTGGCCGTGAAAAACTTGATAACCTCATTTGGGTTGTTAACTGTAACTTACAGCGTCTAGATGGTCCTGTACGTGGTAACGGTAAAATTATTCAAGAATTAGAATCTTTATTCCGTGGCGCGGGCTGGCGTGTCATTAAAGTAGTATGGGGTCGTCATTGGGATCCGCTACTTGCAAAAGACAGCACAGGCGCTTTAAAAGCGGTAATGGAAGAAACTGTTGATGGTGAATACCAACGCTACCAAGTAAAAGGTGGCGCATATACACGTGAGAAATTCTTTGGCAAGTACCCAGAAGCTGCTGAACTTGTAAAAGATTTAAGCGATGAAGACATCGATAATCTCAACCGTGGTGGTCATGACCCATATAAAGTTTTTGCTGCCTATGCAGAAGCAATGAAAGCTAAAGGTCAACCAACAGTTATTCTTGCAAAAACTGTTAAAGGTTACGGTTTATCTGAAGAAATTGAAGCGGTGAACAAAACTCACCAAATCAAGAAAATGCAGATCGACTCTTTGAAATATGTACGTGACCGTTTTAACCTTCCATTTACAGATGATAAATTAGAAGAGCTCCCATTCTACCGCCCAAGTGAAAACTCTCCAGAAATGAAGTACATGAAGGCGCGTCGTGAAGCACTAGGTGGTTACCTTCCTGCACGTCGTAAAGAGAGTGAAATTTTAGCGATTCCTGAATTATCTGTATTTGATGCTGTATTAAATGGTTCAGGTGGTAAAGAACAATCTACTACGATGGTAATGGTTCGTTTAATTGCTGCTTTACTTAAAGAAAAAGCAATTAAAGACCGCGTAGTACCAATCGTTCCAGACGAAGCACGTACTTTTGGTTTAGAAGGTATGTTCCGTCAGCTTGGTATTTATGCCGCTCACGGTCAAAAATATACTCCAGAAGACCAAGAACAGTTAATGCATTATCGTGAAGCAAGTGATGGTCACATGCTTCAAGAAGGGATTAACGAAGCTGGTGCGATGAGCGCATGGGCTGCGTTAGCGACAAGTTATTCAACGAATAACTTGCCAATGATTCCAATGTACATGTACTACTCAATGTTTGGTTTCCAACGTATTGGTGACATTGCGTGGGCTGCGGGCGATGCACAAGCTCAAGGTTTCTTGTTAGGTGCAACTGCTGGTCGTACTACATTGAACGGTGAAGGTTTACAGCACCAAGATGGTCATTCACATATCTTGGCAAACACGATTCCAAACTGCGTATCTTATGATCCATGTTTTGGTTATGAATTAGCTGTAATCGTTCATGACGGTTTACAACGTATGTATGTGAACCAAGAGCGTGTGTTCTATTACCTCACTGTAATGAACGAAAACTACGAGCACCCTGCAATGCCTGAAGGCGCTGAGGAAGGCATTAAACGTGGTATGTACTTATTCGAAAAAGACGAAAAAGCGACTGTCCAATTACTTGGTTCAGGTGTAATTCTTCGTGAAGTGATCAAAGCTGCGAAAATCTTACGTGATGAATACCAAATCCACTCAAACGTTTGGAGTGTAACAAGCTTCAATGAGTTATCACGTGATGGTATGGCATGTGAAGAATACAACCGCTTACACCCACTTGCTGAAGAAGTGAAAGAATCTTGGGTATCTAAGCAATTACGTGGTACAGAAGGTATTGTAGTTTCTGCTACAGACCATATGCGTGCGTACAGCGAACAAATCCGTGCTTATCTTCCAGATGGCCGCCCATTTGTTGCATTAGGTACAGATGGTTATGGTCGTTCAGATACGCGTGCGAACTTACGTAGTTTCTTTGGTGTTGATGCTGCACATATCGTTGTTGCTACTTTGAAAAAATTAGCTGACGAAGGTGAAGTAGATGCACGTTTAGTGAAAGATGCAATTTCTAACTTTGAGTTAGATACTGACCGTCCGGTTGCATGGGCTCCACAAGCACATCCGGAAGTTCAGCCAGTTGCTGAATACAATGAAATGCAAACAGGTGAGGGGAACTAAGTATGCAAATTAAGACCCCTGATATTGGTGTAGATAAAGCAGTTGTTGCTGAAATTTTAGTAAAAGTTGGTGACAGCATTGCTGAAAATGACAGTCTTGTTTTGCTTGAGTCTGATAAAGCCTCTGTTGAAGTGCCTAGCACTTCAGCAGGTGTGGTAAAAAGCATCTTAATCAAGGAAGGCGATAGCGTAACTGAAGGTACGGTATTGTTTGAACTTGAAGCTGAAGGTGCAGCGCAAGCTGCTCCAGAACCAACACCAGCTTCTGCGGCTGAAAAGCCAGCTGCTCCAGCACCTGCACAACAAGCTCAAGCTTCAGCTCAACCTGCTGCCACTACATCAACTGCAACTGTTGACGTAACTGTCCCTGACATTGGTGTTGAAAAAGCATTAGTTGGCGAAATCCTCGTTAAAGTGGGTGACCAGATTGATGTTGAGCAAAGCATCGTTGTAGTTGAATCTGACAAAGCAACTGTAGAAGTACCAAGCAGTACTGCTGGTATTGTAGAAAGCATTCAAGTTAAAGAAGGCGATACAGTTAAAGAAGGTGTTGTGCTCATTAAAGTGAAAACAACGTCTGCATCAAGTGCGCCAGTTGAAGCTCCTGCTTCTACAGCAGCACCTGCACCAGTTCAACAAGAAACTGTAGCTGCGGCTGCTACTCAATCTGGTCCAGTTGATATTAACGTTCCTGACTTGGGTGTAGATAAAGCAGTTGTTGCTGAAATCTTGGTACAAGTTGGCGATAAAGTGGATGTAGACCAAAGCCTTGTTGTGGTTGAGTCAGATAAAGCGACTGTTGAAGTTCCAAGTACTGTTGCGGGTGTTGTGAAAGCGATTCACTTGCAAGCAGGCCAACAGGTTTCACAAGGTATATTGCTTGCAACAATTGAAGCTGAAGGCCAAGCACCTGCTGCGGCACCAGCGGCAAAAGCAGAAGTAGCTCCAGCTCCACAGGCAGCAGCACCTAAAGCGGCAGCTCCTGCTCCGACTCAGGCTGTATCTGCTCCAGCGTCTGGTAGTGATAAGTTAACCAAAGAGCAAGAAGCCGAAAACGCTAAAGTATATGCAGGCCCTGCTGTACGTAAGCTTGCTCGTGAACTTGGTGTGATTTTGTCACAAGTTAAAACTTCTGGTGAGCATGGTCGTGTTGTTAAAGAAGATATCTTTGCCTATGTGAAGACTCGTTTAACTGCGCCACAAGCTGCACCAGTTGCTGCGGCTGCACCAGCGGTTTCGGGTTTGCCAAAGCTGCCTGACTTCACTGCGTTTGGTGGTGTGGAAGAAAAAGTACTGACGCGTTTGCAGCAAGTATCAATTCCGCAATTGTCGTTGAATAACTTTATTCCGCAAGTTACTCAGTTTGATTTGGCTGATATCACTGAGTTAGAAGATTGGCGTAATGAACTGAAAGGCAACTTCAAAAAAGAAGGTATCAGCCTGACGATTATGGCATTCATTATCAAAGCAGTTGCGTACTTGTTGAAAGAAGAGCGTGAGTTCGCAGGTCATTTATCTGATGACGGTAAATCAGTGCTCTTGCGCAATGAAATCCATATGGGAATTGCGGTAGCAACACCTGATGGTTTAACTGTGCCAGTACTTCGTAACCCAGACCAAAAATCAATTAAGCAAATTGCAGTTGAATTGGGTGTGTTGGGTCAAAAAGCACGTGATAAGAAATTAACACCGAAAGACTTACAAGGTGCGAATTTCACCATTTCAAGCTTAGGCGCAATTGGTGGTACAGCATTTACACCACTTGTAAACTGGCCACAAGTTGCGATTTTGGGTATTTCACCTGCAACGATGCAACCAGTTTGGAATGGTAAAGACTTTGATCCACGCTTAATGTTGCCGTTGTCGTTGTCTTATGACCACCGTGTAATTAATGGTGCAGATGCCGCTCGCTTTACCAATAAACTTACGAAACTTCTTAAAGATATTCGTACTTTATTAATTTAATATTCTGAAATGAATCATTAAAACCTCGCTTCGGCGGGGTTTTATTTTGGTATTTAATTTAATTGATTTTAGGTTAATCTAAAGATGAAGAAGGAGTGATCGAGAGAGGAAAAATTTCTCGTTTTAGGTAAAGGAGAAATAATAGATGGCGGGTTTTTTAAAAATCATGTTGCCGATTCTGTTGGTTGTATTTTTATTGATGGGATTATGGGTCAGTTTTTTGCACTTTCCTTGGGAGTGGATGACCTACGTTGCAATCGGTTTGGAAGTATTTGTGGCAACGCTTATTTTGCCATTTGAATTTCAATCACAACATATAGCTGGTATTAACAATTTTGGTTTTATTAACTTAAGTATCTGTTTAGCTTTACTATTAGGCTTGGGGCGTCTGTTAGTATGGGCATGGATAAAATTTTTTGTTTGAAAAATAGAACTGCTCGAATATAATGAGCACATACTTCATTGGGGAGTAGCCGCTATTCATTTCTGAATGAATAGGTGATGATCAACATAATTGTTCAACAGAACATGGTCATCATAGCTTAAACGTCTCATCGTTTCCGAGTTGGCAAGACCTTTGATTTACCACTCTGCAGATATTTGGCTAGCAGGAGGGGTAGATCATGGGCATTTATGCTAGCCAGAGAAACGACATGCAAGAATTTCTGATTTCTACCTCGATTGTTGCCCTTGCTGAAATGGGCGATAAAACTCAACTATTGGCTCTGCTACTATCTGCTCGTTTCCGTAAGCCAATTCCTATTTTAATTGCGATTCTTTTAGCCACACTCATTAATCATGGTATTTCTGCTGTGCTTGGACAGTGGATTACAACTGTATTAAGTCCTGAGATTTTGGTTTGGGTACTTGCGGTTGGTTTTATTGGTATGGCGTTCTGGATGCTTATTCCAGATAAGCTCGATGATGAAACTGATAGTATTAATAAATGGCAAAAATTTGGTGTTTTTGGTGCAACCTTTATTTTATTTTTCTTAGCTGAAATTGGCGATAAAACACAAATTGCAACTGTCGCTTTAGCTGCACGCTATGACAGTATTTTCTGGGTAATGCTAGGTACAACAGTTGGTATGATGATTGCCAATGCTCCTGCTGTATTTATCGGTAATAAACTGGCAGAACGTTTACCTATCTCACTTATTCATAAAATTGGTGCTGCTATTTTCTTAATTGTAGGTGTCTCTACTTTAGTGCAGCATTATTTCTTCTAAAGCATTTAACGTTGCCATAAAAAACGCACTCAATTCGAGTGCGTTTTTTGTAGGTCGTTATTTAGTAGTTAAATTTCACTGTGAAGTTAATTTGGCGTGGGTTACCGAGCGTCACCAAATTCTCATTCAGTGTGCCTGCATAGTAATCTTTATCAAATAAATTACGGATCGCAAGTTGAGCACCCCAATGTCCAGCGTCATAGCCAGCTTCAGTGTCAAAGACTGTATAGCCTGGAACATGAACATCTAAACCATCGACAGTTTTATAGGTTTCACCACGGAATCCACCACCAACATACCAGCCAAGTTTTGAAGCTGGGTCAAATTTATAACGTGCTGACAAGCTATAAGCATGCTCAGGAATATTATCGAGTGCTTTTCCTACATTGCTTGAGTTTGCATCTTTACTAATTTCAGCATCAATGGTGTAAGTATATGCAGCTGTTAATTTTAAACCTTCTAAAATTTCTGCGCTGAGCTCAGTTTCAATACCACGTGTTAACTGTTCGCCACGCTGAGCTTTATAGCCACTATTCGCAGTATCAGTGACTAAAACATTTTGACGTTTTAAATCATACCAAGCGATAGCACCTTGAACTCGTTGATCAGGGCTTTGTAATTTCATTCCGACTTCAACCTGTTTTCCTTCTTCAGGTTTGAACGGATTATTATTTACATCAGTACCACTGTTAGGTGTAAATGAAGTGGCATAGCTGACATAAGGGGCAACAATGTCATTAAGGGTATACATGACAGAGGCGCTACCCGTAAAAGCATTGTCTGATTGTTTACTTGCACTACTTGTAACTAAGCTTGTGCTTTGGGTTTGTGCCCAGTCTTGGCGTCCAGACAAGCTTAAAAGCCATTGGTCATTGAGTTGAATGCGATCACGTAAATAGAGTCCCAAATATTTGAGACGATTAATATCCCGAACATTTTGTTTTAATGTCACTTTTTGACCATAAACGGGGTCATAGATATTTAAATTACCAATATCATATTTATCATTGGTGTAGTCACTTTTTTCCTGAAAAGCATCTACGCCAATATTAATGTCGTGCTGCATGCCATATAAATCAAACTGTTTGTTTAAACGGTTATCGATGGCGAAACTTAAGTTATCAATCACTTGATGTCGACTATTATTAGCTCGGTTAATGGTTGTGTAAGATGAGTCTGCCCAAAACTTTTTGGTTTGAGCAAAAACCGCAGTACCATCCATTTCGGTTTTTTGGACGGCAAAATTCTGGTTAAAGCTCCAACCGTTATCAAAGGCATGTTTAAACGTATAACCAGTGCGGTAAACATCTGCTTCATATTTACCAAAATTAGGATCGCCAATATATAAACTTCGGTCTATAGCGCCGTTAGGATTGTCTTTTAAAGTGCCAATAACAGGCAAGCCTTGCTGACGAATATATTCGCGATGTTGATAACTTGCGATTACAGAGAGGTCAGTGTTGTCACCTAAGTCGAAGTTGTAAGAAGGCGAGATATAGTAATTTTTAAAATACACATAATTAGTGGGGTCATCTTGGTCAGAGATGCGGCCATTTAAACGGAAAGCACCTTTTTCACTATTATTAGGACTATAGTTTAAATCGAATGTGCCTTCTTTAAGGTTGTAACTGCCATAAGTCATGCTAGCACGTGCAAAGTTTTCTGCTTCTGGGCGTTTAGTAACTAAATTGACCATACCTCCTGGTGCAACCAAACCGAAATTAATAGAGGCAGGGCCTTTTAAGACTTGGACCTGATCCATGCCTGATAGTTCAGTGGCAACATAAGTATTTTGTCCAACTCTTAAACCATCTACATAAACCGAATCGGAAGAGGTCTGGCCTCGAATAACAAAATCATCCCAACCACGACGACCAAGTTTTCCAGCTTCAACACCTGCAACGCCTTCAAGTGCCTCTGCAAGTGTCTTTGCTTGTTTCTGGTCGAGCTGTTCACGAGTCACCACCGAAACCGATTGAGCCGTTTTAAACAAGGGTGCATCAGATTTTAAGGCAGAGGTTGCTTTTGTTGCGACATAGGGAGAGGTAGATTCTTTTTGTGCCTGAATAGAAATTGTTGGTAGTACACTGGCTGAATTTTGTTGTTCTGCTGTTTCATCAGCATGACTTGCTGTCATTAAGCTAAAAATAGCAGCTGCTAAAAATGTTTTGGAGCTTGAAAAATAAGGTGCTTGGTTCATGGGAGCCCTAGGAAGCGCAAAAGACAAAAAACTGATAATGAGAATTATTTTAATTTATTACATCTTAATTTTAAATAACATTATGATTCATTTATAGAATAAAAATATCAAAATCAATTTTAAAATATTATGAGAAATATCAATCAATTCATTGCAAGTACTTTAGAATCCCTTTATTTTAGTATGGATATAAAAATATCTAATATTTAAAGTTTTTTTTGGGGAATTGTATGGGGTTTGAAAAAACAACATCGCAGATACTATTTGATAATGGCGTACATAAATGTATTAGTTTTACCAGTTTGGTTAAAGGGGAAGGCATACAAGCCAATCAATTTTTAATTATTGATCATGAACGAGCAGCTGTAATCGATCCAGGTGGTGATTTGACCTACGTTCCATTAACGATGGAACTTAATAAATATACTCGTCTTAAAAATCTGGACTATGTAATCGCTTCACATCAAGACCCAGATATTATTACTTCAATGCCTCGTTGGTTAGTTTATACCGATGCTAAGGTGGTTGCCTCTAAATTATGGGCACGATTTTTACCTCACTTAAATTCATCATTTATGAGTGAGCGTATGAAAGGAAATTGGGAAGACCGTCTCATTGAGCTGCCAGATCGTGGTCAAGTGATTCAATTGGGCGAATCAAAGCTTGTCATGGTTCCTGCACATTTCCTACATTCGGTGGGTAATTTTCAGTTTTATGATCCAGTTGCCAAAATTTTATTTTCTGGCGATATGGGGGCTTCTATTGTTGAAGATGCAAGTCAGCCTCTCAAAGATTTTGATGCCCATGTGCTGAAAATGAAGGCTTTTCATCAGCGCTATATGTGCTCAAATAAAGTCATTCGTTTATGGGTTAACATGGTTCGTCAAATGGATATTGAAATGATTGTGCCTCAGCATGGTACTCCATTTATTGGCAAAGAAATGATTAAGCAGTTTTTAGACTGGATTGAGACCTTGCCATGTGGTGTAGATTTAATGACTGAGCAAATTTTTAGCTGTCCAACATAAAAAGTTAAGTTCAATATCTTGAGTCCAATTTGAATTTTTTTTAGGATTTTGCGTCACAGAAAAAATTTTGATGACGAGAATTTGAATAAAAATGTTATCTCAAGTTGCGACTCCAGATGAGTGCCTTCGCTGTGGGGCATGTTGTGCACATTTTCGGGTTTCATTTTACTGGGCTGAGGCCGAATTAATAGATGAACATCTCGTTGAACCTTTGACACCCGTTTATTCGTGTATGCGTGGAACCAATCAAGCTCAGCCAAGATGTCAGGCTTTGAAGGGCGAAATTGGTAAAGAGGTGGGCTGCTCTATTTATGCTGTCCGTAGTTCTACCTGTAAAGAGGTGCAGGTTGCTGATGAACAGTGTAACAAAGCACGCTTGGCGTACCAGTTGATTCATCTGATTGAAGTAAACCCAGCAGATTCAGAAAATGATCATGACTATGATCAGGTGAGTTAAATATGAACTAACACGATAATAAGTGAGAAATATTTAGAGTAGGTGAATATCTATTGCTGAAAAAGGCAAAGATAATATGAAAATTGCATTGAAATTTGTTTATAATAGCTCACGGAATTTACCAGTGAGATTGTTATGCTGACCATCGTTCAAGAAGCGCTAACCTTCGATGATGTCTTATTACTTCCTGCCTACTCTACTGTTCTCCCAAAAGATGTCTCTCTAAAGACACGTTTAACTCGCGGCATTCATTTAAATATCCCATTAGTTTCAGCTGCAATGGATACAGTGACTGAGTCACGTATGGCGATTGCGATGTCACAAAATGGTGGTATCGGGATTTTGCACAAAAACATGGATATTGCTGCTCAAGCTGCAGAAGTACGCCGTGTGAAAAAATTCGAAGCGGGTATGGTGAAAGACCCTATCACTGTAACGCCTGAAACTACAGTACGTGAACTGATTGCAATTACCAGCGCTAATAACATTAGTGGTGTACCTGTTGTTAAAGACGGCAAGGTTGTTGGTATTGTGACAGGCCGTGATACGCGTTTTGAAACTAACTTGGAACAACCTGTTAGCAACATCATGACAGGTCAAGATCGTTTGGTCACTGTACGTGAAGGCGAGTCTAAAGAAAATATTCAAGCATTATTGCAAAAACACCGTATTGAAAAAGTCTTGGTCGTTGGCGAGAGCAATGAACTTAAAGGCTTAATTACGGTAACTGACTTCCGTAAAGCTGAGAGTTATCCAAACAGTTGTAAAGATGATCTTGGTCGTTTACGTGTTGGCGCTGCGGTAGGTACTGGTGCTGATACACCAAGTCGTGTTGAAGCATTGGTTGAAGCTGGTGTTGACGTTATTGTTGTTGATACAGCACATGGTCACTCTGCTGGTGTAATTGAACGTGTACGTTGGGTGAAACAAAACTTCCCTCAAGTACAAGTGATTGGTGGAAATATTGCAACTGGTGATGCTGCATTGGCATTATTAGATGCAGGCGCAGATGCTGTAAAAGTAGGTATTGGTCCTGGTTCTATCTGTACTACACGTATTGTAGCAGGTATTGGTATGCCACAAATTTCTGCGATTGACAGCGTTGCTAGCGCACTAAAAGATCAAATTCCTTTAATTGCAGATGGTGGTATCCGTTTCTCTGGTGATATGGCTAAAGCGATTGGTGCTGGTGCAAGCACAATCATGGTCGGCTCACTTCTAGCTGGTACTGAAGAAGCACCTGGTGAAGTTGAATTCTTCCAAGGTCGTTACTACAAAGCATATCGTGGTATGGGTTCATTAGGTGCAATGGCTGGAGCTACTGGTTCTGCTGACCGTTACTTCCAAGACTCAAAAGCGGGTGCTGAAAAATTAGTACCAGAAGGTATTGAAGGTCGTGTTCCATATAAAGGCCCAATGGGTAATATCGTTCATCAAATGATGGGTGGTTTACGTTCATCGATGGGCTATACAGGTTCAGCTGTGATTGAAGATCTTCGCCAAAATGCGAAATTTGTGAAAATTACTTCAGCGGGTATGTCTGAGTCACATGTTCATGATGTAACGATTACTAAAGAAGCTCCAAACTATCGTGTTGGTTAGATTTTAGTAACTAAATCAAGTAAGAAAGCCGTCAGTACACTGACGGCTTTTTGTTTTTGGTGTAAAGTAAATCTGATGAAAAGAGATATGGCAAAATAGCCATATATGAAATAGGCCACGGTTGAAGTGGCGTAAAAATGAGATAAGCTATGAGTTATTTTGGAACGGATGGTATTCGTGGAAAATTTGGGCAAATGCCTATTACTCCAGAGTTTGCTTTAAAACTTGGATTCGCCGCAGGGAAGGTATTAAAACGAACGAGTCAAAAAAATAAACCACTTGTTGTATTAGGAAAAGACACTCGTTTATCGGGCTATATTTTAGAGTCTGCTTTACAGGCTGGCTTAAACGCTGCTGGTGTATATGTTCATTTATTAGGTCCATTACCGACACCTGCGATTGCACATCTTACTCGTGCATTACATGCCCATGCAGGTATTGTAATTTCTGCATCGCATAATCCGTATTATGATAATGGGATTAAATTTTTCTCTAGTGAAGGTAAAAAATTACCGGATTCATTACAAGAAGAAATTAATAAAGAATTAGAAAAAGATTTATTCATTGAGGACACTGCAAATTTAGGTAAAAGTGTTCGTGTAAATGATGCAAATGGTCGCTATATCGAATTTTGTAAATCGACTTTCCCTTACCACTTCGATTTAAATAATTTAAAGATCGTGTTGGACTGTGCACATGGTGCAGCCTATAGTGTTGGCCCTTCAGTTTTTCGTGAACTAGGCGCTAAAGTTGTTGCTTTATACAACGAACCAGACGGTTTAAACATTAATGAGAACTGTGGTTCAACACATCCAGAACACTTACAAAAAGCAGTGGTTGAGCATGAAGCAGATTTAGGTATTGCCTTTGATGGTGATGCTGACCGTGTTGTGATGGTTGATAAGTTTGGTCACTTAATTGATGGTGACCATATCTTGTATATTTTAGCGACTCAGGCGAAAAATAAGCCAGTAGGGGTTGTTGGTACTGTCATGAGTAATATGGCGCTTGAAGTAGCACTTGAAAAAGCGAAAGTTGGCTTTGTCCGCGCGAAAGTCGGTGACCGTTATGTACTACAAGCATTAGAAGAAAATGGTTGGGTTACAGGTGGAGAACCATCTGGTCATATTTTAACTTTAGATAAGAGCACAACAGGTGATGCGATTATTGCAGCACTTCAAGTGTTAACTGTAATGGTTGAGCAGAATAAAGCGCTTCATGAATTAGTTCAGGACTTTAAATTGTTCCCACAAGTGCTGGTAAATATACGTTTAGAACAAATGCTTGATCCGTATTCTATTCCTGCATTGGTTACCGAATTTGATAAAGCAGAATTACAGCTTAAAGGCCGTGGTCGTATCTTGATTCGTAAGTCAGGAACTGAGCCAGTTATTCGTGTCATGGTTGAGGGTGATGACGAACAAGAAGTGAATGCTTTGGCTGAACATTTAGCAAATGCAGTTCGTTCACAAGCACAAGTTGCATAAGGGTGTATGGCATGAGTGATGTCATTAAAGACTTAAGTGAATTACGCTTAAGCTATGAACAAGGTGAATTATACGAGACACAGGTTGCTAGCAATCCACATGAGCAATTCTTAGGTTGGTTTAATCATGCCTTAGCTGCTAACTTGCACGAACCGTATGCAATGTCGTTAGCAACAGCAAGTGCTAATGGTCGTCCGCATGTCAGAACTGTATTATTACGTGGCGCGACAGAAGCTGGGTATGATTTTTATACCAATTATGACAGTCAGAAAGGTGCAGATTTGGCAGAAAATCCATATGCTGAGCTGCTATTTTATTGGCCGAGTTTAGAGCGTCAGGTACGAGTGGGTGGTCATGTCGTCAAAATTCCTGAACAGGAATCTACCGATTATTACCATAAGCGTCCACGTGATAGCCAGATTGCAGCGCATATCAGTACGCCGCAAAGCGGAAAGATCGAAAGTCGAGAGTTATTGCAACAGCGCTTTCAAGATTTGCAACAACAAGTTCAAAGCCGTGAAGTACTCGATAAGCCAGAGTTCTGGGGTGGATACCGTTTACAGCCGGATTATTATGAATTCTGGCAAGGACGACCAAATCGTTTACATGACCGCTTGAGTTATGAAAAAATCGACGGTCAATGGACATTGCACCGACTGATGCCTTAAATGACAAAAATACAAATTAAACAAAGACCTTTATTGACACGCCCTGAACAGTTTCAGGGCGTGCCTCCGTTTATTGCCGAGATTTTGGCAAGACGTGGAGTGCAATCTGAACAAGAACTAGAGCTAAAACTTAAGAACCTGCTTGCGCCAGAGCTCAAAGGAATGGATGCTGCTGTCGCATTAATGGATCAAGCCATTGATGAGCAGAAGAAAATAGTTATTGTGGGGGACTATGATGCCGATGGTGCAACTAGTACAGCTTTAATGATGCTCGTGCTTCGCGATATGGGAGCACAAGTCGACTATTTAGTTCCAGATCGATTTAAATACGGTTATGGCCTTACTCCAGCTATTGCTGAACTTGCCCATCAAACTTATCAACCCGATCTGTTAATTACGGTAGATAATGGAATTTCTAGCCATGCTGGTGTTGATGCAGCACATGCTCTAGGCATGCAAGTCATTATTACCGACCATCATCTAACGACCAAAGAGACCCCACTTGCTGAGGCAGTGGTGAACCCAAATCAATTAGGCTGTGAGTTTTCAAGTAAAGCACTTGCCGGTGTTGGTGTTGCCTTCTATGTGCTTGCCAATTTAGCGAGTCTACGTAATAGACAAGGCAAAAGCACAAGCAAAGTCACTCAATATCTAGATTTAGTCGCTTTGGGCACTTATGCCGATGTGGCTGTTCTAGACTATAACAACCGTATATTGGTCGATGCGGGTGTAAAACGCATTCAGCAACATCAGTGTCGAGTAGGAATCTTAGCCTTACTCGATATCGCAGGTCGGGAAGCTACTTCAATACGTGCTCAAGACTTAGGATTTGTGCTCGGACCGCGTATTAATGCAGCAGGGCGTATGGAGAGCATGCGTATTGGGATCGAGTGTTTATTGGCCGAGACAATGGAAACAGCATACCCCATTGCTCAGCAATTAAATCAGTTAAATATCGATCGCCGTCAAATTGAAGGAGAGATGAAGCAACAAGCTTTATCGGCCTTAGATACTTTGCAACTTTCACAGCAAGATATTCCCGCGGCGCTTGTTCTATTTGAAGAAAACTGGCACCAAGGTGTGATTGGTATAGTCGCGGGCCGTTTAAAAGAACAGTTCCATCGGCCTACAATTGTTTTTGCACCCGATGAAGATGGCATTCATATTAAAGGCTCGGCACGTTCCATTGACGGTGTGCACATTCGAGATACCATTGAGCAAGTTGCCGAACAACATCCTGAGTTGGTGAGCCATTTTGGTGGGCATGCTGCAGCAGCAGGTTTGACGATACGTAAAGAAAACTTTGAGGCTTTTAAAACAGTATTTAGTAACTGTGTGGCTGCAATGGATGAATCTATCTTTCAAGCGACCTTATGGACTGATGGTGAGCTACCTGTTTCTGCTTTGCAGTTAGATACCTTGAACTGGATTGAACAGTTAGGCCCGTGGGGACAAAAATTTCCACTGCCTCAATTTGAAGGATATTTTAAAGTTATCGATTTCCGTTGGCTCAAAGAGACACACTTAAAACTTAAATTGGCTTTAGATCAATATAGTTTCGATGCAATTGCTTTTAATGCAGCAGACCGATTTGACTTTGATCCTATGCGTGACTATGTACATTTAGTCTATGAAATAGATCGTAATGTTTTTAATGGTAATGTAAGTTTACAGCTACGAATTGTGCATTTAAAACAATAAAAAATCCGCTCAATTGAGCGGATTTTTTTAATCTAGGTAAGATTAGAAGCGATATGCTGCACGAACACCATAAGTGTTGTCGTTATCACCGAAACCAATACGACCTTCAACACTTACTTGCTGATTCAAGAATTTTTTAGCATTAATGCCCCATTCGTCTTTATCAGTTAAGTCATTGTTGTAGTAGTCCACACCTAAACTTAAAGTTTTATCGATGTAGTAGTCGCCACGAACTTTATATTCGTCAAGGTCACCAAACGCGCCATAAGCTTCAAGGTTTACGTCATGTTGACCAACTTGAGTTACGTATTTTGCACGAACGGTAGGGTCTGCGCCGTCTTTACCGTCTTTTTCGTCATAACCTTTAACACCTAAAGCAAGTAACAAACCAGGTGCTGGTAAGTAACCTACTTCAGCCGCATAAGTTGTAACTTTCTGGTCGTAGTTTGTGTTGTCGATCTCACGTTCATTTCTGCCTACATCACCGCTAAGGTAGAAGTCAGTATTAGGAACATAGTATTCAACACCTACGCCGTATTGAGTATCTTTAGTACCGCTGTTATCGCCATAGTTAACGTGTGCGTTAACGTTGCTTGCACGGTTTAAGAATGCTGCTTCAGCAAGCGGCGCATTACGTGTTTGAACAGGGTTGAAATAATATGTACCATCAACACCAAATTTGCTTACGCTGCTACCGTTATCTGGATCAAGATAAGTGTAAGAACCACCAACTTCAGCTTGGTAAGCGTTTGCTGCGCCACTTACTGCAAGCGCAGATAAAAGAGCTGATGCAATTGCTAGTTTTTTCATGGAATCTCTCCCCTCTAAAAACGATTTTATAAATGTTTTGTTACAACTTTTAGTCTAGAGCAAAATCATTTAGCGTCAATCTTGCACAAGTAACTGTACTGTAACCATGTGCTTTTTTTGTAAATTTAATTAAATTAAGTAATTGATTTAAATGTATAAATACATAATGTTTTATTTTATTAAAATTGAGGATATTTTGTGTAGAAACTCAAAAATGCTGGAAAAGTACCCAATTTTGTATGGGGATGTTACGAATAAAGCTTAAAATCTTCTGAAAGAAATAAAAACTTTTTAAATTGAAAATATGAGTTAAAGATTAAAGCAGGTTCGAAGATAACCATAGCTATGATAAAATATTCGACTGTTTATCTGCTTTTATGGGAACACTCGCGTGGAAATTAATCCTTATCTAAACCAATTGAAAGACTTAACTGATCGTAGCCAAACACTACGGGGGTATCTTTGACTACGATCTGAAAAAAGAGCGTTTAGAAGAAGTTTTACGTGAGTTAGAAGACCCTGCGATCTGGAATGATCAAAACCGTGCTCAGGCAATGGCAAAAGAAAAGGGCGAACTAGAAAACGTTATTAATGTATTAGATGGCTTGTCTACACAGCTTGAAGATGCCAAAGCAATGCTCGATTTAGCTGTTGAAGCTGATGATGAAAGCTTGCTGGTAGATGTCCAATCTGAGCTTGGCGCTGCCGAAGAAGAATTAGCAAAACTTGAATTCCGCCGTATGTTTAGCAACCCAATGGACCCGAATCCTTGTTATGTCGAGATTCAAGCAGGTTCAGGCGGTACAGAAGCACAAGATTGGGCTTCAATGTTATTACGTATGTATATGCGCTGGATTGAGCGTCACGGTTTTAAAGCAGAACTTATGGAAGTATCTGATGGTGACGTAGCAGGGATTAAATCTGCAACGATTCGCGTTGAAGGTGAATATGCATATGGCTGGTTACGTACAGAATCAGGTGTACACCGTTTAGTACGTAAGTCACCATTCGACAGTGGTAACCGCCGTCATACGTCATTCTCTGCGGTGTTTATTTCACCGGAAGTTGATGACAATATCGAAATCGATATTAATCCTTCTGATGTTCGTACTGATACTTACCGTGCATCTGGTGCAGGTGGTCAGCACATTAACAAAACAGATTCAGCAGTTCGTTTGACGCACATTCCATCTGGTATTGTGGTTGCGTGTCAGAACCAGCGTTCACAACATGCGAACCGTGATCATGCATGGAAACAGTTACGTGCAAAATTGTATGAACTAGAAATGCAAAAGCGTAATGAAGCGGCTCAAGCACTTGAAGACTCGAAGTCTGATATTGGTTGGGGTAGCCAGATTCGTTCTTATGTACTTGATGACTCTCGTATTAAGGACTTACGCACAGGTGTTGAAAACTCAAATACTGGTGCAGTTCTTGACGGTGACCTTGATCGTTTCATTGAAGCGAGTTTAAAGCAGGGGTTATAAGAGTCTTTCGAACTTTTAGTTCTCTAAAACTCTTAAATTTTTAGCGATTAAAACGGCAAAGCAGTTCAGTGATCGGAAGTTAATCGGAAAAATACGATATGAATATCGAAAAAAATGGATATGAATATCGAAAAAATGCGATATTATGTTTTCGAAATGCTGAACGAAGCTTTGTTCGTTTAAAAGACGTGTTGAGCCTATGGATATTGATGCAATTAGCAAAGCCCTAGCCAATCCTCTGCGTCGGCAGATTCTGCAATGGTTAAAAGAACCTGCGCATTATTTACCGGTAGAAGAGTGTGGTGGTAGTTTTGAAAAAGGGGTTTGCGCAGGTCATATTGAACGTTTGGGTAAAGTAGCTCAGTCTACAATGTCCAATCATTTGTCTGTATTACAGCAGGCTGGTCTCATTCAGGTCCAAAAATATGGACAATGGTCTTATTTTTCACGTAACGAAGCTTTGATTCAGCAATATATCGAACATTTAAAACAAACACTTTAAAACAAATAAAGTGTAAGTCGAGGCGATCATGGCTGAACTCAATACTCCCTTAACAGTTGGTGATTTTGAAATTAAAAATCGACTGGTAATGGCCCCATTAACACGTGCACGTAGTGGCGAAAGCCGTGTTCCAAACGACTTAATGGTGGAATATTATCAGCAACGTACAAATGCTGGTCTCATTCTCACGGAAGCAACAGTGATTGGTTCAAAAACTGTGGGTTATGCAGATACTCCGGGACTATGGTCACAAGAGCAGGCACAAGCTTGGAATAAGATTATTGAAGCAGTTCATGCACAGGGTTCAAAAATTGTAGTTCAGCTTTGGCATGTGGGCCGTATTTCAGACCCTGAACTTTTAGATGGTGATATTCCAGTAGCACCGAGTGCGATTCAACCTGCGGGTGAAGTGAGTCTATTACGCCCTAAACGCCCATTCGTAAAACCGCGCGCACTTTCAATTGAAGAAATTCAAGAAGTTGTAGCTCAATATAAACATTCAGCAGAACTGGCTAAAGCAGCAGGTTTTGACGGTGTTGAGTTGCACGCTGCAAATGGTTATTTAATTGACCAGTTCCTTCAAAGTAATACCAACCAACGTGATGATGAGTATGGTGGTTCGGTTGAAAATCGTGCTCGCTTGTTATTAGAAGTGGTTGATGCCTTTATTGAAGTGTGGGGCGCTGGCCGAGTAGGTGTACATATTGCACCGCGTGGCGACTCTCATGATATGGGTGATGAAAATCCATTAGCGACATTCGGTTATGTGGTTGAACAATTGAGTCAACGTAATGTAGCTTTCATTTTCTCTCGCGAATACGAAGCTGCCGATAGTATTGGTCCGCAATTACGTGAAAAATTTAATGGTGTGTGGATTGCCAATGAAAATCTGACACCAGAGTCGGCAAAACGTATTTTACGTGAAGGTCAGGCAGATGCAGTATCTTTTGGTAAGGCTTATATTGCGAACCCAGATCTTTTACAGCGTTTAGAGCAAGGTCTACCATTAAATGAAATTCAACCAACGACTTTATATGCTAAAGGCGCTGAAGGTTATACAGACTATCCTGCTTTAGAAGCTTCATAAAATCATTTTATTATTAAGTTTTTCTTTTTACTGAACTTGCTCTTTGGTGAGTTCAGTCAATGACTTTTCTTGTATATGGTAGAGTTTAGGTATCGAAACTCTGCCATTTTTTTTATCTATGTTATATTTTCCGCAGTTTTTAAATTTTGACTATTTGAGGCAAACCGCTTGGCGACCCCATTTTGGTACAACACAGCACTCCATTTATTAAAACCGTTTTATCGCTGGCGGATAAAAAGACGTGCAGAAAGTCTGGAATTATATCATCAGGAATGTCTGGAAAGATTTGGGCCGTTTGAAGATCCTAAAAACCAAAAATCCATCTGGTTTCATGCTGTTTCAGTTGGGGAAACCAATGCTGCACAGCCTTTAATCGAGCACTATCTCAAACTTGGCCAGCCGGTTTTAGTGACCAATACGACAAAAACAGGTCAGGCACGTGCCAAGTCACTTTTTTTAAAAGAACCGTATCTAGATTTATTTCAAGCAGTCTATTTGCCTGTAGACCAAAAACCGCTTTTAAAACAATTCTTCGAATCCTACAAACCGAGACTTTTAGCATTAGTTGAAACTGAGCTTTGGCCCAATTTAATTGATCAAGCCAAGTTACAGCATGTACCATGTTTATTACTTAATGCTCGGTTATCTGAAAAGTCAGCAAAGGGTTATAGCAAAGTCCCAAGTTTAACTGCCGGTATGTTAAAGCAAATCGATTGGGTATTAGCACAAGATAGTGCAACCCGTCAGCGTTATGTTGAGCTTGGTTTAGATGAGCATAAAAGTCAGGTCGTTGGAAATATTAAGTTTGATATTCATGCGCCCGAGGCTTTTATAAAACAAGCTGCCCAATTGCACCAGCAGTGGTATTTGGAAAACCGTCAGGTTGTGACGATTGCCAGTACACATGCACCCGAAGAACAACAAATTTTGGAGGCACTTGCGCCTCATTTAAATTCCAATCGTGAGTTGGTATGCATAGTTGTGCCTCGTCATCCTGAACGCTTCGATGAAGTATTTGAAATTTGTCAAAATTTAAATTTAGTTACGCATCGTAGAAGTATGGGGCAAAGTATCCATGCCAGTACGCAGGTTTATTTGGCCGATAGCATGGGTGAGCTTTGGTTATGGTACGCCTTAAGTCAGGTGTGCTTTGTAGGTGGTTCTTTAAATGAGCCGGGTGGTGGACATAATATTTTAGAACCTATGGTTTTAAATGTACCTACAGTGGTGGGACCGCGTTACTTCAACTTCCAAACAATTGTCGATGAGTTCATTGATGAAAATGGGGTACTTATTGCTCAAGATGCACAGCAGGTCGTTGATATCTGGTTGGCTTGTCTGGCAGAACCTGAAGCTACTGAACAGCTCGTTACACAGGCGCATAAAGTATTGCAGCGTAATCAAGGTTCGCTACAAAAACATATAGGGGTGATTAACCGGTATTTGGCCGAAAAACCATGAATATTGTTTTACTAGAACCTGAAGATACTCAATCAGAAATCTGGTCGATTCATTCAAAGCGCCAATTACAACATTTACGTGAACATCTTGATATTACGGTTGGCCAAAATCTGAAAGTTGGTATTCGTAATGGCGCGCGTTATGTCACAGAAATTATTTCGATTGATGAGCAAGAAGTGTGTATACGCCCTATTCGTGAAGAAGCAGTACCTGCAAAACTTCCAGTTCATTTAATTGTGGCTTTACCAAGACCTAAAGTTTTACGCCGTTTAATTATGGATAGTGTGACTTTAGGTGTTGAAAGAATCAGTTTGATCCATAGTTATCGCGTTGATAAAAGCTATTGGCAAACTCCATTTTTACAGCAAATTGATCAATACGTTACGCTTGGACTTGAGCAAGCAGGTGATACCATCGTTCCTGAAATTCAAATGTATAAACGTTTTAAACCTTTTGTTGAAGACGTTTTGCCCATCTTAATTTCAGAAACATCTCCTGCCTATGTGGCTCACCCTTATGCCGAGCAGAGTATGCCAAGTAACATTCACCATGCTTGCAGTATTGTCGTGGGTCCCGAAGGTGGCTTTATTCCCTATGAAGTTGATTTACTCACAAAAAACGGCTGCCAAGCTGTGAGCTTAGGCAACCGTATTTTAAGAACAGAAACGTCTATTTCTTATATTTTAGGGCGTTTATTTAGCTGAGTTCTCAGCATTCAATGGCAAATGATTTGCAGCCATTTTTAATTCCTGAATTGGGTAAGGAATATTAATGCCATTTGCATTGAAGGCTTGTTTTACTTCGGCTTGAATAGTGCTTGTAGATGATGAAATATCTGTCTCAGTGGTGTTAATCCACCAGCGTACCGTAAGGTTAACCGAGAAGTCTGCTAGAGCTGTCACGTTAACCGAGAAAGCAGGCTGACTCAGTACATTTCGATCATTATTGAGAATATCTAAAATAATTTGTTTCGCTTTTTGCTCATCGTCGTCATAACCGATACCGACTACGAACTCACAGCGTCGTTGTTGATAGGCTGTATTTACCGTTAAAGCACTCGTATAAACAGTTGCGTTTGGAATAACGATACGACGGCCATCTGGTGAGCGCAGGAACGTTGCACGAATCTGAATATCTTCAACAGTCCCTTCAAGTGAATTCACCACAATCGAATCACCAATACGGAATGGCTCGCTCAATAAAATCAAAATACCTGAAAGCAGGTTTTGGAAAATATCTTTAAATGCAAAACCAATTGCGACAGAACCGATCCCTAAGGCACTCATGAGTTGGCCCGGCGTGAACCCTGGGATCATGATGACAAGCGCAATTAAGAAACCAAAGAATAAAATTGCTGTACTGCCGACACGGTTTAAAACAAGAACCAAATTTTGGCGAGTATAAGAGCGATTTTCTAAAGTCTTACGAACAAAGAATTTAAATAATTTGGTCAGTAGCCAAAAAATAATAAAAACGGTAATCGCAATGCAGATATAAGGTACACGTTCCCAAAAACTATCTACGATTTTGTCGATAGTGGTATAGGCATCATGATATTTCTCAGTATGTGCTAAAACCGTTTGGGTGGTTTTAGTACCTGCTTCTTGCAAAAGTTCGCCTGTATTTTTTGCAACATCCGTTAAGGATTTTTGTTCATCAGCCACGACAAGTCTCTATTGAATAAATTCATGAAAGCTCTTTTAGCTTCCATCATAGTAGGAGATAAAATGTGCGCCTACTATAATGAGTTCAACTAAATAATAAAGTGTTTTTTAATTAAAAGTATTGCGTTCCTTTTTGTAAAATTTGTGTTGGGGTTTGAAGAGTATCGGTACCAGAGAAGTAGTAAAAAAAGCCTGCGGTAGAAATAAGGCTAATTAAAATAGCGAATAAAATAAACCAAGCCATCAGTTTTTCTATAAAGGTTGAAGGTCGAGCTGGACCATATTGATTTGGACCTGCTGTACCAGGAGCAAGCAATAAATAGATCATGAAAAAGAACTGTACGACTGGAATAAATAACAGCAGCCCCATCCAACCACTTTTATTTAAATCGTGCAAACGTCTAACAACCAGAACAATATTTAAATAAATCAAAAATAGCCAAAAAGCCCAGACCACTAAAGCACTTACGCCAGAAAGAGAACTATAGAACTCAAAATTAAATAGATTACTTGAAAGCTGAAAACTTCCAAGAAATGAAGCCAAAATGAAATAACCTATAAGGGTGACTAAATAAATTAGGCCATAACCACCCAAATAACTCATGCGGTTAAAGCGACCATGAATTGAAAAAGGGCTATCTTTAAATGGAAGTTGTGGTGGACGTGAAGAGGGCGTTTCGGCAAACATATTATTTTATTCCTGTGCTGCGTCTAAAAGGTAAAATAATCTTTGTTGATAGTCAAAACCATCAAAACTTGAAAAAATTATAAAAGGAAAAGCTATAGACAAATGTTTTAAATCAACTTAATTTTATAAAAATGTTCACAATTTCGTATGTTTGAGTAAGTGGTTAATATGTGACCAAAGTCGGATTGTCTAGGCTTTGAAACAGTCATCATACTGAAAAGGCATACAAATAAGATCCAGTAAAATAATAGCCACAGTCTCGAGATGGGATGCACAAGATCAAGGAAGTTGCGTATGAATGAGATCTATCCAGTACCAGAGGAATTTAAAAAAACAGCTCGTACTGTTGAAGCAGACTACTTTAAACGTTATCAACACTCTATCGAGAACCCAGATGAATTCTGGGCAGAGCAAGCTAAAATTGTCGATTGGATAAAGCCATTTACCCAAGTTAAAAATACGAGTTTTGACAAAGACAATTTCAAGATTGAATGGTTTGCTGATGGTGAGTTGAATGTGTCAGCAAACTGCCTAGACAGGCATCTTAAAGAACATCCACATAAACCTGCAATTATTTGGGAAGGTGACCATCCTTCTCGTCATAAAATCGTTTCTTATAAAGAATTACACGATGAAGTCTGCCGCTTTGCCAACGTTTTGAAAAAATACGGTATTGGTAAAGGTGATCGTGTTGTGTTGTATATGCCAATGGTGACTGAGGCTGCAATTGCCATGTTAGCCTGTGCCCGTATTGGCGCGGTTCACTGCGTGGTGTTTGGTGGCTTCTCGCCAGACTCTTTAGCAAGTCGTATTGAAGATAGCCAAGCTAAACTGGTGATTACCGCAGATTCAAGCTTGCGTGCTGGAAAACTATTACCCCTCAAAGAAAACGTTGATTTGGCTTTAGCTTTGCCGGGTACTGAGTGCGTTGAAAACGTGATTGTGGTTTACCGCAATGCAAACCCGATTGAAATGAAGCCGGGCCGCGATTTGTGGTATCACCTCATTATTATGGAGGTAGATGCAAACTGTCCTCCAGAACCAATGAAGGCAGAAGACCCTTTATTTATTCTTTATACTTCGGGATCGACAGGAAAACCGAAAGGGGTATTGCATACTACGGGTGGTTACTTAGTCTATGTAACCAGTACCTTTAAAGAGGTCTTCGATTTAAAACAAGATGATGTTTACTGGTGTACAGCTGATATTGGCTGGATTACAGGGCATAGTTATCTGATTTATGGTCCACTAGCAAATGGTACGACGACCTTAATGTTCGAAGGTGTACCTCAGTATCCAACATGGGCACGTCTTGGTCATGTGGTCGATAAACACAAAGTCTCTATTTTATATACAGCGCCAACCGCGATTCGTGCCATGATGCGAGAAGGTGATTCGTTTGTACGTGAGAGTAATCGTAGCAGTTTGCGTTTACTTGGTTCGGTTGGTGAGCCAATTAACCCAGAAGCTTGGAACTGGTACTACAACGTTGTTGGCGAAGGCCGTTGCCCGATTGTTGATACATGGTGGCAAACCGAAACAGGCGGTATTTTGATTGCTCCATTGCCGGGTGCAACAGCTTTAAAACCGGGTTCAGCAACACGTCCGTTATTTGGTATTCAACCCGCCATTCTAGATGGTGAAGGTAATGAGTTAGAAGGTGCGGCTGAAGGTAACCTTGTAATTAAAGATTCATGGCCGGGTCAGATGCGTACCATTTGGGGTGATCCTGATCGCTTTATTGAGGCGTATTTCTCTACCTTTAAAAATACTTATTTTACAGGTGATGGTGCTCGCCGTGATCAAGATGGTTATTACTGGATTACAGGTCGTGTTGATGATGTTTTAAACGTTTCGGGCCATCGTTTAGGTACGGCTGAAATTGAAAGTGCTCTTGTTTCGCATGAGTCAGTAGCAGAAGCAGCGGTAGTGGGCATGCCCCATGACATTAAAGGACAGGGCATTTGTACTTTTGTGACCTTACAGGCGGGTGTGCCAGAGTCGGAAGAACTGCGTAAAGAGTTAATCAACTGGGTGCGTAAAGTGCTTGGGCCTGTGGCTTCACCTGATGCACTACATTGGGCACCAGCATTACCGAAAACCCGTTCGGGTAAAATTATGCGCCGTATTTTAAGAAAGATCGCGGCAAACGAGCTTGATAGTTTAGGCGACACTTCAACCTTGGCTGAACCGGCTGTAGTAGATCAGTTAATTGCAACGGTTTATCCCGATAAGCAAAACTAATTTTAAAAAGCCCCATTTGGGGCTTTTTCATTGAGATTCATTAAGAGTTTGCTAAAAAGTCAGCAGTATTTTGTACATTTGCAAATGTACTCAGCGCAGTTAAAAAAGCTGTTTGTACATCTTCAGCTTTTGTAGTCTTTTCAGCATAGCTTAAGTCACGTGTTGCAGTAGCATCTTCAATTAATATGGGTTGATAGCCAAGTTCTTTGGCTGCACGTGTCCCTGAGTCAATACACATATGTGTCATCATGCCTGTAATCACGAGTTGTTCAATTTGATGTGCTTTTAAAAGTTCTTCTAAATTGGTTTCTAAGAAACTATTTGGATAATGCTTTGTCACGATTAATGAATCACTGCCAGCACTAAGTTCAGGATGAAGTAAAACCCCATCTGTATTTTCTTGAAAGAAACTCGCTTGTGGCGGGTTAATATGTTGCACATAAATAATCGGTAAATTTTTCTCGTTAAAATATTGTTCAAGCTGCTTTATTTTATCGAGCGCTTGATCTGGTCCAACCAATTCCATTTTGCCATTTTTAAAATAATCATTTTGAACATCGATAACTAATAGTGCTTGTTTCATGAGAACACTCTTGTTTGTATAAGATAAAACAAGGTTATTCTCTGTCAGTAAAATCGGCTATAGTCCTATGAAAGCATTAACGCCAGTTTTCTTTCGCCATGAAAAATGAATATTGAACTAGACCCGATTGATCTAAAAATTATTGCATTACTCAAGCAAGATTCCCGCTTAACCAATAAAGAAATCGGGCAGCGAGTTCACCGGACGGGGCAGGCGGTGGGTACTCGAATTGCTCAATTAATGGATGCAGGGGTTATCAAAAATTACACCATTGCCGTTCAATATTCGCATAAACAATTTATTCATTTGCATCTAAATGAACAACGCGCTTTTGAAGAAATTGAAAATTTAGTGAAGCAATATGAACAAATAGATGAATGTTTCAAAGTCATGGGCAATGCTTGCTACATGATAGTCAGTCATTTTGAACCTGCAGCATTAAATGAATTTATTGAGGTACTTTCGAAATGGTGTCGCTATTCAGTTGAAACAGTGATTCGAGAAGTCGAGAAACCTTAAAAAAATAAAAGCTCCAATCCGAGTCTTGGAGCCAATAAATCTTTATTTTAGTTTATTGTTTTTATTATCTTGCGCTGTTTTTAACTGGAGTTTTTTAGGCTGATTTCGCTTGGATTTCTACCTCCTTTTCCTGTTGAAGTTCTAACTCACGAACGAGTGGCAGAACTTTTTCTCCGAAATATTCCACCTCTTCAATAAAGTGTAAGAATCCTGAAAGAACTAAATCGACACCTACATTTTTAAGCGCCACGATACGCTCTGCAATTTGCTGAGGTGTACCAATTAAATTGGTTTTAAAGCCGTCGTTATATTGCACTAAATCTTCAAAACTTGATTTTGCCCAGTTACCTTGTTGCTCTGGAGATGCTGCACCTGCTTCACGAGTTGCATCGCCAAAAGCATTTACGGCTTCAGTGTTGGCTTTATCAATAATTTCTTGAAGTACCGCTTTTGCTTCTTCTTCGGTATCTCTAGCAATAATGAACGCATTTACACCAATTTTGACGTGATGATTATTGGCTTTAGCTTTGGTGCGAATGTCTTCGACCTGTTTTTGAATTTCTTCGACAGTATTGCCGTTGGTGAAATACCAGTCAGATACGCGTGAAGCCATGTCACGTGCGGCACGTGAACTACCTCCTTGAAACACTTCAATATGAGGCTTTTGCAGAGGTTTTGGTTTAAGTGTGTAGTTTTGGAACTGGTAGTATTTACCATCGAAACTATAGTTATCGGTGGTCCAGATTCCTTTTAGCGTACGAATAAACTCTTCAGAGCGGACATAGCGCTCGTCATGCTCTGGCCATTCCTCACCAATCGCATCAAACTCGCCTCTGAACCAGCCACTTACAACATTAATCGCAATACGGCCTTCAGTTAGATAATCAATTGTCGCGAGCTGTTTAGCTGCCAGTGCCGGTTTCCAAGGGCCGGGCAGAATAGCCGCAATCACCTTAAGCTTTTCAGTTTTTGCCAGTAATGCATGACTGAAACTCACGGATTCATGCTGGTTTTCTGCCCCATAGCCCGCCGTAAAACGAATTTGAGTGAGCGCATATTCAAAACCATTGTTTTCGGCTGCCTGAGCAAGTCGAACATTGTAGTCATAACTCCAGTCTGTACGCTGTTCGATGCTGCTCACAACAAGGCCACCGCTTACATTCGGTACCCAATAAGCAAATTTAATCGGTTGTTGTAATTGCGTCATGGTGCGCTCTCCCATTCGTTATTTTTATTTAGCGATATTGCGCTTAGGCAACATGCGTTAATGATTTGCCAGACTTATGATGCAAACGAGACTCTGCTGCATCAAGGTTTGGTACAGCTGCTGAAGGTAATACTTCTTCTTGCTCAATTTGCTTGTTAATACCAAGTTCTTGATTTGCTTGCTGAGTCTTAGATTTGATTACCTCTGCACGTTTACCTTTTGCTGGTGCCCATTCTAAAATTGGTAATGCACGAGCCACTGCTAGCGTAATACGGTCAGATAGTTGCTCGCTTTTTACCGTATATTCAGGGGTAAAGTCGCGATCTGTTGCATATACGCCAATTGGTAAAGTTTGTGCTTGGAAGAAGCTAAATAATGGACGAAGTTGATGTTCGAGTACCAAGGCATGGCGATCACTACCACCTGATGCTGCTAAAAGTACAGGCACGTCAACCAACGCAGTTTGTTCAACAAAATCGAAGAAATGTTTGAAAAGACCTGTAAAAGAAGCACGGTAAACAGGAGTACCGACAATTAGGGCATCTGCTGCTTCAACCGCTGCAAGATCATCTTGTACACGCTGCGGAAGTTGATTGCGATAAAATGCACCACCAAGTAATGGCCCAATTTCGCTTAATTTAATAAAATGAACTTTAACATCGATTGCTTCTGATAATTCATCAAGAATGGCTTGAACCAGACTTTCGGTTTTAGATGGGGTATTTAAGCCACCAGAAACGGCAACAATATTTAAAGGTTTTGGTGATTTGATACCAGTCATAATTTGGTCCTAAGCCTAAAAAAGAACATTGGACTTATTAATCAACATCAACGATAAACTGTAAAATAACGAAATTGGTCAACCTTATCAGTTTTAAATATAAAAGATTAATCATGGATTTTTATAGTTTGGTTTTCTATTAAGCTACTGTTTTTATTTTATATAATTATAGGTGATATATTTTTTATAATAAAAAGTAAGCTTATATAAAAAACAGATTAATTTTTATTAAAAGTTAAAAAACATCTGAAAATTTTGTCTAAGTTATGCATTTATCAATATTTTGCATAAAAATGGATACGATGAACGTATCTTTCATCTAAATAGTAGGGTTACAATAGGCCATACTTATGCTCAAGATTACTTTAATCGCTTATGAATATTTTAATCGTTGATGATCATCCTTTGTTTCGTCATGCTTTAATTCAAGCAGTACGTTATAGCCTGCCACAGGCACAAATTCATGAAACAGCTTCGGTTGATGAGTTTTATGAGCGTTTGGAAAATGGGGCAGAACCTGACCTAGTGTTACTCGATTTAAATTTACCGGGTGCTTCAGGTTTCTCCGCTCTTGTTTATGTAAGAGCTCAGTATCCTGCTATTCCAATTATTGTAGTTTCTGCGCATGAAGAAACTTCAATTATTCAGCGTGCAATTGCGCATGGCGCGATGGGTTATATTCCTAAATCGGCTCATCCAAGTCATATTGGTGAAGCGATTCGTCAAGTTTTAGATGGTGAAATTTGGTTACCACCAAACCTACCGTCAAATCTTAATCTTGATCCGAGAGCGGCAGATGAAACTGCTTTAGCGGAACGTATTCAGTCTTTAACGCCTCAGCAGTTCCGTGTTTTAATGATGGTTGCTGAAGGTTTGCTAAATAAACAGATTGCCTACGAACTCGATGTTTCGGAAGCAACGATTAAAGCGCATGTAACCGCTATTTTTAGAAAATTAGGTGTACAAAATCGTACACAAGCTGTACTGGCAATTAGCGCACTCAATATTGAAGATAAGAAAATTTAAAAATAAAAAAAGACCTCAATTGAGGTCTTTTTTATGTTCCACTTAGGCAAGGCAGTCTTGCTTAGGTGTGAGGCTGTCGCAGTACAGTGGGTTAAGAGCACATTGCAAATCATCGATCTGTTCTTGGGTCACATAGCCTTTACTTTTTAAATATTCAGCTACACGGTCATCACGCAAGCTTAAGAAAGCTGCATCATAAACACCTAAATCAACAAACAGAGCAGCTGTTTCCAGACTGTTGAATCGATCAAGGAAAATGTCATTGCCATACATTAAGAAGATATGGTCAAGTTTTGCTTTTTCATCAACATGCAGACGTTCAGCAAGTTGATGTGGAGGTGTTTTAATAAACAGTAAGTCAGAAAGCTCATCAAACTGAGTCATATCTAACTGGTTTTCGCCAAGTTTGACATGACCTAGCCAAGCTTTGAAAACTAAAACAGCACCACCACGTAGAAGCATACTCCAGATTTGATGACGTGTGTCATGGTCAAGATTTTCACTTTCAGCACTAAGAACTTTTAGAAAATTCTCTTCCTGTTGAGCCAATTTATCAAATAAGCCTAAACCTTGAGGATGATAAGCAGCAGGTGCAAATACATCAAAATTTAGATCATGAAATACATTAAGCGCGAGTGGTACAGCACACTGATAAATTGTATTGAGTGCTTTGATATGCGATTCGCTAAGCTTGCTATGAGGAAAAATACTTTGCCAATCTAATTCTGGAAGTAAGGCATTAGCACTATATTGACGATAAAACTGTTGAGATGAGAGTTGCCCTTGCGGGTTGTTATCAGAAATATTCATGGCAGTTGTCCTTTGCTTTAATTCAAGAGCTGGCTATAGGCAGAAGTAAGTTCAAATATAAAATACGTTTGGAATATTTATGTGCTATGAAGAATGCAAGTAGAATAAGACTAAAGTCTTATATGGTGTTTTTAAGTAAATAATATTTTTAAAAAACATTGGTTTATTAAATTGTAACTAGGTGTACACGTGTTCACTTACAAAAAAGGTGAGCTTTGCCATAGGAAATTAAGCATTGGAAACTTTGGTCAATCATTCATGGCCTAAAAGAAGACTTTTTGAGCAGTTCTGCCTATTTGCTTAAATTAACCACATAATTTTTGCCAAAAAATATCTCCCAAACCTATAGAAAGCTTGAGAGATGAAAATAATTAGTCAATTGTGTTGGCAATTTTAAGTCCAGATAACCAAGCTCTTAATGAGGCAGGTTTAAGTGGTTTCTTCAGTAAAACGATATTTAATTCTTTTAATTGCTGTGGTAACTCAGGATGGGAGTCAGCAGTAATTAAAGCAACTGGAACATCGTGTTGACGATTTTGATTAATAAAATCAACACCAAGTTGATTGTTATTTAAGTGTTGGTCGATGAGCCAAACCTGAATATTCTCTTTTTGAATAATGTCTAAAGCCTGTTCAGGTTCAGTAGCTTTGAATACCTGATAACCCCATCGCCCTAATAAACTACTCATACCCTCTAAAATCGTTTCGTCATTATCTAAGCACAAAATACGGTACGCTTTGGTTTTTAAAGGCACAGCTTGTACAGCTGGTGTTGTAACTTTTGGTGGCTCGACAATAGGTACCTCAATCATAAAGCATGAGCCTTTGCCCAACTCTGAGTAAACGTGAACTGGGTAATTGAGCAAGCCAGTCATACGTTGTACGATCGCAAGCCCTAGTCCTAAGCCTTGTTCACCCCAAGGTGATAAATGGCCACAACGTTCAAATTCTTGGAACAGCTTAACTCGTTGTTCTTCGGCAATACCAGGGCCAGTATCCCAAACGCCAATTCGAATATGATTCGGCTGCTGTGCAGAACGGAGCACACCTACGACTACTCGGCCTTTGGCGGTGTAGCGTAAGGCATTGCTGACAAAGTTTTGAATAATACGACGAATCCACTGTGGGTCGGTATCAATCCAGAACGATACATCATGAACTTTTAGGGAAATGTTTCGCTGTGCAGCGATCGATTTGAACTGGAGTTCAAGGTCGCTTAATAAATCGTGTAGAGGATAAGGCTGTCTTTTTGGTTGGATACTGCCCCCTTCTAAACGAGCTATATCGAGTAGGGCAGACAACATACTTTCGGCACCATAAAGTGCTCGGTCAAGTTGTTGTAAGGTTTGGCGGTCTTCTTCTGTCGAAATACTTTGCTCAAGCACGGTACTAAACAGACGAGCTGCATGCATAGGTTGCAATAAGTCGTGACTTGCCGCTGCAATAAATCGGCTTTTTGACATATTTGCCATATCGGCTTGTTCACGCGCAAGTTGTTGCTCGGTTAAAGCATCTGCAAGTTGTTGAGTTCGGTCTTTTACTCGGGCTTCAAGTATTGCCTCATTCGCACGGAAAGCAGTAATGTCGGCGAACGTTGTAACAAAGCCACCGCCTGAAATTGGGTTACCTCGCATTTGAATTACGCGACCGTCTTTACGGATACGTTCAAACTCATGCGCGCTGCCGACTTTCATCCAGTGAAGACGTTTGCGGACATGTTCTTCGACTGAACCGGGACCACATTCGCCACGTTCAGCGTTATAACGAATTAGGTCGGCAATAGGACAGCCCACATAAACAAGGTCTTTTGGATAGCCAAATAGTTTTAAATATTGATTGTTCCACGCGACCAAACACATATTTTTATCAACTACACTGACCCCTTGGGTCATGTGGTCAATCATGGTCATGAGCAGATTTTGATTAAAACGTTGCCATTGTGAGGCTTGGTCTAAAATATTGGCGACTTGGCCTAAAGCGAGGCCGTTATTGATCATTGCTGTGGTTAGCAAGGTACGTGCAGAAGCTGCACCGATAATACCTGCTAGATATTGCTCGGTAAAACGCCACCACATACCATTGGCAATCGTATTTGGATTGAGTGTGAGATGGTTTTGCTCACAAAAGTTCTCGAATGCTTGTGTGGTTGGCTGCTCACCTGTAATTCTTTTGGCTAAGGCAAATAGATCACCTACTTTTAAGCGAGCTGCGTCATGTGGAAGGTAAGTTAAATCGGTAGAGGTATGTGGTGAGGGTAACGGTTTGGTTTCATAATAAAAAAAGCTTTCTGCCTGAATTTGTTCAGCAACACTTGGACGATAAATTTTTGAAATCCAGATGTATAACAGAATATTTAAACCGAGCGACCAAATCACGCCATGAGTTAAAGGAGCAAATGACTCAAAACCAAAAAGTGACTCTGGACGTAAAGCATTTATGCCAAATGGGCCGAAGAGCAAAATACTTTGTGCAGTTTCCTGATAGGCTTCTGGTAAGCTACGTAATATGGTTGGAAAGAGTAAGGTGTAACTCCACATTAAAAATCCAACGATGAGTCCAGCGTAGACACCTTGACGACTTCCACCTCGCCAATACAATCCACCAATCAGTGCAGGTGCAAACTGAGCTACCGCACTAAACGCCAATAAACCAAAAACTGAAAGCTGGTTAATGTCATTAAAGAAATGGAAAAATAAGAAGCCAAGTAGCATTACTGCGACAATACTAATACGACGGCTGAACTTTAGAACTTTAGGTAAATGTTTATCGTGACGCGACAGCAATTTAAAACGCCATAAGGCAGGCATAATCAAATCGTTACTGAGCATGATAGACAATGCAACTGATGAAACCAGTAACATACCTGTCGAGGCTGAAAAGCCGCCCAAAAAGGCCAATAAAGCGAGCCACTCTTGGTTATAACTTAAAGGTAAGGACAGCACAGCCACATCGGGTACGGTCAGGAATTTTGGTGCAGCATGCAAAGCCCAACTTGCGATTGGAATAATCGCAAGAATAGTCAAAATGAGATAAACCGCGAACCACTTACGAGCACCACGAATATGCTTTTCATCGCGTAGTTCAACCACTGCCACGTGGAACTGACGTGGTAAACAAATAATCGCTAAGCCTGCCAGCAAAGTTTGAATCCAGAAAGTTTCAGGGACACCAAAGAGCTGTACTTCCTGAAAAGTCTGATTCACATCAGAGGTCATTTGGCTCAGGTTAGCTGGTGATTCAAAAATAAAAAATAAAGCCACACACAATAAGGCAAATAACTTCACAAACGACTCAAATGCAACAGCAAGCATAAGTCCGCCGTGTTGTTCCGTGTTTGCAATCTGCCGTGTACCAAAAATCATGGCTAAAATAGCAAGCACACTGGTGAGCAATAACACGCTATTGGTCGTGGTATGAATGTGCGAGTTTTGCTCCATAATGACAGAAGTACTTAAAGCAATGGCACGGAGCTGTAATGCGAGGTAAGGAATAATCGCGATAACCGCAAGAATAGTCACTAACGAGGCGAGTACACCACTTTTACCATAGCGTGCTGCGACAAAGTCAGCGATCGAGGAAATCGCATGGTGCTGACGAACTCGGCCTAAACGCCGCCAGATGTCATAACCAAACCAGACAAATAAAAGTGGCCCTAAATAAATAGGTAGGAAGATAACGCCTTCTCGAACGGCAGCGCCAGTTGCGCCATAAAATGTCCATGAAGAGCAGTAAACACCTAAAGTTAAACTAAATAAAAACATGCGGCCACGTGTGCCGAGACGACTGGCATGCTTCTCACCAAAAAAAGCACAGACAAATAAAAGCGCAATATAAAGAGTGAGAACCCCAATAATCAGCCAGCTGTTCATATGACCTACGTAAGTGAAACCTTATGTCTATCATAACCTATGCCGAAACAAAGCTATAAATTGATTAAATTTTAACGACCAAAGTCTAAGTTACGACTAAGCTGGAATCTTGCTAACTTTAATTATGAAAAAATACATTAAAAAAAAGTGACCAAGGTTGGGCACTAGGTAAGGAGTTTGGTTATGGATCAGAGCCAAGTAGAACAGATTCTACGCAATCCAAAGTTTCAAAAAATGGTCAAGAAAAAAAGTGCATTAAGCTGGACGCTCACAATCATCATGTTAGTGCTATATGTGGGCTTTATGCTGCTTGTGGGCTACAACAAAGAATTTTTGATGAGTTCCTTTAGTGGCGGTGTAACGACATGGGGTATCCCGCTTGGTTTAGGAATTATTGTTTTATCTTTCCTACTCTGTGGTGTCTATTCCTATATCGCAAATAATACCCTTGACCAATTGAGTGAAGAAGCGTTGAAGGAAGTTGAAGCCATCACGCACGAGAAAGGACTACACTAATATGAAATGGAATTCATTAAAAGCGAAAGCCCTAATGGGTGCAGCATCGCTATATTCAACTGTTGCTATGGCAAGCCCAGACTTAGGTGAAGCAGAGCAACAAGCAACCAACTGGCATGCCATTATCATGTTTGTCATCTTTGTTGGTTTCACACTGTTCATTACTAAATGGGCTGCAAAACAAACTCAATCAGCACAAGACTTCTATACTGCGGGTGGGGGAATTAGTGGTTTCCAAAATGGTTTGGCGATTGCAGGTGACTATATGTCAGCGGCGTCTTTCCTTGGTATTTCCGCAATGGTGTTTAGCTCTGGTTTTGATGGCTTGCTTTATTCACTCGGATTTATGGTCGGTTGGCCAATCGTTTTATTCTTGGTGGCAGAGCGCTTACGTAACCTCGGTAAATATAACCTTTCCGATGTCGTGTCATTCCGCCTTGAAGAAAAACCAGTTCGTACTTTAGCTGCTTTGAGTTCACTTGTTGTGGTCGCGTTTTACTTAATTGCGCAAATGGTAGGTGCAGGTCAGCTCATCAAATTGCTATTTGGTTTGAACTACAACATTGCGGTTGTCATCGTTGGTCTATTAATGATGGCATACGTAATTTTTGGTGGCATGTTGGCAACCACATGGGTACAAATCATTAAAGCAGTGATGTTACTGAGCGGTGCGACCTTCATGGCATTTATGGTCATGAAAGCAGTTGGATTTAGCTTCAGCAACATGTTTACCCAATCAATTGAAGTCTTTAGTAAAGTTCATAGCATCAGCTTTGAAGACGCTTCTAAAATTATGGGTCCGGGTAAACTTGCAGCAAACCCAATTGATGCCTTATCTCTTGGTTTAGCACTTATGTTTGGTACAGCAGGTCTTCCACATATTCTTATGCGTTTCTTCACCGTAAAAGATGCAAAAGAAGCGCGTAAGTCGGTTGTGGTTGCAACAGGTTTCATTGGTTACTTCTATCTTTTAACTTTCATTATTGGTTTTGGTGCGATCCTGTTTGTATCAAACAACCCACAGTTCCTTGATGTTGCAAAAATGGCTATGACAGGCAAGCTTGAGCTTGTTGGTGGTAACAACATGGCAGCCGTGCATTTAAGTGACGCTTTAGGCGGTGACTTATTCATGGGCTTCATTTCAGCGGTAGCGTTTGCAACGATTCTTGCTGTTGTTGCTGGTTTAACACTTTCAGGTGCATCTGCAATTTCTCACGACTTATACGCTAACGTATTTAAGAAAGGTCAAACGACTCCAGCTTCTGAACTCCGTATGTCAAAAATTGCAACACTTGGTTTAGCAATCTTTGCCATGATTTTGGGTATCTTGTTTGAAAAGCAAAACGTAGCGTTCATGGTGGGCTTAGCGTTCTCTGTAGCGTGTTGTGCAAACTTCCCGGTACTTGTTCTTTCAATGTTCTGGAAAGGTTTGACTACTCGTGGAGCAGTTATCGGTGGGGTGGTTGGTTTGGTAACCGCAGTTGTACTGATTATCTTATCTAAAGCAGTTTGGGTAGATACGTTAAAAATCTCTGATACACCAATCAACCCATTCAACGGTCCTGCGTTATTTGCTATGCCATTGTCATTCCTTTGCTGCTGGTTCTTCTCCGTGACTGATAACTCAGCACGTGCGAAAAAAGAACGCGCTGCTTTCGATGCACAATATGTACGTTCAATGACAGGTATTGGTGCTTCTGGTGCATCAGATCACTAAAATCAAAACGTATTAAATATTTCATAAAAAGCCCTGCGGGGCTTTTTTTGTTTCTCCCATATAATTATTAATAAGAAGCTCCTTAATAAAGAACAACTTGTTTATCCTATTTTTTGTACAGTATGATTTTCTATAATTCAAAACATAACGAAAAAACGGAAAATAATTAAATGCGATCTATCATCGAGTTCTGGGCAAGCTTTCGATTGCTGCCTTCGGCATGGTTGCTGTTTGTGCAATTCATTTTACTTATTTTGGCCATGCTGACTTTTGATAATGAGGTATATAGAACCTTCACTTGGGCATTGGGAGTTCTCGCTTTACTTATTATTGCTAAGGTTATTCGTCAAACTCCGATGTTTACATTTTTAGGTCTCACATTTGTAAGTGGAGCAATTCTATCTTCAGCATTTATTTTATTAGGCTATGGCAATTTAACGATCCAAATTTTTGCCCATACTTGTGAAGCTTTAGCTTATTTTTCGGCAGCTTATGGTTTATTTCGTTATATGTTTGCCGACCGATATTTAACACGAGATGAACTGTTTGCAGCCGCAGCTGTTTTTACATTAATTGCTTGGGGTTTTGCGTTTTTATACAACATTTGTCAGCTATTAATTCCCAATAGCTTTCAAAATCCAAACCATGTTCATCACATACAAACCTGGCTAGATTTATTGTTTTTAAGCTTTAGTTTGCAGTCAGCAACAGGGCTGTCCGACCTAATGCCTCTTAGTCCACCAGCACGTGTTTTAGCAATGCTACAAATGTTTTGTGGGGTGATGTATCTAGCACTTATCGTTACGCGTTTAATTGCATTACAGTACATCTCACATGCACCCAAAAAGAATGCTGATAAATAAAGAAGGAGGTGTTTCAATTTATTTACACCTTTGTAACTGCAATATTCTTTAAGTTTATTTAAAGTATTATCAGCTTTCTCTATTGAAAGATATAGCTTTATTCATTCCTGAATGTCTTTATTGGCTTTATGCCTGTCATTTTCATTAAAAATAACATGGAGGATTTATGCCTTCCAAACAAACGAGTTGGTTCGCAAATGTTAATCCCAATGTCTTTTTGGGTACGGTCATCATTATTGCTTTGTTCTTGGCAGTAGTTGTGATTGCTCCGAGTTCTTTCGAACTTCTAACGCAGCATTTAAAACAGTGGATCACTGATTCATTTAGCTGGTTTTATGTTTTATCGGTTGCTTTCTTTCTTATTCTGCTCATTTATATTGCCTGTTCTTCGATTGGACGAATTAAATTAGGGCCTGACCATAGCCAGCCTGAATATAGTAACGGTTCATGGTTTGCCATGCTGTTTACTGCGGGTATGGGTATTGGCTTAATGTTTTTCGGTGTTGCTGAACCTGTCATGCATTATGTCAATCCACCAAGTGGAGATGCACAGACCATTGATGCAGCCCAGCAAGCCTTACGTGTGACTTTTTTCCACTGGGGCTTACATGCGTGGGCAATTTATGCAGTGGTTGGTTTAGCATTAGCATATTTTGCTTATCGTCATAATTTACCCCTAAAGACCCGTTCTGCTCTTTATCCACTCATTGGTAAAAAGATTTATGGGCCTTGGGGTGACAGCATTGATATCTTTGCGACCATTGGTACTGTATTTGGTGTAGCGACTTCTCTGGGTTTTGGTGTTACTCAAATTAACTCTGGTTTACATTATTTACTCGGTATAGAGCAAAGCACTCATATTCAAGTTTTGCTCATTATTTTTGTGAGTATTTTAGCTTCATTATCTGTGTTCTTAGGACTTGATAAAGGAGTCAAACGTTTATCAGAGCTAAACCTAGTTTTAGCCTTAATCTTATTAGTATTTGTTTTTATCGCCGGGCCTAGTATTTATTTACTGCAAACTACTATTCAAAACACGGGCCAGTATATTTCTAACCTATTTACCATGACATTCAATTTATATGCTTATCAGCCAAATGGATGGATTGGGGGATGGACTATTTTATATTGGGCTTGGTGGATTTCATGGTCACCATTTGTGGGTATGTTTATCGCAAGGGTTTCACGTGGACGTACTATCCGTGAATTTATTGTGGGTGTTCTACTTATTCCGACCGGTTTTACCATTATCTGGATGGGTTTTTTAGGAAATGCTGCATTATTTAGTATTATTCAGGAACATCAAACCACTCTCATTCAGGCTGTTCAGCAAGACTCTTCAGTTGCATTATTTGAATTTTTAGGACACTTACCTTGGTCTGGTGTCATGAATGTTATTGCAACAATATTAGTTATTCTTTTCTTTGTGACTTCGGCTGACTCTGGTGCGCTGGTTACTGATTACTTAACAGCAAAAACTGATAACTCACCGACGTGGCAACGTTTGTTTTGGACAGTACTCATGGCAGTGCTGGCTATTATTTTACTTTTAGCAGGTGGACTTGCTGCATTGCAGTCTTCAATCATTATGAGTGCATTACCATTTACTGTGGTCATGCTTTTAATGAGCTGGGGACTAATAAAAGCTTTGCATCTTGATGTCACGAAAATGCAAGCAATTCAGGAAGCTAGAATTACCCCACGTGCAATTCATAATCCGAGAAGTTGGCAGCAACGTTTAGGCCTAATCATGCACTATCCACATAGTGAAGAAGAGGTGAAGCAATATATTGAAAAGCAAGTTTATAGTGCTTTTGAAAATATTAAGCATGAGTTTAAGCGTCGTCACCTTGAGGTTTCGATTAGTGAAGTTGAGGATGGTATGCAACTTCGAGTCGATCACCATCATGAGATTAATTTTATTTATAAAGTTGTTTCACGTGAAACAGTGCCACCAAGTTTTTTAATTGGGCGTACTGAAGCTGAAGACGAGCAATATTTCCAAGCCGAGGTGTTCTTGAGAGAGGGCGGACAAAACTATGATGTAATGGACTGGACGCAAGAGGATTTGATTCAGGATATTATTGACCAGTATGAGCGTCACTTACATTTCTTAAATATCGTACGAAGTTAACAACCATAAAAAAAGGACTCAATTGAGTCCTTTTTTTTAATTCAATTTCTAAATTAAATTAGAAACGGAATTTAGCATTTAAGCCGATAGTTTGTGTATCACGTGGGTTGCCATCTTTCGCATTTGCTTTAACGAAATCAGCACCAACTGCTATAGCAGGAGTGATGAAGTATTGAGTATGACCACCCCAAACATGGTCGTAACCAGAATTAAATGCAGATACATCAGCAAAAGATGCACCAACGCTTAACTTAGGAGTTAGGAAAAGATCAGTTTTCATACCGTAGGCATTGTCTTCAGCAAATAAAGCAAATGCTTCAAAGCCAATCGCCATGTTAGTACCATCAATGTTTCCAACATATTTAGTACGTGCAGTTACTGCATCTTGTTTTTCATCAATAGCAACTGATTCACCAACAGCTTTAGCGATTCCGTATTTATTAACACCGAAAGCATCTAAAGAAATTTGGTCAGCAACACTTGTATAACCAACAGCAACTAAGAAGTTAGGTAACAACATTGCACCAGCTTCTAATGCATAACGATCACCATTGTCATCACTTACGCCATCTTTAAAGTCATTGATAGTGTGGTTGTAAGATGCGCTAGCATAAACAGGTACGTAAGGAGTTGGAACGTATGCTTCACCTTTAATACCATAAGTGTGAGATTCAACGTTTACAGTGTCTTTCTCATCGTATTTGATATAGTTATAAGCAACAGAAACGTTAGATGCTTGATTTAAGAAAGCTGCTTCAGCTAAAGGACCTTTAGAAGCATCAACATTTTTTAAGTAATAAGTACCTTGAGCAGTACCAGTGAAGTTTTTATCGTTTGCAGTTGTATCAACGTATTCAGATTGACCTTGAACTTCAAATTGATAAGCATGAGCACCGGTCATGGCTAATAATACAGCAGTGGCTAAACCAAGTTTTTTCATAATCATTTCCAGCGTTAACAAGAGATAAAGCTGAGGTCATTGTATTGTAACAATTTATGAAGTCAATAATAGATGAAACGTAATGTTAAGGAAATTTGACACTTATGTTAAAAATGGTTAAGAAAGCATCAATTAAAGTACTTAATGTCAACCTGATAAAAAAATGAACATTAACAAGAAGCTAAACCTTAAGATTCATATGGAATTAGCATCAAATGATTTAAAAATAATTACATTTATAATTGGAAAAAATGATTTTATTAATCGGTTTTAACGTTAACTAATGTGTCGATTTGTTTATTAAATAACCATTCAAATATTGTTCTTGTTTCAGTTTTTATAAATTTTGAGTAATGGTTAACACTATTCTAATAAGTTTATCTAAATAATCTATCTATTTTGAATTATTATATAATTGAATAAGGCAAAAAAAATACGTTTTTAAATCAAAAAAACGATTAAAAAATTAATTCTGATCAATTTAATCAACTTTACAAAATTAGAGATAAGTCACACAATTCAATTGCAAAGTTTACTACCTAACATTTTTAAAGTTAGTAAAACTTTACCAGATACGATGTGGTATCACATCAGACTTTACGAGCTCAGCTTTCCCCAAGGTTGAGCTTTTTTTTATCTATAAGAAAACATTAATATTTGTAAAAAAAATTACATGAAATTTATCGTTTTTTCTTTGTATAAAAATAAATCCAATTTAATGTTGGGTTTCTGATGTTTGGAGAGCCATTTAACAACAAAAGCAGGATTTTATAGAATTATGAAGCTTACTGTATTTGTAAAATAGAGATTTAATATAGTCATTCCATCATTTACATATTCGATGAAATATTTTATGAAATGTAAAGATGACGCCCTTAATCATATTACCTGAGCTTTGTTGCTGAACTTCTGTTCAGTAAAGTGCTAGGATGCGCATTACTTACTTCATTCTATAGCAGTGATTATGGTAGGACATTTACGGAGTACCAACTAGAAATGTCAGGATTACGTTCAGAACATATCAGTAATCGACTATTTTTCTTTATGTTGGTCATTATTCTGTCGTTACTGTTTATGGCTGTGCCTCTTATTGTCAGTAGCTATCAAGAATATTTAAAAACCAAACAAGCTTTGATTGAAATCAAAAGCTTAAAATTAATTGCTGAAGTTGCAAATAAAGTATCAAAAGAACGTGCACCAGCAAATAAATTAATGTCGAGTAACTCTGCTGACTTTCTAAAAAACCAAAAGAATTTAAAACAATATCGTCTTAGTGTTGATCAACAAATTGATGAAACGATCCGAGTTTTAAGAGAAGAGGGCTATTCGGATTTAGCTGATATTTTAAATACTAAATTTAAGAGTGACTTAAAGCGCGCACGTACAGTTGTAGATGATTATGTTGCTACACCCAAGCAGGCGAGAACTTCAGAAAAGCTTGATAATGCAATTTTAGCGATGTTTGGTGCTTGGGATAGCTGCCGAGATGTGTTGCAAAAGCTGATGTTGCAGTTAAAAAGTAAAGACAGCCAAATTAATAACTATTTTACTTTGATTGTTGTATTAACCGATATGCGTGATCAGGCTGGTCGCACTGCATCCAATGTTATTGCACCCATTACTTTTAAAGAAACGATTCCCAATGACAATCGGGCCCGTTCTTTGCAGACTCAACAACAGGCGCGATATTTATGGGCGCTTGTAGACACATTACAGTCTGAACAGGCCAAGACTCAAGAATATCATCGGCTTTATTCAAGAGTTAAAACTGAGTTTTTGGATAAAGGCGTACCTATTGTTGGTCAGCTTTTAGATGAAAGCCAAAAAAAAGAGGCTTATCACTTAACAGCTAATCAACTTACCGACCATATTGTTGGTAAATTTACCACTGTTATTGATTTACAAAAGTTTCTACTTAACAAGAGTGTCTCAATTGCAGTTCAAGAGAAATACTTAGCAAAAAAGAAATTCTTTCTGACTTTACTTATTTCTAGCATATCTTTAGCAGCTGCTTTACTCACTTTAATTTATGCAAAGAGAAGAGTCTTTGAACCTCTTATTCAAGCGCGTACTTTAATTCTTGAGTTGTCTCAGAGTACAGACTATCCAGTAGATGATTTGAATTCTAAAAAGGGTGAGTTTATTTCACTGTTTGAGGCAATTGATCGTTTGCAAAAAATGCTCAAGCAAAGAGATGCATTTGAATTTCAACTTAAAAATATAGCCAATACAGATCCTTTAACTGGTGTATCTAATCGTTTGGCTCTAGCAGAATATTTAAAAATTGTTGAGAGTTATCCAAATAAATTTTCAAAAACCTGTTTGATGATTATTGATATAGATCGCTTTAAAGATGTGAATGATCAATATGGTCATATTGTGGGTGATCAAGTCATTAGCCGTATTGCAGATCAGTTAAAAGCGAATGTGCGTGCTTCAGATTTAATTGTTCGTTATGGTGGTGATGAGTTCTTAATCTTGTTAGAGCAGATACCGTTTTTAGATGCGCGTCTATTGGCAGAGAAAATTCGTATTGCAATTTCTTTAGAAGGAATTGATTTATCTGGCTCAGATGAAAAATTGCATATCTCTGTCAGTATCGGTTTTGCGATTGGAGCGACAAGCTGGATGGAGCTATTAGAAAAAGCAGACCGTTCACTTTTAAGAGCTAAAGCTCGGGGCCGAAATGTCGTAGAGGGGTAAAAAAGCCGGAAACTAATTTCCAGCTTTTTTAAATTTCTTATTTCAACATCGGTTTTAAGAAACGACCCGTATGGGAAATCTCAACCTCAGCCACTTGTTCAGGTGTACCTTCGGCAATGATCATACCGCCACCTGAGCCGCCTTCAGGACCTAAGTCGACAACCCAGTCCGCTGTTTTAATCACATCAAGGTTATGTTCAATCACCACAATGGTATTACCCTTGTTACGTAGCTCATGCAAAATATCGAGCAACTTGGCAATATCATGGAAATGTAGACCTGTTGTTGGTTCATCCAAGATATATAAAGTTTTGCCCGTATCTCGTTTTGCTAACTCACGTGCAAGTTTCACACGTTGCGCTTCACCACCAGAAAGTGTAGTTGCAGCCTGACCTAAACGAATATAGCCTAAGCCCACCTGAGTTAAGGTTTCTAAGCGACGGTGGATGACTGGAATGGCACTAAAGAACTCAGCAGCATCTTCAACGGTCATTTCTAAAACGTCAGAAATGTTTTTGCCTTTATAGCCGACTTCAAGTGTTTCACGGTTATAACGTTTGCCATGACAGGCATCGCAAGGTACATACATATCTGGTAAGAAGTGCATTGCGACCTTAATCATGCCGTCGCCTTCACAGGCTTCACAGCGTCCGCCTTTCACGTTAAATGAGAAACGACCTGCACTGTAACCACGAGCTTTCGCTTCTGGCGTTTGAGCAAATAACTCACGGATTGGTGTAAATAACCCTGTATATGTTGCAGGGTTAGAACGTGGCGTACGTCCAATCGGGCTTTGGTCAATATCAACGACTTTATCTAGATGTTGTAGACCATCAATTGAGTCGAACTTTTCAGCCGTTAAAGTCGTTGCACCGTTGAGCTGTGTTGCAGCCAATGGAAGCAAAGTACGGTTGATTAGTGTTGATTTACCCGAACCTGAAACACCAGTCACACAGGTCATAATGCCAAGTGGAATGGTTAAATCGACATTTTTTAAGTTGTGGCCTGCTGCACCTGAAAGTTTGATGAATTCATCTGGACGTGGTGATTCAGTACGCTTTTTGGGTACTTCAATTTTGAGTTTGCCAGATAGGTATTGTCCTGTGAGTGAGTCGGCATGTTCAGCCAATTCATCATAAGTTCCTTCAGCAATAATCACACCGCCATGTACACCCGCACCCGGCCCGATATCAATAATATGGTCGGCTGCACGAATGGCGTCTTCATCGTGTTCAACAACTAATACCGTATTACCTAAATCACGTAAGCGAATCAGGGTTTGTAATAAACGATCGTTATCACGTTGATGCAAACCAATAGACGGTTCATCAAGTACATACATGACACCCATTAAACCTGCACCAATTTGTGAGGCTAAACGGATACGCTGTGCTTCACCACCCGATAATGTTTCGGCAGAACGAGCTAAACTTAAATAGTTAAGTCCAACACTTACCAAGAAATGTAAACGTTCACGAATCTCTTTAAAGATTTTATCGGCAATTTCACCTTTAGCACCTTCAAGGTTTAAATCTTGATAGTAACTTTCGGCATCACCAATCGACATGCGGGTAATGTCAGCAATAGTTTTGTCTTTTACACGAACATGGCGTGAAATTTCATTTAGACGTGAGCCATCACATGCATCACACGCTGCATTAGAGAGATATTGAGCTAAATCATCACGTACATAGTTACTTTCAGTTTCACGGTAACGACGTTCAAGGTGCGGCAAAATCCCTTCAAAAGGTTGCACGCGATTATGTTTACGACCGCGTTCATCGATATAGCTTAAATCGATTTTTTCTTTGCCAGTGCCTTGTAAGAATTTCTTTTGAGTGTCTTTATCTAACTGGTTCCAAGGTGTATCAAGTTGAAAACCAAAATGGTCGGCAACTTTTTGTAGCATTGAATAATAATATGGACGTTGACGATCCCATCCACGAATAGCGCCTTCACTGATTGCAAGATCAGGATTTGGAATGAGCTTTTCAGAACTGAAGTGGCTACGTGTACCTAAGCCATCACAAACAGGGCAGGCACCGAACGGGTTGTTAAATGAAAACAAACGTGGCTCAAGCTCTGCGACTGCGCGATCACATTCAGGGCATGAATGCTTCGCAGAAAAAACACGATCAGGATGTTCGCCATTCATCCATGATAAAACAGCAATATCGCCACCTAAACGCAGTGCGGTTTCAAATGATTCAGCAATACGGTTGCCTAAGTCATCACGCACTTTAAAACGGTCAACCACAACTTCGATGGTGTGCTTTTTCTTTTTATCGAGTTCTGGTGGTGTATCAATATCAATGATTTCACCATCTACGCGCGCGCGAACAAAACCTTGACCTTGTAGTTGTTCGAACAGGTTACTGTATTCACCTTTACGTTCACGAACCACTGGGGCAAGCAACATGAGTGCTGTGCCTTCCTCAAGGTTTTTTACCGCATCGACCATTTCAGAAACGGTTTGCGCAACCATCGGCAAGTCGTGTTCAGGGCAATATGGTGTACCAACACGTGCATAAAGCAAACGTAAATAGTCATAAATTTCGGTAATCGTACCCACCGTTGAACGTGGGTTATGACTAGTAGATTTTTGCTCAATGGCAATTGCTGGGGACAAACCTTCAATCGAGTCGACTTCAGGCTTTTCCATTTGCGATAAAAACTGGCGGGCATACGCCGAAAGCGATTCGACGTAACGGCGCTGTCCTTCGGCGTACAAGGTATCGAAGGCAAGAGAAGATTTTCCTGAACCTGATAGCCCCGTAATCACCACAAATTTATCGCGTGGAATATCGAGTGACACATTTTTTAAGTTATGGGTACGTGCGCCTCGAATACGGATATGACTTTGGCTCATAAAACATCTCAATTATGTATTAATGAAAATTTAGGTGTCGATTGATCAGCCGCAGGGAGGTGTGACTGGTTATAAACAACAGACCCTATATATGATAACGATTTAAAATTGTTCAAGTGCTACAAAATGATTTAAAGCGACAAATTGTGACGGTTAAACGACAATCGACAAAATTTGTTTAAATAAGCAGATTGTATTTTTAACACTCCTCGTTCTACATTTCTACTCTCAACAAAATTTTAACGCGTAACACAATTTAACTAGACGACTGGTCTATTAGTGGAGTATGGTACATGCATGAAACGATTAAACAAAAGCGAAAGCACGCGACAACACATTTTAGATACCAGCTTTGAGCTGGTATTACACAAAGGTTTTGTCGGTGTCGGTTTGCAAGAAATTTTAAAAGCTTGTGACGTACCTAAAGGTTCGTTCTATCACTACTTTGCTTCGAAAGAGGCATTTGGTTGTGCCTTGCTAGAGCAATACATGGCTGACTATAAAGTTAGAGTAGAACAACTTTGGCAACACAGTGAGCAAAGTGCCCATGCGCGGTTAATGGCCTTATGGCAGGCATGGATTGATGATCCGGTAAACGGTAGTTGGGCTGAAAATTGTCTAATTGTGAAACTGGCAGCAGAGGTTTCTGACTTATCAGAAGATATGCGCCAAATTCTGAATGACGGTGTGCACAAACTGACGCAACGTTTGGCTTTGCTACTCAAAGAGGGGCAACAAGAAGGGTCAATTCCAAAACACATTGAGCCTTTAAAAACTGCGCAAGTCATGTATCAGTTATGGTTAGGTGCTGCTTTACTCACAAAATTGTCGCAAGACAAAGCACATTTACACCTAGCCTTAGAAACCACCCAACAACTCTTAAAACCGATAGAGGAATAAAGCATGCGAAGTATTATCCATCGTAATTTTGGCGAACCTGTAGACGTTTTAGAGCAGGCGGATATGCCAAAGCCAGAACCAAAAGCAGGCGAAGTGCGTATTAAAACCATCATGTCTCCAATTCATAATCATGATGTGTGGACAGTACGTGGAAGCTATGGCTATAAGCCGACCTTACCTGCGATTGGTGGTAGTGAAGGTGTTGGTATTGTTGATGCCTTGGGTGAAGGTGTTACTCATGTACAAATAGGGCAGCGTATTGCAGTTGCGGCTGTACATGGGAGTTGGGCTGAATACTTTGTTGCACCAGCTCAAGGCCTTATTCCACTCAATAATGAAATTGATGATGAAACAGCAGCGCAGCTGATAGGTATGCCAATTAGTGCCCTTATGCTTTTAGACTTTGTAAATGTTCAACCGGGTCAATGGTTAATTCAAAACACGGCAAATGGTGCAGTCGGTAAAACAGTTGCGATGATTGCGCAGGCGCGTGGTTTACCAGTGATTAATCTGGTTCGTCGTACTGATGCAATTGCTGAGATGCAAGCATTAGGTATTCAACATGTTGTTGCGACTGATCAGCCGAATTGGAAAGAGCAGGTTAAGCAACTTCACGGTGACCAACCGCTGATTGCTGGTGTGGACTCGATTGGTGGCAGCGCAAGTGGTGAAATGCTGAATTTACTCAGTGAAAATAGCCTACTCGTTTCGTTTGGCAGTATGACTGGTGAAACCATGCAGATTTCATCGGGCGATTTGATTTTCAAACAAGCGACAGTAAAAGGTTTCTGGGCAAGTGTGGTTAACAAAGAAATGCCAGCAGAACGTAAAAAGGAACTGATTGTTGAGCTGCTAACACTAGCGACTCAGAAAAAATTAATCTTGCCTGTAGAAGGCGTGTTTAGTTTTGATGAGATTAAAACAGCTGCCCAAAGAGCAACGCAAGGTGCTCGACAAGGCAAAGTATTGTTAAAACCGTAACACACTAAAAGATCAGTCGAGAGACTGATCTTTTTTTCATATCTTTAAAATAAAAAGGAAAACCGTATGATCGGACAAATATTGATTGCGCTTATAGCCATATTACATGTCTATATTTTAGTGTTAGAAATGTTTTTGTGGGACAAACCTTATGGCATGAAAGCCTTTGGAAATAATGCTGAAAAAGCAAAACTCACTAAAGTCATGGCACAAAATCAAGGGCTTTATAATGGCTTTTTAGCTGCGGGTTTATTTTGGTCTTTATTGGCTGATGCGCCGTTTGCCACATCAATTGCCAACTTCTTTTTAGGTTGTGTACTGATTGCAGGTATTTATGGTGGTCTAACTGCCAGTAAAAAGATTATTTATATTCAGGCAGTTCCAGCTTTGATTGCTTTAGTCGCTGTTAATTTTCTTTAAAAAGCGCACAATACAGCGTTTTAATATGGAAATGGCCAGATAAGATCAGAGCATGTGGGCGTTATTTTTAAAATGTATGTTGGGGGCTGGGGTTGTCCTCATTATTTCGATTTTATCGAAAAGTAAGGCATTTTATATTGCAGGTTTGGTTCCGCTTTTTCCTACCTTTGCTTTGATTGCTCATGTGATTGTCTATCAGCAAAAAGGGGCCGAGGCATTACAAAAAACGGCTCTGTTTGGTCTATGGTCACTTATTCCTTATGCCATTTATTTAGTGGCTGTTTATATGCTCGCAACACGCATGTCGATGTGGTCGTGTCTAGGGTTGGCAACCCTTTGTTGGGTAGTGGCTGCGGCAGGTTTAATTTATGGCTGGCAGCTATTTCAACATTAAAAGATTAAGAGAAATCCCTTAATCTTTTAAATTGAAGTATTTTTTATGACTGCTCAAGAACACGTGTTCTGAGCATGCCTTCAACTAAATTAATCATTTTTTTGCGGGAAAGAATTCGTGGCAATTGAGACGTTAAATAATTGCTACACCCCACTACAACCGTTGCTTTATTTTTATCTAACGCTCGAACTGTAGCAGAGACAACATCATCTACCGTAGAGCTTTTCATTCCACTGGTATCAGCATTTGCGACCTGAGTAAAATTGGTTTCGGTATTGCCTGGGCAAACAGCGATAAACTTAACACCCGAAGTGCCATATTCCCCTGCAAGTGCTTCAGTAAACTGTAAAACATAAGATTTAGTTGCGCCATAAACAGCAATATAAGGGAGAGGTTGGAAGGCACCTGTTGACGAAATATTAATCATGATGCCTTTTTTGTTCGAAAGCATATGTGGCAAAAACAGATAACATAAAGACGTTACGCTGCTGATGTTAAGTGTAATCATTTCTTGATAGGTAGAAAGCGATTGATCAAGGAACTTGGTCCATTTTCCAAATCCTGCGTTATTAATTAAAATTTCTACCGATAATTTTCTTGCCTGTACTTCATTAAATAAGGTCTGAGCTGAATTGGGTTGAGCTAAATCTAAAACAATCACCTCAACATTTACACTATACTTTTTTCTCAGTTCATCGGCTAAATCATTTAGTTTTTGTTCGGAGCGTGCCGTTAAAATCAGGTGGATTCCTAAAGATGAAATTTTTTTAGCATACGCTTTACCTATTCCTGAAGATGCTCCTGTTATTAATGCTGTTGAATTTTTAAATGTAGAAAGATGAGCGCTCATTTTATTTATCCGTAATACATGAAGTCCTTACGATAAACCTTGTCCCTAAGGACAGAGTCAAGCGCTAAATTCAAAAGCTATTTTTAGATTTTATGCATCATTTTAAGCAGAAATTTTACTGGTAATATAAGTTTCAATAATCTCATCTTCCAGTTGTTTTAAATCTAGTTGCAAACGATTTAATACTTCTTTTTGTTCAATAATTTGTTGATTCTTTTTTTGAATAAGCTGCTGCGCAATTTCTACCGGAAAGCGATTATTTTTATATTTTAAAGCTGACAACTCATATAGCTCAGAAAGGCTAAATCCTACTGCTTGTGCAAGGCGGATCATCTTAACTGATTTGACATCAATCTCTTCATAAATACGATAATTGCCTTTTCTTTTTGCGACTGGTAGCAAGCCTAATTTCTCATAATGCCGAATGGCTTTAGGAGTGGCTCCAGTTAAAGATGCTAATTCGCCGATATACATATCTGTCTCGCATTTTATTAAGAATCGATCAGCTATGAACAATCTGATCGATTCTTTTAAAGTTTTAAATATGGTCTAAACCTAACCATTGTCTTTGATGGTAAGCACTGTCCCAAAATAACCACTCAAGTTTTGCACCCATTGTGTAGGCGGCATGCATTTTTTCTAGTGTGTCTGCATCACAACGTGCTGCGACTTTATCTACGGTTGCAATCACATTACGAACAGCCGTATGGAACTCTTCGCCAGCATAGGTATCAACCCATGCTTGGTAAGGATTATTAGCAACTGATTTGCTTACAATATCTTTACCAACTTCAGCGTAAATCCAGAAACAAGGTAAAAGTGCAGCAAGTACAACAGGGTAGCTCTCTGACCAAGCCGTTGCGGTTAAAAATGAAGTGTAATGATGGCCTGCCAAGGTTAATGGTGTATTTTGAAATTCTTCTTTGCTTACGCCAAAGTTTTTCATGAAGTCATCATGCAAGCTACGTTCAACCACAATTGCAATTTTTGCGGCATCTGAGAACTGCATAATATCTTCAGCATCAAATGCTTTGGCTGCTGCAACAGCAAGTACACGCCCATACGCCACTAAGTATTGAGCATCTTGAATAACATAATGACAAAATGCTTCTTTATCTAAAGTACCGCTAGCAAGTTCCTGATTAAAAGGCAGGTCGAGAATTTTTTGATATAAATTTAAATTACGTTGCCAGAGTTCTTGAGAAAAAAGCATAAATTCATTCCATTTAAAATAAGACAGCTGAACCAGATTTTAAATCAATTTTAAAATACAAAAATAATAATAATAGATATATCGCAAGAAAATATTTAATACGATTAACCAGTTAATTAAAAATTATAAATTTCTTTATTAAACAGAGGGATAAAGTAAAGAGAATAACGGCACAAAACAACATCGTTTTGTGATTAATTATCGATATAATAACCGCGGTTTTAAGAAAGATTAAATTTAGTTCTTGGTATAGGTCTGATCCATGAAGCATTTCCGATTTTCGATATTTTTTACGGTGGTGTGTTTAGCACTATCCGCGTATTGGGGTTTTACCCATGGGCCTGAAGCTGGCGTGTCTACCATGCTTAAAGCTTTAACCATTACCGCAATTTTAGCTGTAATGGAGGTTTCTTTATCTTTTGACAATGCTGTCGTGAATGCATCGGTTTTGCGTAATTGGGATCCGTTCTGGAAAATGATCTTTTTAACGGTGGGTATTTTAATCGCCGTTTTTGGTATGCGTTTGATTTTCCCTGTTGTGATTGTTGCAGTAACCGCAGATATGGGGGTAATTGAAGTTGCAAAACTGGCACTCAATGATCCGAAAACTTATTCTGAGCGCTTAATGGCGCACCACGCTGAAATTTCAGCTTTTGGTGGAACATTCCTGTTGTTGGTTTTCCTAAACTTCTTCTTCGATGATGGAAAAGAAACGCATTGGTTTAGATGGCTTGAATCTAAACTTACGAGTTTGGCTAGCGTACCAGCAATGTCAGTATTCCTTGCTTTAATCGCTTTAATTGTGATGGCAGGTTATGTAGATGATCATCAACGTTTAGCCGTGACCATGGCCGGTATTTGGGGCATTGTGGTTTATATTGGCGTTGAAGTATTAAGTCACTTGCTAGGTGGTGAGCCTGAAATTGATGAAAATGGTAATGCTGTATTACAAGATGGCTCGGGTGCTGCGTCTGGTGTGGTTAAAGCTGGTTTAGGCGGTTTCTTATATCTTGAAGTATTAGATGCATCATTTAGTTTTGACGGTGTAATTGGTGCATTTGCAATTACCAGCGATGTTGTTGTGATTATGCTAGGTCTTGCGATTGGTGCTATTTTTGTTCGTTCAATGACTGTTTATCTTGTTGAAAAAGGTACGCTAGATGCTTACGTGTTCTTGGAACATGGTGCACATTATGCAATTGGTGCTTTAGCGTTCATTATGATTGCAAGCGGTACGGGTGTGCATGTACCTGAAGTGGTCACAGGGTTAATTGGTGTAGCGTTTATTGTGTGGGCTGTCATTGCTTCAATTCAATATACCAAGCGCGAGCAAGAGTCGCCTTAAGCTAATTTTCAGTAAAGTTCGATATTATAAAGAGGCTAAATGCCTCTTTATTTTTTTAAGCCGAAATCGTTATTTTAAATCATCTCTCCCGTATTTTTAGAAACGAATCGGCTTATAATTTGCCTAGTTTGATAACGTGTATTGATATGATGAATGCTTTGGAACGCCGCTCAACTTTTGCTTTAAGTAGTATTTTTGCGCTACGCATGTTGGGTTTGTTCATGATTATTCCTGTCTTCTCTGTAGTCGGGCAGTCATATCAATATGCGACTCCGGCACTTATTGGTTTGGCTGTAGGTGTATATGGTCTAAGTCAGGCGATTTTACAAATTCCATTTAGCTTGCTGGCTGACCGTTTTAGCCGTAAACCGCTTGTAGTCTTTGGCTTATTGCTGTTTGCTATTGGTGGTGCAATTGCGGGTTTATCTGACACGATTTATGGCGTCATTATTGGCCGTGCCATCGCTGGTGCTGGCGCGGTTTCGGCAGTGGTCATGGCACTTTTAGCTGATGTGACGCGTGAAGAGCAGCGTACTAAAGCCATGGCTGCTATGGGCATGAGTATTGGTTTATCTTTTGTAGTCGCGTTTAGCCTTGGGCCTTGGCTCACAAGTCTTGTCGGTATTTCTGGTCTATTCTTTGTCACGACCATTATGGGTTTAATCGCGATTTCGATGCTATTGCTTGTACCTAAAGTGACCCGCCATCATCGTAATTATCAGCAAGGCTATATGGCGCAGCTTAAGCAAGTCATTCAAATGGGTGATTTAAACCGTTTACACGTTTCGGTTTTTGCATTGCATTTATTGCTGACAGCCATGTTTATTTATGTGCCTTCACAGCTGATCGAGTTTGCGCATATTCCTCTTGCGAGCCACGGCTTGGTGTATTTGCCACTGTTGGTGATTAGTTTATTTTTTGCATTTCCAAGCATTATCATCGCTGAAAAATATCGCAAAATGCGCGGCATTTTCTTAACGGCAATTACAGGCATTATTGTGGGGTTGCTGCTTCTCATATTTGGTTATCAGTCTAAATATGTCTTGCTCGCAGGCTTAGGTATTTTCTTTATTGCCTTTAATGTGATGGAAGCATTATTACCATCTTGGTTATCAAAGTCTGCTCCAATTCAGTCGAAAGCTACCGCTATGGGTGTAAATGCCAGTAGCCAGTTCTTAGGTGCTTTCTTTGGTGGCACGCTAGGTGGTCAATTATTGATGTTACATAATACTGCGATTGGATGGAGTGTCTTAGCAGGGATTGCTATAATATGGCTGCTAATTAGTTTTGGTTTAGCTCAGCCGCGGTATCTGTCATCTATTGTGTTGCCATTACCGCAAGTGCAACAGGTGAATGAGTGGACCACACAACTATTGGCAATTCGTGGTATTGAAGAAGTTGTGGTGATGCCTGACCAGCAGGTTGCTTATATTAAAGTCGATAAACAGACTCTTGATGATGCTGCACGACGTGATTTAACGCAGTTGTTTGGTAAAGAGGTAGCCATTTAAGCATAACTCTTATAAAGTAAAACATAGAAATTATAGGATGAAGACAGCTAATGCGTGGTGTAAATAAGGTTATTTTGGTTGGTACTTTGGGTCGTGATCCTGAAACAAAAACTTTTCCAAATGGGGGTTCGTTGACCCAATTTTCGATCGCGACAAGTGAATCTTGGACTGATAAAAATACAGGTGAACGTAAAGAACAAACAGAATGGCACCGTATTGTTTTGCATAACCGTTTAGGGGAAATTGCTCAGCAGTTTTTACGTAAAGGTTCTAAGGTTTACATTGAAGGTTCATTACGTACACGTCAATGGACAGATCAAAATGGCCAAGAGCGTTATACGACAGAGATCCGTGGCGACCAGATGCAAATGTTAGATGCTCGTCAACAAGGTGAACAAGGTTTCGCTGGCGGTAATGATTTTAATCAACCACGTTTTAACGCACCTCAACAAGGTGGCGGTTATCAAAATAATAACAACCAAGGTGGCGGCTACGGTCAAAACAATGGCGGTGGTTATGGTGGCCAAGGTGGTTTCGGTAATGGTGGAAACAGTCCGCAAGGTGGTGGATTTGCTCCTAAAGCGCCGCAACAACCAGCGTCTGCACCAGCTGATTTAGACGATGATTTACCGTTCTAATCAAAGTTTCAAAAAAGGCGAGTTTATCTCGCCTTTTTTATTATTCAATTCCCAGCAAACGTAGAACTGCCGTGCCAACAGCGGCCAAACAAATCACCAATAACAGAGGAACTTTTTTCCAAACCAAGAAAAGCGCTAGAGCCACCCCAAATATACGCGCAAAACCTGCGAAATGTTGGCCTTCAAAAAATGTAGTGGTCACCGCAATGGCACAGAGCAAAACGGTTGCGCCATTTGAGAGTAAAACTTGGTATTTTTCAGAAAACGAAAACTTGGCACCTAAGTGAAAGCCAGCAAAACGAATACTGTACGTTCCAAGTGCAAGTAGAGCTATTCCTACAATAATAAGTAACTGTTGATTCATTTCTTTCTACCCCATATCAAGCCAAAAAGCGAAATCAGAATTGGAAGTCCTGAGGCCAAAAAGGGTGTAGTCATCAGTGCTAAAGTTGACCCTGCAAATGCAGCTTTTCGTGTAGATTTATTCTTTAAAGCATTAAAAGTAAGTGCAATTAAAATGGCAGGGAAAATTGCATCTAAGCCAAATGTTTTCGGGTCTGGAATAGCACTTCCAATAAAATAACCAGACGTAACACCCAGTGGCCAAGTCAGCATAATGCCTATACCACACAACCAATAAGCAGCTTTTTTTGTCTCGAAGTCAGGTTGTGCCATGCCAAACAAAACGCTTTCATCGTTCATGATGTGAGACCCAAAATACTGAGAGAATTTACCTCGGATTAGTTCATTGACCGCAATGCCGAAAGGTAAGTGCCTTAAATTGACGAGTAGTCCTGCAATTGCAGCCGCAATTGGGCTACCACCTACAGCCAAGAAACCAATAAAAATAAATTCGGCAGTTCCTGCGAGCACAAAGACAGATAGGCAAAGCGGGATCCAGAGCGCTAAGCCATAACTTGCAGCGAGTGAACCTAAAGACATACCAACCACACTGGTTGCTAGACACACAAAGAAAATCGAGCGGGTTGTGTCTTTACTAAGTTTTTTAATGAGAGCGTATGTGGACATAGTATGATATAACGAACGACTTTCCATTATAATGAATAAGTCTGATTGTTTTGTCAAAACGAACGATCGTTTTTTTTATAGAACGGATGTGGTGAATGTCTCAGCCAATTGAAATTATTGCCAAAGGTTTAACGCGTGAACGCCAAAGAGCAGGGCTTTCATTGGCAGAGGTTGCTCGTCGTGCAGGTGTTGCCAAATCTACACTTTCGCAGTTAGAGGCAGGGCAAGGTAACCCCAGTATTGAAACCTTATGGGCACTTTGTGTGGCGCTCAATATTCCATTTGCACGCCTGATGGAAGAACCAAGTAATCAAGTGCAAGTCATTCGCTGTGGCGATGGGCCAACAGTCAGCTCTGAGATTGCTAATTACAAAGCAATTTTGTTGGCGACTTGTCCACCGCATGCGCGCCGTGATGTATATTTATTGATTGTGGAGCCAGGTGAAGACCGTCTTTCAGAACCTCATCCAGTTGGTTCTGTAGAACATATTATTGTGGTCGAAGGTAAAGCTTTAGTGGGTTTAATTGATGAAGCTGTTGAGCTTGGTGTCGGAGATTATATTTGTTATCCAGCCGATCAAAAGCATATATTTAGAGCCTTAGAAACAGGAACAAAAGCGTTATTAATCTCTGAGCAAAACTAAAGAATTTCAAGCTCATTAAAATAAAAACTAAAAATTACTTACCCTCATCCAATATAAAAAGGGCCAATTTTGCGTATAAATTTTGCAATTGGCTCTCTCTTTTATTACAAAAATGGCTCTCGTTTCTTGAGTGCCGAAACGACAAATTAAAGCCATTGGAAGTATGCATACGGAAGCGCCGGATAAGCTCAGTGAATTTTCTGTTTTAGGAATTGAGCAAAACGGCTAAATTTTTAGGGGATATTTTTTGGCTTCGGAGGATTTCCGAGTCTAGCCGATATCCTCCATATATTAAGGAAAATGATATGGCAGCTCATCAAAATGGTTCTGAAGCCAATCACTCCCAAAGTTTAAAACATGGACTTAAATCACGCCATCTAACCATGATCTCGATAGCAGGGGTTATTGGTGGCTCTCTCTTTGTTGGCTCAGGCAGTATCATCTACAACACAGGGCCTGTGGTTTTCTTAACCTATGCTTTAGGTGGACTACTCGTTTGGTTCATCATGCGTATGCTAGGCGAGATGGCCGTTTTAAACCCCGACAGTGGCTCTTTTTCAACTTATGCGGACCGCGCAATCGGCCGTTGGGCAGGTTTCTCAATTGGGTGGTTGTACTGGTGTACGCTGGCAATGCTCATGGGGTGGGAAGCTTATGTGGCAGGTAAAATTTTAAATAACTGGTTCCCGTTTATACCGATCTGGGTCTATATGACTGTCGTCATTGGTGCACTGGTTGCAGTCAATTTGCAGAACGTAAAGAACTATGGTGAATTCGAGTTCTGGTTCGCTCTCATCAAAGTGATTGCGATTGTGATCTTCTTGGTGATTGGTAGCTTAGCCATCATGCATTTGTGGCCTTGGGGTAATCCAGCTGCATCTGGTATCAGTAATTTAACCTCTCAAGGCTTTATGCCTAATGGTGGTTCATCCGTTATTACCGCCTTACTTGGGGTGATGTTTGCCTATATTGGCGCTGAAATTGTGACTGTAGCAGCGGCAGAGTCTGCAAACCCATCTAAAGAAATTCGTAAGGCTTCGAACTCAGTGGTTTGGCGAATTATTTTATTCTACGTCGGTTCAATGTTTGTGGCGGTATGTTTAATTCCTCACAACAATGAACTTTTAAAAGATTCGACTTGGGGAACTTATAGCGTTACGTTGTCTGCGCTTGGTATTCCAGGTGCGCGCCATATCGTAAATTTTGTGGTTCTAACCTCGGTATGTAGCTGCTTTAACTCAGCGCTTTATACGTGTTCACGTATGTTGTTCTCATTATCTAAACGTGGTGATGCACCGAAAAGCTTTGGCTCTGTAAACAGTAAAAGTAGTCCGTGGGTGGGCGTGATTGTGTCATGCTTCTTCTCTGTAATTGCTGTGGTTTTAACTGCAACTAAGAGTATGGATGTTTACGACTTTTTCATGCTAACAACAGGTGCAGCAACACTGTATGTATACCTGACCATTGCTTATTCTCAGCTTCGTATGCGTAAAAAGTTAGAAGCTGAAGGCGTGAAAATTGACTTTAAAATGTGGATGTTCCCTTACTTAACTTACGTGGTGATCTTTGCAATTATTGGTGCAATTCTTACCATGTTGATTGAAGGCACATATTTTAAAGAAGTGATTTACACCACAGCTCTGTTCGGCATTATTGTGTTCTTCGGTTTGCTGTCTGAAAAACTGGGATGGGGGAAAGAGCGTAGAGCGACTCATTTAACTCATAGCCATGAAGAAAAGTTAGTTTAATTTTTTAAATAAAAAAGAGCCTCACTGCGAGGCTCTTTTTTATTTGGCTTAGTACGAGAAAACAACTAATTCAGCGTAGGGACGCCTGCTTCACGTAAGCATTGAAGCAAGACGCCAAAAGCCATCACCATATCTTTTTCATTTACACAGGCAAAGCCCATAAGCAGGCCACGTTCTGCATGTGCATGCGACTGCATGTAGTACTGAGACAGTGGTCGAACTTTGACACCACGTTCAAGCGCAGTCGCCGCAATCGCAACATCATCGCAAACGTTTGGAAGTTTTAAAACTAGATGTAACCCTGCGGCTTCGTCATATTCATGAATAAATTCGGGGCCAAGGTAGCGTTGAATTAAGCTCACCAAGTAGTCGCGGCGCTTGCCATAGAGTAGGCGCATACGGCGAATATGCGCTTCGTAATGGCCTTCACGAATAAATTCAGCTAAGGCTTTTTGCTCAAGCAAATGGCCCCCACGGTAAAGCTCGGCTGCCACAATACGTAGTGGTGAAAAAAGTGGTTTAGGTACGACCAAATAACCAATTCTTAAAGAGGGATAAATGGTTTTACTAAACGTGCCCATGTACAGCACAGGTGCATCATTTTCTAAGCCTTGTAAAGACGGATACGGTTGACCTGAGAAACGGAACTCGCTGTCGTAATCATCTTCTACAATCCAGCTATTATGCTGGCGTGCAATTTCAATCAGTTTACGTCGTCGATCTAGGCTTAAATGTGAACCCAGCGGATATTGATGTGATGGTGTGACAAAAATGAGCTTAGGCGGCTTTGTCGGATTTTCTTCAGGAATAATACCTTCAGCATCGACAGGCATCGGTTGAATATCGAGACCATTAATCCGTAAGGTATTACGCATTCCCCAATAAGCGGGATCTTCAAGCCAGATTCGATCACCAATATCACTCAGTGCACGCGAGACCAAATCAATCGCTTGGTGAATGCCTTCGGTAATAATAATCTGGTCTGCATCGCACTGAACCGAACGTGCAACACGTAAGTAATCTGCCAACGCACTTCGAAGCTCGATACAGCCACCAGCGTTGCTATAAATCAGGCGGTTAATGTCCGGTTCGCGGCTTAGGCGTGCTTGAATACGACTAAAAATATGATGTGGAAACTCTGTTACATCGGGTGCTCCCGGCACAAAAGCTCCCCATTGGTGTGGCGACGCTGCTGCATAGCCTAATAAGTTAGAACCACGCTGCGAAAGGGCATAAGAGCTTTGAACTTTCGGGCTTGAAACCGCTTTTTTCTTATTTTGAGTATTTAAAAAACTCTCTGGTAATTTTTCGGCAACCCATGTGCCATGACCTGTACGGGCTTCTAAGTAGCCTTCAGCTTGTAGCTGTTCATAGGCGGTAAGCACTGTATTTCTAGAAACATGAATTTCACTGGCTAAGTCGCGTGACGCAGGTAGACGAGTCTTGGGCTGGATGACTCCATCAATAATGGCACCACGCAGGCAACGGAAAAGGCGTTGATGTAGTTTCCCTTCAGTGTCCTGTTGGAGTCGTTGCAGCAAATGATCTCCAAGTAAACTACGCAATTGGCTCTCTCCTACAGTTAAAAAGTGGCTCTCGTCAGTTGGCGTCAGACGAGCGAAATTACATGCATAGGCAGTCGTTGTAAAGCACCCTGAAAATTAAGCACAGGATGCAAGAAACCAAAGCTGCAACTGATGATGAAAATATGAGGGAATCAAATGGATAATCAACATTCTGCACTTAACGCACGTAAACAGCAAGCAACTCCACGTGGTGTAGGCGTGATGTGTCAGTGGTATGCGGAAAAAGCTGAAAATGCCACGCTTTGGGACAAGGAAGGCAACCAATTTATCGACTTTGCTGGTGGTATCGCGGTTTTAAATACAGGCCATCGCCACCCTAAAGTGATTGCAGCAGTAACTGAACAACTTACTAAATTTACGCACACTGCCTATCAAGTAACACCTTATGAAAGCTATGTGGCTTTGGCTGAACGTATTAATGAGCGCGCGCCAATTGCTGGTCCTGCGAAGTCAGCGTTTTTCACAACAGGTGCAGAAGCAGTTGAAAATGCAGTAAAGATCGCTCGCTCTTATACAGGTCGTCACGGCATTATTACTTTTGGTAACGGTTTCCACGGTCGTTCATTTATGACTATGGCAATGACAGGTAAAACCGCACCTTACAAACGTGACTTTGGTGTAATGCCAGCGGGTGTATTCCACGCACGTTACCCTGTACCTGCTAAAGGTATTTCAGTAGATGCAGCGATCGAAAGTGTTGAAGATATTTTCAGTGAAGATATTGCACCACATGATGTTGCGGCAATCGTACTTGAGCCAGTACAAGGTGAAGGCGGTTTCAATGTGGTACCAGCTGAGTTCTTAAAACGTTTACGCGCAATTTGCGACAAGCACGGCATTTTACTTGTGGCTGACGAAGTGCAATCAGGTTTTGCCCGTACTGGTAAATTGTTTGCAATGAACTATTACGAGACTAAAGCAGACCTCATCACGATGGCGAAAAGCTTGGGCGGTGGTTTCCCTATTTCGGGTGTTGTAGGCCGTGCAGAAGTCATGGATGCACCAAACCCAGGTGGTCTAGGCGGTACATACGCAGGTAGCCCGATTGCGGTTGCAGCTGCGCACGCGGTAATTGATGCGATTGAAGAAGAAAACTTATGCGACCGTGCAAATGAATTAGGTGCAGAGTTGGTTGCTACCCTTAAAGATATTCAGCAAGCAACAGGTGACGTCGTAACTGATATTCGTGCTTTAGGTTCAATGGTTGCAGTAGAACTGGAAACGGCTGAACAAGCAAAAGTTGTACAAAACTATGCAATGGAAAACGGGTTGTTACTTCTTACTTGTGGTAAATACGGTAATGTAATTCGTTTCTTATATCCATTAACCATTCCTGCTGAGCAATTCCGTCAAGGTCTTGATATTTTGAAACAAGGTTTTGCGACACTCAAAGCAGGTAGTGCCAAAGCAATGGAGCAATCTGCATGATTCAAAATACTTTGCAGTATTTGTTAAAACATCCTGATATTGCATTAGAAGCACCTGCATCAAATGACTATATCGAGGTGAATGATGCTGCTACGGGTGAAACTTTGGCATGGGTGAAAACCTATGACCGCGCAGGGGTTGAAGCTGCAATTAATCGTTCAGCAAAAGCGCAGGCTGCTTGGAAAAAGCAAACTGCCTTGGCGCGTGCTGATGTGTTATTGGCATGGTACAACCTCATGCTTGAGCACAAAGAAAATTTAGCTCAAATTTTAACAGCTGAGCAAGGTAAACCATTGGCCGAAGCACGTGGTGAAATTGGTTATGCAGCATCGTTCATACGCTGGTTTGCCGAGCAAGCGCGCCGTATTGATGGTGAAGTATTAACACCTACGTTGCCAAATCAACGTTTGCTCGTGATTAAACAAGCAATTGGTGTTACTGCTGCCATTACACCGTGGAACTTCCCGGCTGCCATGATTACACGTAAAGCAGGTCCAGCGATTGCTGCGGGTTGTTCAATGTTGGTTAAACCAGCAGAGCAAACACCGTTAACTGCTTATGCACTTGAAGTATTGGCTTTACAGGCAGGTTTACCAGCCGATGTTTTAATTAACATTAGTGGTGATGCGGTTGAAGTAGGCAAAACACTATGCGAAAGCGATATTGTTCGTAAGTTAAGCTTTACAGGTTCAACCCAAGTTGGCCGTATCTTGATGCAACAATGTGCGCCAACTATTAAAAAGCTTTCACTTGAACTCGGTGGTAATGCACCAGTTGTGGTATTTGACGATGCCAATCTTGAACAAGCTGTTCAGGGCATTATGGCAAGTAAATATCGTAACAGCGGTCAGACTTGTGTTTGTGCTAACCGTATTTATGTTCAAGACGGTATTTACGATGCGCTGGCAGACCGTTTGGTTGAAGCTGTGTCTAAGCTGAAAGTTGGCGATGGCCGTCAAGAAGGTTCAACTCAAGGACCTTTAATTGATGAAGATGCGATTGCAAAAGTTCAGTCTCATATTGGAGATGCAACTGAGAAAGGTGCAACCGTTCGTATTGGTGGCCAGCGTTCGGCACTTGGTGGCACATTCTTTGAACCAACAGTTTTAACTGGTGTAACGCAAGACATGAAAGTGTCTAAAGAAGAAACCTTTGGTCCGCTTGCACCGCTATTCCGCTTTAAAACTGAAGATGAAGCAGTGGCAATGGCGAACGATACCGAGTTTGGTTTAGCTGCTTATTTATTTACTCAAAGCACAGCTCGTCAATGGCGAGTGGGTGAAGCACTTGAGTATGGAATGGTCGGCATTAACACAGGCGCAATTTCAAATGAAGTTGCTCCGTTTGGTGGCGTAAAACAATCAGGTCTAGGCCGTGAAGGTTCAAAATTCGGCATCGAAGAATATGTCGAAATGAAATACCTCTGCGTAGACTTATCTGAGTAAGGAACAAAGCGGGTTCGTTTTGTTCTGAACGAAAACATACAGTTATGCTGTATGTGATGTTTCACAAAAACCGGTCATGCCCATTCATGACCGGTTTTTTTATTTAAGTCGGCAAATACCCTTCATGGCTTTCTGGTAAACGCCTGAGTTCTTCAATCAGGGTTTCAATGAGTTTTTCGACCACCAGACGTTGGCCTTTTCTAGACACATAAACCAGTTGTAGCATGCCAATATTCGACTTCCAGTCAGGAAGAATATGCACAAGTGTGCCTTTACGAATTTCAGATTCGACAGTTAAAAAAGGAAGATCGGCAATCCCTAAACCATCCATCACGGCATAGTAAACACCTGCCAAGTCATTACTTTTGATTCGTGGTTGATAAGGCACATCAACTGATTCACCATTTCGAATATTGCATAAATGCCAAATAGGGTTTTGTTTTTGAGTGCCTAAGCTAATACTTGGAAAGTCTTGTAATTCAGAATAATCTTCAATGGTTCGGCCTTGTAGTAATTCAGGCGAAGCCACTAGACAGTGGTCGGTTTTAATTACATCCCGAACAATTAAATTTGAATCTTCATTCGGTTCAAAATTGGTCCGAATCGCGAGGTCGATGTCATCGTGCAAAATATCTACTCGACGGCTGGTCAGCTCAAGAGCAATCTTAACTTTAGGATAAGTTTTTAAAAACTGATTTAAAATTTTTCTAATTTGAAAATGCATCATTAAAGGTGGGCAGCTGACTTTTACTACTCCTTGAGGCTCACTTTTTTGCTTTAACAAAACGTTTTCTGCACATTCAACTTGGGCAATAACTTTGCAGCATTCTTCGTAGAACTCTTGGCCTAAATCGGTCACTTTAAAATGGCGGGTTGTTCTTTGAATCAGGCTGACATTAAATTTATTTTCAAGGTCAATAATGCGTCGGCTGAGCTTGGACTTACTAATATTTTCGGCTTCACTGGCCGCACTAAAGCCGCCGTGTTTTACGACTAAATAGAAATAATAAAAATCATCAAAAGAGCTTATCAATGTCAGATCAATCCATTTAAATTTAAGATTAGAGCGCTTAAGCACTCTAATCTTGGCAATTCAGCTTATTTTTGCGATGTATTAAAGCTATAGCTGGTCATCAGGTTGCGGTAATCAGGAATATGATTTGAGAAGAGAGCACCTAAGCCTTCTACGTCATTACGCCAGTCACGGTGTAACTCACATGCCATGCCAAACCAAGTCATCAGCTGAGCACCTGCTTTTGACATACGGTCCCAAGCAGCATCACGTGTTAATTCATTGAAAGTACCAGAAGCATCGGTAATCACAAACACTTCAAAGCCTTCAGCGAGTGCAGATAAAGCAGGGAAAGCCACACAAACCTCAGTGACTACACCAGCAATAATCAGTTGTTTTTTACCTGTCGCTTTAACTGCTTTTACGAAGTCTTCATTGTCCCAAGCGTTGATTTGACCAGGGCGTGGAATAAATGGTGCATCTGGGAAAAGTTCTTTTAATTCTGGAACTAAAGGACCGTTTGGACCATTTTCAAAACTGGTCGTTAAAATAGTCGGTAAATTAAAATATTTTGCTGCATCTGCAAGCGCTAATACGTTATTTTTAAATTTATCTGGTTCGATATCTCGAACTAAAGAAAGTAAACCAGCTTGGTGGTCAACTAAAAGAACCGCAGCATTATCCTTGTCTAAACGGACGTAATCTTGAGCCATTTTTATATCCTCATGTTATCAAAATAAATAATTAAAAATTATTAAGTAGGTCGTTAGTGCCTAAAATTATGCTAGTTGAGTTTGTTGTCGTGATTAAGTCTAAAAAATAGGATTAAGAATTTTAAAAATAGGACGATCTTTTGAAGAGTACCTCAAACTTTAAGATTGTCTCATATATGAAATAATGTGTTGCTAAACCTGATCTATAAACTGCAATTATTGAGGCGTAAAATCAATCCCAGTTCAAGAAAATCCTACATATATAGGAGAGATCAGATGAAGAAATTTCTTGGTGCATATCAAAATAACCACATGCATTGGGTTGGTGATGGTTTCCCTGTATATAACCTGTTCTCTTATGACCGTTTAGGCCAAACCCTAAGCCCATTTTTGTTACTGGATTATGCAGCGCCTTATAACTTCTCACCAACCACCGAACAACAAGGTGTCGGGTCGCATCCTCACCGTGGCTTTGAAACTGTGACAATTGCCTACCAAGGTGAAGTAACACACAAAGACTCAAGTGGCGGCGGCGGAACCATTAAAACGGGTGACGTACAATGGATGACTGCAGGTGCAGGCGTGTTACATGAAGAGTTCCATTCTCCTGAATTTGCAGAGCATGGCGGTCTGTTTGAAATGGTGCAATTGTGGGTAAATTTACCTGCTCATTCAAAAATGACTCCTGGAAAATATCAAGCAATTGAAGCGAAAGAGATTCCAGACATCGCGTTAGATGAGCACGGTAGTCATTTACGTGTGATTGCGGGTGAATATGCAGATTCAAAAGGTGCAGCAACGACCTTTAGCCCATTAAACGTATGGGATGGTAAGTTAGTCAAAGGCCAAAAACACACCCTTTATGTGCCTGAAGGACATACTACACTTGTTGTTGTTTTAGATGGTGCTGTGGTCATTAATGATACAAACCGTCTTGAAGGTAAAACCGTTGCGATTTTATCTCGTGAAGGTGTTGAGTTTAGTTTAAATGCCGAAGAAGACACTAAATTCCTAGTGTTGACTGGCCAACCACTGAATGAACCAATCGAAGGTTATGGCCCATTTGTCATGAATACCAAAGCCGAGATTATGGAAGCGATTAATGATTTTAATCGTGGAAAATTTGGTTCTCTCATGCAAGAAGCATAAATTGTTTATTTGAGCTTAATTAGCTATTCAAGCAAAGTAATAAAAAGCCCGCTATCAAGTGTGAATAGCGGGCTTTTTCGCTGTAAAGTTTCTATTTTTATGATAGATATCATTATTGTTTGGGCATTGTTTTATGTGACTTAGTTCTCATTGTTGTGGTGGCATGATATCGTAAAATGAGTGTTTTGTAAAATATTTGATATAAATTTAGTTAAATTATCTCATTTTATTTAAAAGAATTTTTTTTAAATTTTTAAAAAATATAAAGTTTTATCGACTTATTTTCTTTTGTAAAGTTTTATAAATAAATTTGCATTCATCAGAGAAAATTTTTCTATATAAATTCATGTAAAAAATAAAAATCTGGTAGTTTTTAATACGGTGTTTTTTTTAGGTATGAGTGATAATCAAAAAAATTCTCGAAAAATGGGACATCATTTTGGATATCGCAATTATTGGTAGTGGAATGGCAGGACTTGCAGCAGCAAGAATTCTGAAAGATGCAGGACATACAATCACGATATTTGAAGCACTTCCTGGCCGGGGAATGGATAGCCATAGCATTGAGTTCGATGGTGGGATTATTGATGCGCCATTGCGTGTTATGAACCCGCATCTATGGAAAAATACACTCAGCCTTGCTGCACACCTAGGTATTAAAACTTTCCCAGTTCGTACCTATATGTCTTGTAGCTGGTTATTTGAAGATCGTACTGAAACATGGTTAACCACATCTCGTAGCCGTATTGGTAATTTCCCGATTATCAATAACCGTAAAGGCATCCAGCAATATGGCTGGCGTCTTGTGAAAGGGATGTTGCAATTAAAAACTGCGATCCACCAGTTTTTCAAATCTAAAAATCAAGATATTACTCTCGCTGAATTTATTAATCAGAACGACATAGAAGAAGTATTCTGGCACGGTGTAGTGATGCCAGTGCTCTATACCATTTGTACATGTAACCCAAAAACAATTGGTGACTGGCCTGCAAAAAACCTTCTTGAGTTTTTGCGTCATTTAACTGATGGCGACATGCTATTGCGTATGAAAGGCGGTACACCTGCATTTGTAGACAGCTTGATTAAAGGCATTGATATCCATAGTGGTTCGGCAATTAAGAAAGTTGAGCAACAAGGCGAAAAAGTACTGGTTGAAAATGCGCAAGGCGATAAGGGCACATATGACCGCGTTATTGTGGCGACACCAACATCTAAGATTGAAGAGTTCTTAAACCCTGAACAGTTTGCAGAAGATATGAACCTGCTTAAACAGTTCCGTTTTGAACAAGGTGACTTGGTTATTCATACCGATGCGACAGTCATGCCACCACGCCGTAAAGACTGGTCAGTGCTGAGCTATATGATGGATCGTAAGTTTACTCGTCAGCAGTTTACGGTTTGGATGAATGCGGTTGAGCCATCACTTGTAGGTAAAAATCCTGTATTCCAAACTTGGCGTCCAGTGACTGATATTGACCCTAAAAAAATCATTTCAAAAGTGACTTTAACGCGTGCAGTTGTAGACTCGCAAACCATTGCTCTAAACAAAGAGTTACAGCAACGTCATTTAGAACCAAATCGTAAAGTATTTTACTGTGGTTCATGGTCATGTGATGGCTTGCCAATTTTAGAGTCAGCCGTGACTTCTGCAATGCATATTGCTGAAATTTTAGGTGCACCTTTACCATTTGTAGGTTTAAAACCTCAGGTTGAAGTTGCTCCAGAACTCGGCTACTAAAATTGTGAAAACAAAAGTTCGAGCAGCTCTTTCTCGATTCATTCCTCATAAATATGCCATTGATGCATCAAGCTTGGGGGATGATGGAGAGCTTGCTTGGACAAATTTGGGTTTTTGGAAAAATACCCAAAACTACCCTGAAGCTTGTCGCCAATTGGCCGACCATTTGGCACAAGCTGTCAATTTAAATTCAAAAGATTATTTACTCGATTTAGGCTGCGGACAGGGTGCAAGTTTATTGCACTGGTTACAAGGCTATCGGCCTAAAAGTATGAGTGCCGTTGAGCTACAAGCCCAATGTGTTCATAAAATTCAAAAACTTATTCCTGAAATAAGTCAGATTTTCTGTGGTTCATTTTTAAATTTAAAACAATTTGAATTCAAACAACCATTCGATGTGGTGCTCTGTATCGATGCGGCTTACCACAGTCATTTAAATTCATTTCTAGATTCGGTCACCCCAGTTTTAAATTCAAAAGGACGATTAGGTTTTCATTACTTAATGCGTGCCAACTCATGTCACAACATGACCAGGCTACAAGAACAAAAGCATCGTTATTTACTCAAAGCAGCCGATGTCGCTTGGGATGCTGTACCAACTGAACAAACTATAAGAACGACTTTGCAACAGCAAGGTTTTACAGATATTCAAATTGAAGATTTATCTGAGCAAGTATTATTCGGTTTTTCAGAGCATATTCAAAAACAGCAAGGACAATTTCAGAGCCGAGGGTTGGCAAATTTTAAAATTCAAATGACTGCAAAGTTATGCCAGCAACTCTACCAAAGTGGATATGTACGTTATATTCAAATAACAGCAATAAAAAAATAGGATGAGCCATGTCAGCCAAATATCAGGGATCGTGTTTATGTGGAGCGGTGAGCTACCAAAGCGAAGTAGAGCCACGTTATAGTTTTAATTGCCATTGCCGTGATTGCCAAAAGGCAACAGGTTCGGCCTATGCACCAATCGCTTTTTTTCACCAATCTGAATTAAAAATAACGGGCGAACTTAAATATTTTGAGACCCTAGGTTCTTCTGGCCGAGCGATTAAAAGAGCCTTTTGCCCGACTTGTGGATCCCAGCTTTTTGGTTTACCTGAAATTGCCCCTGAAATGATTTCAATACGTGCAGGTACGCTGGATGACCCGAGTCTCTATCAGCCTAGAGCTGAGGTGTTTGTGAGCCAAGCCTATGCTTGGGATACACTGAACCCTAACCTTAGACACTTTGAAAAAATGATAGAGAAGAGCAAGAGATGAGGCTTAATTAAAGAAGCCAAATATTCCTAAAACAATGCTTAAAGTAAGGCTAGCAATAGCTAGAATTAATATAGTTTTTCTATATTTTAGCTGAGGCATTTTACTTACAATGATAATAAGGCATGCCAGTATGATCACTAAGGGCTGAAAAATATTTGATGGCAAAGTAAACATCTCGTTCCTTGTTATTTTTAAATATATTTTAGAAATAAAGTAATAGGTTCATTATAGCGCTTTCTTATTTAATTGATGAACTGAACTTCTTCATAAAGTCATATTTTCGTTTTTTATTTTCAAATATAGGCAAATTAAGTTTTAAATTTAAAAGCACTATGTACGCTTTTTCCTACGTCCATTCAGGAAATTGACGTCTTTCTATGACTTCATGAATTACCTATGATGAACTCATCAGGAACAGGAAGTTCCAAAACGTAAAACAACAATAATAAGTTTAAGCATCAGGACGTGAGGTATTACAGGATGTAGACCTAGTAACGAAATACGAAAAAAGCCCAACAGGATGTTGGGCTTTTTTTCATTTCTTATTAACGAATTTCTTTTCCGCCTAAGGCAGCACAATCAAATGGTGTATTCCATTTTACTGCAATACCTGTAAGTACTGGACGAACAATACGCCATGGCCAGAAACCAAATCTTTGTCTCTGCTCATAATCAATCACTACATCTGCACCATATTTACGTGCTGCGTTTGCTAATTTAGGTTTTATTTCTTCATAGCCGCCATATATTCCTTTTGCGACTTTAATGCGTTTAAGAGACTTATAGTGGTCAGCAGAAGGTAGAGTCTCAAGTACGCAGACTGGTGATTTTACAATGTTTTCTGCTTGAGCCGCAGAACTCGTGTTTTGAGCTTGTACTGTAAAAGGCAACATTATAAATAAAGTAGGCAAAACAAAACGTAGTTTCATCTTTTCCCCGTTGAATGTAGTAATGAATGAATGTTTATAAAATAGGGCTTATTATCATGACCTTATTTGGGGGCGCATTATAATCGTATCTTGTTAATATTTCTTATTTTTAAATCTATTTTTTAAAAAAATTAAGAAAGTAAGATTTGTGTTTTGGAGGAAATAAATTCGTTTAATAAAATCATTTTGAAGCTCAGGTTTGTAATAATATTTTGGAAAATATATACCTTCCAAATATGATGGACATACTAGGTCTCAAAATATAACAACAGCAAAAGAACTGATTAAAGAATTGGGGAAAATAATTATAAATGGTGTATTTTAAAACCTACAGACAACAAAAAACCCCATAAATCAAATATTCATGAGGTTTAATGATGGTGCCGGCACACGGATTCGAACTGTGGACCTACTGATTACAAGTCAGTTGCTCTACCAACTGAGCTATGCCGGCAATGTGGAGTGAATTTTACAGTTTCTTAAAAAAAATACAAGCCAAAAAATGAGCATTTGAATTTTTTCTATCAATTTTTAAGCGCTTATGCGTTTGAGCTTTAAAAATGGTCTAAGGTTTCAACATATAAATAAAAGAATCAACATGTTCACCACTATTTAAATTGACGCGAACAGGTACTCTTTCGTACTCTTCGCCTTCAAAGTCATCCAGTAATTTCCAGTTTGCATCCAGATGTTCCGAGCTAAAAACAAAACCTTGCACTTGGTTAGCACTATCATCGAGTACAATTCCCGGATAGCCTAAATCTGCTCCCCAACCTTCATGACGTAGGGTTCCGTTTACCCAGCCTTCCGACCATTGTCCGCCAATATTTTCAAGTATATGGGCATTAGGACGGCCAGGACCTAAAGTGCCATAAACAAATAAACTCGACATGTGGTTTTCCTTTAAATTACTCATTAATGTGCTTTTGCGTGTTTTGTATAAATTACTAAAAATATTCCCAATAATGACAAGACCACGGTTAAACCGACAATCGCACTCCAGCCACCGTGTAACCAGAACCAACCACCTGCCGAACCGACAATACTTGAACCCATATAGTAAAACAGCAAGTAGAGTGAACTTGCATGGGCTTTGGCTTGTTTGCTTTCAGCGCCGACTGAACTACTGGTAAGCGAGTGGGTAATAAAGAAGCCAGTGGTAATAAAGGCAATCCCAATAATAATGCCAAAAAGAGAGCTGAGTAGGGTCATGAGGCTACCCACAATCATGAGCGCAAAGCCACTCATCATCATGGTTTTTTTACCAAAGCGATCGGCTAAGCTACCTGCTAACGACGAAGACACCATACCAAAGCTATACGACAAGAAAATAAGGCTAATTTGTGTTTGGCTCAGTGAATAAGGCGCGCCGCTTAAACGGAAAGTCGCGTAGTTAAATAAGGTCACAAACACACTGGTGAGCAAGAAACCAATGGCAAACAGGCGTAATAATTTAGTATTGCTTAAGTGCGTACGCCACATTTGCATGTGAAAGCCTAAATTCAGCCCTTTTTTCTGTACAAAATTACGCGAAGCAGGGAGTAAGCTTAAAAAGGCAATTGAGCAAATAAAACAGATTGCGCCCAGCAAACCTAAAGCGGTGCGCCAAGAAAAATATTCAATCAAGATGCCCATGCCGACACGGCCCATCATGCCGCCAAAGGCTGTCCCTGCAATATATAAACCCATAGTTTTACCGAGGTGTTCAGGTGCAATTTCTTCGGCAATCCAAGCCATTGTCACTGCGGGTACACCACCGAGCAGCAAACCTTCTAATGCACGTGCCATCAGCAAACTGTGCCAGTTTGGGGTAAACATTGAGACAATATTTAAAATTGCTGCACACAGCATAGATGTAAAGATTACACCGCGACGGCCAATCGCTTGTGAAAACGCGCTTGATAGCACAATCGAAATGGCTAAAAAGGCAGTCGTTAATGATAGTGCCAAAGAGCTACTCGCAGGGCTAATCTGGAAGCTTTGGCTAAAGGCAGGCAACAGCGGCTGTACACAATAAATGAGAGAGAAACTGGCAAAACCTACAAGGAACAAAGCGAAACCTGCATGCTTATAGGCTTTAGTACCTTTATGAATCCACTCACGTGAAAGCAGAGAAGTCGCTTCTGTGTTTAAAGTGCTGGGTGTAGATGAAGAACTCATATCATGACCATGACAGAAAGAAAGAGCAGTGCTTTGGGGAATGCTGCATCGAGAAAATTCGATGAATTAAAATTAGCAATTTAGAGGGTATTTTTCTAATATATTTAACAATAGGTCGTAATATGTTTTATGTATAGCAATGGAACTCAGACATATACGCTACTTTTTAGCAGTAGCAGAAGAAAAAAATTTTACCAGAGCTGCGCAGCGTTTAAACATGAGCCAGCCGCCTTTAAGCATGCAAATCCGCGACTTAGAAGAAGAATTAGGCGCAGATTTATTTATTCGTTCGCCACATGGAGTGGAGCTGACCGAAGCTGGGCTTGCCTTTTTAAATGCGATACAGCCAGTACAGCAGCGCGTAGAAGATGCAGCAAACCTTGTTAAACAAGTAGCAAATGGCGAAGTCGGTCAACTACGATTAGGGTTTACAGGCACTTCAATGCTGAATCCTCTCATTCCTAAATGTGTTCGCTATTTTCAGCAGCAATATCCGAAAGTAGATTTAAAGCTTGAAGAAGCTAATACCTTGTTGCTCATCGACCTATTGCTTGAAGACCGTTTAGATGTGGCAATCATTCGCTCACCCCGTAATATTCCAGATAGTCTCATTCTTCAAGAATTATTAGCAGAACCACTCATTGCGGCTTTGCCTTCCGAGTCTTTGAGTTTAGATGATTCAACGCAAGAAATTGATTTAACCACACTGCGAGAGCTTGATTTTATTGTCTCGCCACCATCCATTAGCGCAGGGCTTTTTGATGCGATTAAACAAGCCTGTCATGAGCGTGGTTTTGAACCTAAAATTGGACAAAACGCCCCGCAAATTGTGTCTATTTTATCGTTGGTGTCTGCAAATTTAGGGGTGTCTTTGGTACCTGAGTCGACTAAACAATTGCAAATACAAGGTGTCGCGTATCGTTCTTTAAAAGCGCCTGTACCTACGGTGGGTTTAGGGCTTGCTTATAAAAAACATGCCCCTTCACAAATGGCGATTAACTTTGCCAGTGTGGTGCAAGTGGCTTGCCACCACACCAACGAAATAGATGAAATTGGCTAGTTTGATTTCGGCGCTTTATTCATTAAAAAGATGCCTGAAATAATGAAAATTGCACCATATAAAAACGACAAAGTCGGTTGTTCATGAATGAAAACCCAAGCCATAAGCGCTGCAAAAATAGGTTCGGAAAGCTCGGTGACTTGTACCTTTGCGGCACTCATATAAGACAACGCTTTGGTGGTACAGAAAAAGCCAAGTATGGTTGGCAGAACAGCTAAACCAATCAAACCTAAAACAATGTCAGTATTAAAATGAATACTATGCAAGTTTATTAAAAACGGAACGGCAAGATAAACGCTGCCAAAGAGCAATAAATACTTAGTTAGAAACAGTCCGCCGTTTAATTTGAACCTTTTAACTAAAACCGAAAATAGGCCATAACCCGTGCCGGCAATTGAGGCATTGATCAGCATTAAAAGGCTATTTTCACCTTTCCACGAAATGATACTAATACCCGCAACTGCTAATAATGTTCCAATAAGAGAGTGAATATAGATGCTTTCTTTTAAAATGAATCGACCAAAAAATAGGGCAGAAATAGCAGCCGAAGCCATGAGTACCACCACTACATTGGCCGCAGCACCGTGGTTATAGGCAATGGTTTCAAAAAAGAATAGCGAGAAAATTCCTAAAAAGGCACAGATGGCAATTTGAGTAAAAACACTGAGCTTGCTTGGCGTGCTGCTAATGTAGGCAATCTTTTGGCTCACAGGCACTTTAAATAAAAAAACACTTAAAAAGAAAAAGGCAATAATGGTTTTTAAAAAGGCAATATCTTGTGGGTTTAAACCACTGTGCATGAGTAATTTACTAATGACACCAATAGATGCATTTAAAGCTGCTGCACAAAGTGCAAATAGGGTTCCAATAACAAGATTATTCACTCTTATAATTCTTCCAAATCTTAAACCACATAGAGTCTACATTATTTGTGGAAAAAAATATTCCGCCAAAATCATTATTTAAAGCTCGATACTCTTTGTCTTCTAATAAAACTTTATGTGCCTCTTTAAGTCTCCAGAAAGGAATAGCAGGAAATAAATGATGGATTAGATGGTAGTTTTCACCATGCATACCAGTTAAAAAATGTTCAATCGGGTGGCTGAATCGATTTCTACTAGCATTAATATTAACTTGTGCAGATTTAATCATTGGATAATGTTCTGCAAGCTCAATAAACCAAGTAATTAATTGAAAGGTAGTTAAATAAGGCAATAGCCAATAAAGAAGATAGAATTTATATCCAAAGAAAAATGAACCGATGCTAATAAAAGCTAGATTTGTCAATAACATTTTAATAAATTCAATTTTATTTGATGCACTCATTAATCGATGTTTAATAAGATAAACTAAACTGGATTTAATATTTAAAAATAATAATTTTGACCAAAAGAACTTCCATAAATAAGATGACTTTGAATAATTTTTAAATATTCCAGATTTTTTATAATAATTAAAATCTGGATCTGCATCACTACCAAGTTTAATGTGATGATCTTTCACATGTGATTTAAAATAACTATCCCAACTTTGGAAAATTAAATATCCTGAAAGGTAAGTTCCTAATATTTTTCCAAATTTTTTATTTTTAGTTAATGCTGAATGAGAGGCCTCATGTAAAATTGTTGCTAAAGCTCTTTGTCTACTACCAATCACTAAAATAGTTATTGGTAAAAACCAAGAAGAATATTCACTTAACAGAATAAAAATAATGATAATTAAATAGTCAGTAATTAAGGCAAGGGGGCCATGCCAATTATCATAGCTATATAGCTTTTTTATGTTTTGCAATATAGCCTTGTCAAATTTCTTTTTTTCCATGAATTTAAAATTATTGAGATTATAATGGCATTGGATATTAATTTAAAGTTATTTGATTTTGAAAAAAATAATTGTTATTTAATTGTTAATTAATTTTTTTGAGATTATATAGTTGATGGTCTTGTTTTAATTAGAATTTCTAAAAAATAAGAGTTTTCATATTTTGTGGACTATATTTAAAGATCACATTTTTATTTAAAGTTTTGCTAATGGTTATATTAAATGTAGCTAAATAGTTTTTAATATTATGGTAATAATTCAAAGGCGGTGAAGCTGCGATGCATATTCAAAGTGAGTTAAATATTCTGGGTACTAAAATTGAAGACAATTTGTTGGGCTGTAATAAGAAAAAGAAGGATGCCTTACTTTAAATATCTGCAAGTTTTAAAACTAATAATCAGGCGATTCATCTTGAATTTGTTGAATCTAAGGGCGAGTTGGTCTTTTTAGAAGTAAGCAGGTGAGTCGGTAGTGGGAAAACTCCACTTATTACTTTACGCAACGAGTTAGTCGACTTATATGACATGACGAAATAATCTAAGTTAACGAGCATTGTAAGGGACTTTTGTTTCAAATAATTGTGATTTATAAAACTTACTCATATTATATAATTAGTTAATTATTAAAGAATTTTAAAAATGATTAAATCTATTATTTCAGGTTGCGCGGTTCTTACACTTTCGGCTTTTGCGGTCACACATGCAGAGCTTTCTTTTGAACAAGAATTACAACAAGGCTGTAATAAAGTGAAGCAATACGCGAGCTTAGGTAAGAAAAATTACGACCAAAAACAGTATAAAAAAGCGCTCGAAAACTTCCAAAGCCAAGCCTCTTGGACTGCTTTTTGTAAAGCCAATGAAGATGAAACCACAGTTAAATTTACCGACCGTGATATTGAAGTTGCTAACAATAACGTGGGCTTAGCCTATGCCAAACTGGGTCAGCCACTTTGGGCGAGAGCATGGTTTATGCTCGATGAAAAATCAAAATCGAGCCTGTTTAACCTTCAGCAGTTACCAGCCCCTAAAGCGTCAAATGACCTGTCTGGTGAGTATGTGCGTTACTCGGGTTTTGGCGAGTGGGATCACATTACGGTAAGTCGTAAGCAGGGCCAGTATGCAATTGGCTATTCGGGTGTTTATATGGGACTTAGAAGCTTAATTTATGGCCCGAACATGGGGCAGTTCGATACCAAAATGCCGACCAATGCCAAACAAACTATTTATAAAGACGAAGACTGCCGCATTCAGCTCGATTTTAAAACGAGTGCGAAATTAGGCAATTACATTCAAGTTAAACAAAACGAGGGCAACTCGGGTTGTGGCTTTGGACATAACGTTTATGCGGATGGCACCTATTTAAAAGTTGAGTCTGGAAAATAATAAATTCCTTAGTTTTATTTTTTAAGATTTAAAAGGAAACTTGAATGTTAAGTTCGGCAAATATTGGCCATGGAATTATGATGGGCATTGTAATGCTCGTCAGTATCTTAGTAATTATAATTGCAGTAATTGTTGGGCTATACGGTAAAAAGCGTAAAAATAAGTCTGAGACAGAAAATATAACTTTTATCATTCTATTATGTATTGGTATAGCTGGTTTGCTCTATTCATATATGGGATAGCTGCATGTACAAACTGGAATAAATTCAAAAATATGAGTAGCGAAAAATCATAAGATTAATTTTTTAGGAACTAAATAATGAAAAACATATTTGCACGTTTACTACTTCTTTCGACGGTTATTTTGTCTGCTCAGGTTTATGCAGATGTAGCAAATACAACATGTAAAGAGGTGAAATTTCAAAAAGCCGATGAGGCGTGGAGTGGGCACTATTATTTACATGGCGTGATGGAAGTTGGTTCGGAACTTTTACTTCAGCCAGACGGCAAGTTTAAATGGATGCTTGCTGTGGGTGCATTAGACCAATATGCCGAAGGTACATGGTGGAAAAACGGCGACTGTATTGGTTTAAAGCCAGAAGCTAAATTTAAAAAGGGTTTAAGTATTTTCCCTGAAAGCCTAACGATTTCAGATAAATCTTTAGACGCGATCTGGGACGGTGGACGCCAACAAGGCACATATAGCAAAGACTAAACTAAAAAAGTCCGACACTGAGTCGGACTTTTTTATGGCTTATATTTTAGTGGTTGACCGCAGCAAGTTGCTGAGCGTTATAACGCGCGCCCATGTTTGGGTATCTCGCGATAATCGCTTGAATTTCTGCCAAATCTGCTGCTGTTAAATGAAGGTCTACAGCACCCGCATTTTCCACAAGGCGTTCGATTTTACGCGTACCCGGAATTGGAATAATGTCGTCACCTTGCGCCAAAATCCAAGCTAAAGCCAGTTGAGCCGCTGTCGCATTTTTGCTTTGAGCAAACTCGCTAAATGCTTGCGCCAAGCTTTGGTTATTTTTCCAGTTATCGCCTTGGTAGCGTGGTAACTGGCGACGGAAATCACTTTCGTCTAAGTTGTTCACATCAAGCGTATTGGTGATTAAACCACGCGACAGCGGTGAATACGGCACAAGGCTAATGCCTAACTCGCGAATGGTTTGCAAATGGGTTTGCTCGAACTCACGGGTAAGTAGCGAGTATTCATGTTGTACCGCTGCAATCGGGTGAATTGCATGTGCTTTACGAATAGTTTCAGCCGACGCTTCACTGAGTCCTAGGTAGCGAACTTTACCTTGTTGCACCAAGTCAGCCATTGCGCCAATGGTGTCTTCAACTGGTACGCTTGGATCAATGCGATGCGCATAATACAAATCAATTACGTCTGTATTTAAGCGTTTTAAGCTATTTTCGACCGCAACTTTAATCCACTCTGGAGAACCGTCGATATAAGACTCTAAAGAGTTTTGTGGGTTAAGGTTGTCTTCTTTATAACGGAAGCCAAATTTGGTCGCCAAGAACACTTTGTCGCGATGTTTTTCTAAAACTTTTGAGAGCAAAACTTCGTTTGCGCCGTTGCCGTACATGTCGGCGGTGTCCCAAAAGTTAATGCCGAGGTCTAATGCCTTTTCTAGAGTGGCAATGCTTTGTGTGTCGTCTGATGCACCATAGGCAAAGCTCATTCCCATGCAACCTAAACCAAGTGCTGATACTTTTTCGCCTGTTTGTCCTAAAGTTCTATATTTCATTTTTCACACTCTTTTTGCAAAATCACTTGAGTAGAAAAACTATAAAATGCTTTGGCTCAAACTGACGTATAACATTCAAACCAATAATTATAAAATTCAAACAATCTGTTTTTAGGCTACACAGTCTTCGCGGAATTTTTTAGGCGAAAAGCCAGTATTTTTCTTAAAGAAGTTGGTGAAATATGCTGAATATTCAAAACCTAAGCTATAGGCAATTTCGGAAATATTCCAACTGGTGTGTTGTAGCAGCGCTTTGGCTTCTTGCGTAATACGCGAGCTAATATGCTCAGACGTAGTTTTACCTGTGGCTTCTTTTACAGCTCGGTTTAAATGGTTCACATGCACCGACAGACCATAGGCATAGTCATTTGCAGTTTTGAGTTTAAGCTGAAAATGGGGCGAGTCGATGGGGAACTGGCGCTCTAACAACTCAAAGAATAAATGACAAATCCGAACCGCAGCATTGCTATGTTTTTCAAACTGTTGGGTCGGTTGCATTTTCATGGCTTCATGCACAAGTAGGTGCAAATAGTTTCTTAAAACGTTGTATTTATGAATATAGTCTGAACTTATATCATTCATCATCTTTTTGAAAATAAATGAAATTTCATCAACCTGTTGGTCGTTTAAAAAATATAACGGGTCGCCGTCGACTTTAAATAGCGGTGAGTCTTTTAAAAAGCTTTGTCTAGATTCTTGATTTACAAACTCTTCGGTAAATAGACAAAACCAGCCTGCCTGTTCAGGCGAATTAATTTCCCATGCATAGGGCACCATCGGGTTTGAAAACAATAAAGCAGGGCGGTCGACTCGTATCCAGCGGTTGGCATAGTGAAGTTCACCTGTGCCTAAAACCAGTGAAATTTTATAATAATCGCGGCGGCTATAAGGCGTGAGGAACGAGCAGGCATCGCGTTGGAACACGTTAAAATGTCCAAACGACGTTGATGGAACCGAGTAATCGCTATCTCTGGTTAAAGAAAAGCGGCGATAAAAATCATGTATGGTTTCCATGTTTCTGCCTGCATGTGTTATCAATTTATTTAAAGTTATAAAATTCAAACTTTATTTACTGTAGCTTTTATTTATAGCGGGATCAATCTGTTCATTTAAACAGGTTTGAAAATGAACGGTAAATTAATAATGAAATAAGCAGACAAACTAAACTTTAAGAAAATATATTCTTAAATCACTAGGCCAATGAAAAATAAAAATAATCTTTATAAATGAATAGCCAATATCACATTGACACTCCAAAACTCGCGGATTATCCTTTGCCTGCTGGCCACATTGCCAGTGGGTTTTAGCAGACCCTGTTTTAAACAAAGCCGATATGCAAAACTTAGTTTTGTATGTCGTGAACTCGTTCGCCCCCTTTTTCTCTACGGTAGGGCGGAAGGGGGACACCTTCGGGTGTGCTGGTTTCTTTGTTTTCCAGTCTGCTAACCTTCTTTCGTCCTGCCACCATCATTTAGCAGTGATTGGTAGGATTTCTTTTTAAAAAAACAAGGAGTCCGCCGTTATGCGTACTATCTCATCTCTCTCATTGGCAACCTTTGCCAAAATCTTTGACTCTATACTCAACTGGTCTTTAAAACGGTTTAACCGACTCTAGGTTTTAAGCCATAGGTCATTACGACTAAAAAAACATAGCAACAATAAAACCCGAGATAGGCGAGCACACCATTTTGTGCGGCTTCTGCATGCCTGTATTTAGCGCTCAATTTAAGAGTCACGGAACTTCTATCTCATTTATTTACAACAAAAAATTATTTTAAGCGGTATACATGAAAAATTTAGACGCTTCACGTAAAGCATTACACATGATTGATACAGCAACAGATTTATTTAAACAATATGGCTTTAATAAGGTCGGGGTAGACCAAATTATTGCCGAATCTCAAATGAATAAAGGCACCTTTTACAACTACTTTCACTCTAAAGAAAGATTTATTGAAAGATGTTTGGTCACGCAAAAAGAGCAGTTACAAGACAAAGTGAGTGTGGTGAGTGAGTTTTATCAAAATGCAGATTTGTCCGATCAACTCAGGCAAATTTATCTTTTACATGCTGACTTAAAAAGCACGTATTACCTGTTGTTTAAGGCGATTTTTGAAATTAAAAAGCTTTATCCAAATGCGTACCAAACCGCACTCAGATATAGGCGATGGCTTAAAAATGAAATTTTCTGTTTGCTCATGGAAACCAAAAAAACAGTTTCCTATGCAGAAGCGGAAATATTTGTATTTATGATTGATGGCACAATTCTGGGTCTGTTAAGTTCAGATGAAGAAAGGGAAAGAGATGCTTTGCTTGAGTATTTTTTAGAGAGGGTTTGATAGGGGGAAGGCCCGACAGGAGTTGGGCCTATTTTTAAAGTTTAATAGTGGTTAGCTATATCAATAGTTCAACAAGTTTTAAATTAATATAAAATTATAAAGACTATTTAATATAATAAATTATTTGAGTAGAATTTGATCATATAGACTTTAAATAAGCTTAAAAAATATTGAAGGAAAAAAATGAATTTTGATTTTAAAATACTAACTGACGAAGTATCTAGGGACGACTTATTTACAGATAAAACCCATGAAAAATCAGCTGATACTTTATTTAAAGTAATTAGTGCTTCCGAAAAAAATATTACTATAGGATTAGAAGGTGCTTGGGGAGCAGGAAAATCCACTGTAATAAATATGTTCAATCAAAAATTACAACAAGATAAGAATCAGAAAACATTATTTTTCTTGTTTGATGCATGGGCTCATAAGGATGACCCATTAAGAAAAATTTTTTTAGAGTCACTCATTGAAAATATAAAATTAGAAAATTCGGATAATCAACCTTTAGATAAAACTCATAAAGAAATTATTGGAAGAGTTAAAACCACTGATACCACAGTACATAAAACTGTTTCTCCCTTAGGTAAACGCTTAGCTTTTAGCGCGATGATCGTCCCTTTAGGTACTGTTTTAATAAGAACTGTAAAGGTTGAAGACTTGGGATTGTTTTTATTTCATAACACTATTAATTGGATGTTTTGCTTTAGTTTAATATTAGTTTTAGCTCCTATATTAGTTATGGTACATTGGTTTTTCATGGGGGAAGATCAAATTCCTGAACAGAAAGGATTTTTAATAGGTAAGAAAAAAAATTGGGATTTTTTTACAAAAGAATCAACTGAGGTTATAAAGCAAGAAACAACAGAATATGGAGAGAAAACCTCTATCGAATTTCAAAAATATTTCGATGAAATCATAAATATTGCATTTAAATCATACAATTATAAGCAAGTTATTATTGTAATTGACAATTTAGATAGAGTAGACCCAGAGCAGGCAAAAAGTGTTTGGTCTACCTTGCAAACGTTTTTTCAAGGTAGATCATTAACTACAAACAGTACTCAAAATAATAAAATAATATTTGTAGTACCTTATGATAAAGAGGGTTTCTCCGCTATTTGGTCAAAAGGAAAAAATGAATCTAATGATGATGGAATTGCTAGTTCATTTTTAGATAAATGTTTTCAAGTTCGTGTTGAAGTCCCGCAGCCAATTAGTTCAGGGTGGTTAAATTATTGTGAACAGTGTATTAATCAAGCTTTAATTGGCTGGAGTAAAGAAAAAAAATTAGAAATTAAAGAAGAATATTCTAAAGTTTTAACTTCAAAGAATATTATTCCTACACCTCGTCAAATTAGATCATGGGTTAACCAAGTAGGGATGAATGGTTATAAATGGAAAGACTCTGTTTCACCGAAAGCATTGGCATTATATTCATATGAAAGATTAAACCTTTCAGAGAAAATGCTGTTAAATGAATTACTAAACTCATCATCACAAATTTATAAGTTTAATAATGATTTGAATCTAATCTATGAAATTGCCGGTTTACTATTCGGTGTAAGTACAGAAAGAGGGACAGAAATACTACTTAAAAATATGATTGAAAAGTGTTTTGAAGATATTGAGAAAAATAAAGGAAAATTAAAAGAAATTGTTGAAAAACATAAAGTCGTTTTTTGGTTATATTGGGATAATATAAAAACAAATATTTTTTTAAAATATAGCACTTTTGAGGATGGTGAAATAAATAATCTTACAGATTATGTTACTTCTGAATTAAGTGATTATGATATCAAAAATGATTTAAGAACAATATTCAGTATTTGGACAGGAACTTCAGAGAAAGAATGGAAGTTAAATAATGGTTGGGGTTATGCTGATACTCTGAATAGTTTAATTAGTAGTTTAGGAAAGGAAGATGCAGACACGGAGTGGTTAAAAATTTTTGTAAAAAAACTTTGTAGCCATGTTATTGGTGAGATAGATACACTAAGTAAATATACAATTGTTGAGTTGAGGAAGCTTTTAGATTTATTGATTTCCTATAATAAACCAATTAATCCAGTAACTTATAACAAATTAAATAAAGAAAATTGGTCTAGATGGATTAAATTAGTTAATGAGTCTAATTTGATTTTTCCTGAAATTCTTCCAAACTCAACTGAATTTGATAATTGGCGAGAAACTATTTTTAATAATCCTACCCAATTGTTGAGTGAAGATTTCAGTTTGTTGATATCATCTTTAAATATTGTTACAGAAGCGAGTAAATGGCATAACTTCATGGAAAAAATGTCAAACTTACTAGGTTCTTTAAATTATCAACAAAGAAGTTTAAATATTGATAAACTATACGAACTTAATTATTTGCTTATATGTAAATTTGATAATAAAAAGTTAAAAGACTCAATAAAATCTTCAATATTTTTACAGACAGTTCAACAAGAGGATTTAAATTTAATCCCATCCCTAAAATATCTTTTAGCGTTAGTATATGATGATGAAATAATAACAACTACAGATCTAATTAGAACTGAAATTAAAGAATATTGGTCTTCTGGGGATGATCAAAAGTTAAAAGAAACAGTAGAATTTTTTGGGAAAAATTCAAATTTAAAATTAATTAATCGTATGGCAAGAGATAGTGATAATAAATTAGCCCAGTATATTTTGGCTAAAAATTATATAGATGTAGCCTTTACATCAAATAGTGATGATTTTAGATTTATTGATGAGGTCTGTGAAAATATTAAAGATGAAGAGTTTAAGAAGAATTACATTGAAAGTTTATGTAATAATTCTTTAATTGATAATCAGCTGACTAACTTTCAAGAAAGTCCAATTGTTTATGCTGAGTGTTTTAAATTGTTGCTGAGTTTTGGAACAAATGATGTTAAACAAAAAATATTATATGTGATTAAAAATATTTCTACTGCTTTATGGAAGGAAGATTTAAGAGAAGATAAAAAACTACTCAATTTATTTGAGCATGATTTAAATTTAGATCATAAGTTTTCAGAAGCTTTTGCTGATTGGCTAGCTTTTAGTATGCTTAATAAAGATGTTCATCAAGATAAAGTGTGGGCATTGTTTCATGTAATTGAGCGAAAAATTCTTGATAAGCAAAATGTTTACGGAAGTTTAAAAAAGATTTTCTTTGAGAACAATTCAATTCAATGGTCAAGTGAAAGTGTTCAATATGTATCAGAATTCTGGACAGATATAAGTGATATTGATGTTCAATACATTATTAACAAATTAAACCTTTGGATGGATTCTAAAGAATGGGAGCAAATCGAATGGCTAACGGAATTACTTGATGAAGTAAGTTTAAGAAGTGAAATATTAGAATCTAGAGTGAAAGAAAATATTGAGAATGAAGAAAACCCATCAGAGGTAAGACATATGCTTGAGTCTTTATTGACGAAAATTGTTGTAGAACAAGTAACGGATGATTCATAAAGTTAAATAACCAATATTTAGAAGGCTTAAATTATTTAAATTTAAGCCTTTTTCAAATAATTCTAATTACTGCTCACTTAAGACCAGCTCTTTAATCTTAACCGCCTTCTCGAAGTGATCTAGCTTATGCTCCATAATCCACCAATGCGCTGCTTCCATCAGTAACTCAGGGTTATCATTCTTATTTTTAAAAAAAGCATAAAAAGACAGACCGACATTGTCTCCTTTCTTCTCAATTTTCTCGTCGCATCCCTTAATAAAAATTTCTCTTAATTCATTTCTCATAATTAGTATCACTTCAAGTCTATAAAACTAAGACGGCTTATTTTGCTCGCCCCATTGGCACATCATATCTAACAAAGGAATTAAAGATTTCCCTTTTTCTGAAAGGCGATACTCAACTTTTGGCGGAATTTGAGGATATTCCTTGCGTGTAATCAGTCCATCTCTTTCCAATTCTTTAAGTGTATTGCTGAGTGTTCTAAACGAAATATTGCCAATGCAGCGTTGCATCTCATTAAAACGCATAACATTTTTTTCATACAGCCAATACATAATAATCATTTTATATTTGCCATTAATCAAAGAAAGGGTGTAGCCAAAACCCGTATCTTCTAATGGTGTATATGAAGGAATGCACTCAGTCATTTTTAAAATCTAAACTATCTTTTAGTATAGTATATAACATAAATTACCGTACTTATATTTAGGAAAGCACACTTCTATAATCGATTTATCAACTTTCCGATAAAAGTGTTTTCATAATGAAAAAGACATTAGTCATTGTTACCCATCCTCACATAGATCAGTCTGTTGTAAATAAAAGATGGGTAGAAGAACTAGAAAAACACCCAGACCAATTTACGGTTCACCAAATTTATCAAGCCTATCCAGACGGGGTGATTGATGTTGCCAAAGAGCAAGCACTAGTCGAAGAACACGAAAATTTAGTATTTCAATTTCCAGTGTATTGGTTTAACTGCCCACCGCTATTGAAAAAATGGATTGATGAAGTTGTGACTTATGGGTGGGGGTATGGTTCAACAGGTGACAAACTTAAAAATAAAAAGTTTATGTTGGCTTTATCTGCGGGTGTGCAAGAAAAAGTTTATTCAGAGTATGGTGGATATAACCTTTCTTTAGAGCAAATTTTTACTCCATTTAAGCTAACAGCTTTATATGTTGGGGCAGACTATCAACCACTTCATGCATTCTATGGTATAGATACAAACCCATCAGAAGATGACGATGTGCCGACTCAACAAGACATAGCGGATAATGCGGTTCAGTATGTTCAGAAGTTATTAGCGTTGTCTGAGTAAGCTTAAAAAGGAGGCCTAAACTTGAGAGTTTAGGCTTCTTATATAGAAGATTTTTAAAAAATTACATTAAGGTTTTAAGTTAAATATACAATTTATTTATGATATAAATGTCCGCTAAATATAGATTAAATTTAAAAATTTATGACTATTCTTGATATTAAAGAAAAAGAAAACACCCTTATAACTGACGATGCTCATGAATTAATATGCTACGCAACAATCAGTGAAATAAACTCATGGAACGATGTTGCTAACTTATATTCAGAAATTAAGCATAAGCATTTACCTAAAAAAGTATTATTACTTTTAGAAGATATTGGGCAATGTGAATACACCTCCATGCATGCTTCAATGGGAGATGGGCTTTATTTTGATACCACAGAATTCGTTGAAGATGACAGTGCAGCAAGTTGGGAAAATACTCGACCTTTAGAACTTCAATATCATATTGAACAGTTATTGAAGCCAGAAAATTATATAGACTTTAATAACTTGCCTAAAAAACTTAACTATAGCGATGAAGATCAAGAAATCCTGCTACAGATTAATGCTGAACCCGACAAAATTTTAGATGATGTTATTCAAGTAAAGTTAGTCAATAGTCCAACTGAAACTCAAAAATTTGCAGCCTGCCTCAATGGATATTTTAGTTGTGATTTGAACCCTTTTGAGTCTTTTAGCTTGATTGAGTATTTAGATCAGAACTATGGCTTAGAGTATGTGGGTTTAGGGGCAAGCTTATTATTCTTTATGAAAACACCAAAATTTGATGCAAATAAAACGCCTCAATTACTTAATGATTTGAGCAACTTTTATCAATTCAATCAAACAACGCATCACCAGTTAGAACAGCATTTATCTGATCATGAATATCTTATTTTGCCTTATGTAGAGTCATTAGAAGTGTTCGATTTGGATTAAGTTAATTCGAGATAACCAATTTTTATTTTTTAAAACTACATGAGAGTCAAAGTATGAAAAAACTACTCAGTTTAAGTACATTAATATTAGTAACTACATTAACAGGTTGTGCAGTTAATTTACCTTTTAACAATCGTCTAAACTATACGTCTGTTTCAGAATTATCAGCTCTTCCAAAGATGCAAGATACTGTCTATATCAAATGGAATCCAGATACCTTTCCTCAACGTATTGATATTCAAGGTTCAGATGGTTTTGTAGGGGGAGGCTCTAGAACACGTATTCCTACAGGAGTAGCTCTATCAAGTCGTATAGAAGAAGCAATTGCTCAGATAGCAAAATTATCACCAAATGGAAGTCCATTAACGATTACTGTTGAAAAAGCTAGATCTGGCTTTGAATACTCAGCTGGTATGTTCAATATTACCCCAGCAATTGATGTAGCAAATGTAACTTTAGTTGCTACATTTGAATATAAAGGCCAGAAATGGACGAATACATTTAACTCTAAGTTAAACGATCCAAAAATTGGTGGTTCATCTCAAACAGGTTTGTTAGATAAAGCATGGGATGATATTGCTATACAAGTTGCTAAAGATGTTTCAAAGCATCTAGGTAATAACTAACGTTTTAATTTTTATTTAAAATAAAAGGCCTAAATCAAAATGATTTAGGCCTTTCTGTAAATTAATTTTGATCAGACTATTTCTTAACACGGCATTTTAAAAATTAGAAAGGAAGCCAAATGTTAAAATCTAGAATCTTTATAGCTATCGGACTACTTCTTGCTGGACTATGTTTATTTGCAGCCTTTAAATCATACGAGAAAAAGGCTAACTTTGAAAAAGAACAAGCGAGTCGAGTTGCTATTACCTTTTTTAATTCACTTTCTAATGGAGACGCAGCTACAGCATATAAATATGTTTGGTTAGACGAGAACTTAAATATTCGAAATGCTGAAATACCCCAAATTTATAAAGATTCAAAAGTTCTAGAAGTGCTAAAAGTTCGTTACGATTCAGCAAAAAATAGACCTGATTACTACCAACAATTTTATAAAATGATTTCACTCACAATAAAGATAAAAACAGTACATGCAGATCTTGCTGGTAACCCTGCGGGAACCTATATTGTGTTTGTAACTGTTGTACAAAAAGATCCGAAATCTAATTGGCTTGTTACTGAGTTAGGTAGTGGACCTTAAGAAATAGATTTTTAAATCGTTTGCAAAAACCAATTTTGTCTATAAGTTTAAAATACAATAATACGTCTCTGGAAAAACTATGAATATCGCGCCTTTTCCATTTCAAATTACAAACTGGGAAGAAATTGAAGTCACTGAATATAGCGGTGAAACAGGAAAAGCTTATTGGAAAACCCAATTTTTTGGTGAAGAAGGAAATAAAATTAGAGTGAGACTTGTCGAGTACTCAGCAAATTACTTAGCTGACCATTGGTGTGAAAAAGGACACATATTATTTTGCCTAGAAGGTGAGCTAGAAAGTAGATTGAAAGACGGACGAACATTTACTTTAACGTCAGGCATGAGTTATCAAGTCGGAGACAATTCAGAGCCACATCAGTCTTTTAGCTTAAATGGTGCGAAGTTACTTATCGTTGATTAGATTTATACAAAGAACGCAACCAAATAAAGGGATAGCAATTTCTATCCCTAATCAAATACCTTAGTTTGTCAAAGTTGTCATGGCATTAACTAAGCATGTAATACCTTGATATATATCTTTTAAACTCGCTTGATCATCCATGTAGGCAGGTGTAGTAACAAATAAATTTTGTTTATCGACTACACATTCTGAGGTTTGACAAACATGGTGAATTGAACCCGTTTTTTCAATTTCCTTAATCGTGTTAATGTCAGAGCCTAAAGTAATAGCTGGGTGTAACTCTCCAAACGTAAGTGCCAAGAGTGCAGGCGAAATACAAATTGCCCCAATAGGTTTCTTGCTTTGATGAAACGCTTTTAAAATTGAAGCTACCGTACCATGTACTCTCGCTTCTGCTCCTTTAAAGGCAAAAGTTGATAAATTTTTTGCGACTCCGAATCCACCTGGAAGAAGAAGGCCATCAAATTCATTTTCATTAAGTTGATCGAGTAAGGAAATTTCACCTCGGGCAATTCTTGCCGCTTCTTGTAAAATATTTCTCCGCTCAGTCATGTTTATTTCGCCACTCGCATGGTCAATAACATGAAATAATGGCTCATCAGGTGCAAAAATTTGATATTCAATATTGGCTGTATCTAAAGCTAATAGGGTTAAAACAGATTCTCTAATTTCAGAACCATCTAAATAACCACAACCCGATAAAATTACTGCTACTTTTTTCATTTGCTTGCTTAAGAACCTTTTTAAGTGTGCAAAAGATCTTAAGTTCTCTTCTAAAAATTTTTTATACGCAGATTTGCCATAAATTCGCCTTAAGTGAGCATTTTTGTTTTGCGTAGCTCACGTGGGGTAATTCCAAACAAATTTTTAAATTGGTCAGTAAATCGAGATTGAGATTGATAGCCACATTCAAAAGCAATATTTCCAATGCTGCTATTGGTGGTTTGAATAAGATGCAGTCCATAGCCTAGTCGTACTCTATTACGAATGTCCTGAATGCTGTTTCCTTCACTTTTCAGTTTTCTTCGTAGGGTCGACGAACTCATAAAAAGTTGAGCAGCGATAAATTCAGCGGTGAGTTCTGTAGATAAATGATCAGAAATAAAAGCCTGAACTTTTTCGCTCAAGCTTGTATTCATGTTGAGTTTAGCAATGTCGGTATAACCCGAATAATAAATAAGTTCTAAAAGCTCCCTTTTTCTAAATTTAAATGCGGAAGGAGGGGCAACTAAAGAGAAGTCTATAAACTGATGTAGGGCACTTTCTAAAAGAGAATTAAGCTGGCCTTGAACATAGTTTTGAGAAGTACCCGCATTTTGAGGCAAGTCATTAAAATCTTCAAAATCAAACTCGATAAGAAGAGCGAAATATTCTTCTTGATCTGGAATATTACGCATATCAATGCTGGAGCTGTTGGCTAAAAAAATAAAAGAACCGGCATCACACTTAATATTTTCAGTTTTTCCAAGTTCTTTGTATCCACTTAACACAATAATCAGTAAGGGCTTAGAAATCGGAACGTTTGTGATTTTTTGCTCTTGGTAAGCTGAATAGACCGCAAAAGGCAGGTTTAAGTGACTATGCTCGAGCAGGCTTTTTTTAGCTAAAGAAATAAGATTCTGCATTGAATTTAAATATTTACTTAAATTTAGGTGTTGTGATGGATATAAAAATTATCAATATTTCTTTGGCTATTTTTAATGTTTGAGCCAATAAAAAAAAGCCTAAACCGATTAAGTTTAAGCTTCTTTAAATTTGAATTCTGGCGGTGAGAGAGGGATTCGAACCCTCGATACGCGCAAACGTATACACACTTTCCAGGCGTGCTCCTTAAGCCACTCGGACACCTCACCAAGGCGTGCGATAGTAACTAAAAAATCAGGTTCTGCCAAGATTTAAGACGAGCATTACAGAAAAAAAATAATAGAGGTGATAAGATTGCGCTAAAAATCTATTGGTTTAATTACACAATGCAAAATACGGCCAAAAAAGCGACCTTGCCTGCCACGGCTTTGGCAGCTCTTGGGGTGGTCTTTGGAGACATCGGAACGAGTCCGCTCTATGCCTTGAAAGAGTCCTTCCATGCTGCCCATGGTTTGGGAATTCAGCCTGAAAACGTATTAGGAATTTTATCCATTATTTTTTGGTGCTTAATGCTGATTATCAGCATCAAGTATGTCGCAATTGTCATGCGTGCAGACAACAATGGCGAAGGCGGTATCATGGCCTTACTCGCATTGAATTTGCGTAAAGCAAAAATTGCCGACAACAAAAAAATCTACATGATTGCCATTGGCTTTATTGGGGCATCACTGTTCTTTGGTGACGGTATTATTACCCCGGCCATTTCGGTATTGTCTGCGGTCGAAGGGTTGTCTATTGCAACCAATGTTTTTGACCCGTTCATTATGCCAATTGCAATTGCCATTATCATCACGCTGTTTTTAGTGCAAAAACATGGTACTGCGTTTGTAGGCAAGTTCTTTGGTCCAATCACGATGGTGTGGTTCTTATCGTTAGGATTATTGGGCCTTCACAGCGTCATTCAGACTCCTGTGGTATTGGGCATGTTTAGTCCGCATTGGGCGATTCAGTTTATCTATCACCACCCCGTAATGACCTTTTTTGTTATGGGTGCTGTCGTTTTAACAGTCACTGGTGGTGAAGCACTGTATGCCGATATGGGACATTTTGGACCAGTTCCAATTCGTCTCGCATGGTTCTTTGTGGTGTTACCGTGCTTGGTTTTAAACTATGCAGGACAGGGTGCCTTACTATTAAGAGACCCAGCGGCGATTCAAAACCCGTTCTATTTATTGGTTCCGCAGTGGGCACTTTACCCAATGATTATTATGGCGACCATGGCAACTGTGATTGCTTCTCAAGCTGTAATTTCTGGGGTGTTTTCACTTGCTCGCCAAGCGATTCAATTGGGTTATTTACCACGTTTAAGTATTAAACATACCTCTGAGTCTGAAGAAGGTCAGATCTATGTACCGTTCTTAAACTGGTTACTTTTAATCGCAATTATTATCTTAATTTTGATTTTCAAAACCAGCTCAAACTTGGCAAGTGCATATGGTCTAGCTGTAACTTTAACCATGCTGTGTGACACGATTTTGGTTTCCATCTTTATCTACTCGGCGTGGAAATGGAGCTGGCCAAAAGTGGTGTTACTGATTATTCCATTCTTTATTTTAGAATCGGTTTTAGTCGCAGCAACTTCACTTAAAATCTTGTCGGGCGGTTGGGTACCATTATTAATTGGTGCGATTGCAGTGACCATCTTAATGACATGGAAACGTGGTCGTGAGCTCACTTTTGCTAAGCTCGAACACGATACGTTATCGCTAGATTTGTTTGTGAAAAGTATTGGTAATAGCGTGCACTGGGTACCGGGTGATGCCGTGTTTATGACAGGTACACCAAACGTTGTACCTCATGCCATGTTGCATAACATCAAGCACAACAAAGTACTGCATCAGCGTAATATTCTGGTCACTGTGGTGATTGAAGATGTACCTTTCGTTGCACCAGAAGAACGTATTACGACAGAAGCTTTAGCTGAACATTTCTACCGTATTAAAATTTTCTATGGTTTTAAAGATGAAATGAATGTGCCAAAAGCACTCATGAAAGCTTATGAGCAGTTAGGTCTTGAATACGACTTAATGCATATCAGCTTCTTTATTTCGCGCGATCGTATTGTTCACTCGGTGGGTGATGGTATGTCGCCATGGAGAGAAAAGCTGTTTATTTCGATGCAGCGTAATACCAGTCCGGTGAGTGACTTCTACCAAATTCCAACCAACCGAGTGGTGGAGTTAGGTAGTCAAATCGAAATATAAAAGTTCAATGTGTAAAAAAAACCAAGACATAAGTCTTGGTTTTTTTATGGCTCCGATTATTGAGCTTGTGCCATTGGTGCATCTGCTGGTAAAGCACCATCTTTTGCCATTGGGTCCGCAGACTGGTTCGGGTCGGCTGGTGGCGGTGGAGTATTTGGGTCTTGTGGCGCTGGAGCAGCCATATCACCGCCCGCTGGAGGTGCTGGTGGTGCATCTGCTGGAGGAGCAGGAGGTACATCAGCTGGAATAGGAGCACCCGTAGGGGCTGCACCTGTTGGCGGAGCAGAAACAGGTTGTACTTTCCCACTATTCACTAAATCACTAATAGAGCCAGGCTGGCCATTGACGGTTGTAGTGACTTTTACTTTAGACAAACTTTCTAAAGTTTCACCTGGTTGGACCGCAGGTTCAGCTAGGGCTGCCATACTGCACAGTCCAGCAATTACGCCAATACCAATAATCTTTGAATGGATCATTAAATGGACTCCGTTTATATTTTTATCCAAATTTGTGGAGCTAACCATGTCATAAGGCATAAGGGCTTTTCAATGAAAGATACGCAATTAACCCAATTCAATAGTGAAAGTTCCTCACAATCCCAACAGATTGTTACGTAAGGGGAAATGGAGTTACAAAAAAGATGACCATGTTTTAACCATTTGAAAGATAAGCGATATACTTAAAAAAGCAGGATTGTTAAGCTGCGTGTGGACAGTGGTATTGATAGAAACATGGCAAGCAAAAAAAGTAGTTCAGGCATCTTCGGTGATTTTTCTTTAAGTGAGCATTTTGGCAAAATTGTACTTGCCGGAGTGGCAGCAGGAAGCTTTGCCATCGCTTTTGGTGGTGAAAAAATTTCACAATGGTTTTCGCCTTTAAGTACTAACTCGACTTGTCTAAATCAGTTTTATCGTGAAGTTCCACCTGCCCTAAATAAAGAAAGTTTAAAAAAAGACAGTTATGCGCTGTGTTTTAATGGCTTCAATGTTTTGTACTCGGGTATGTCTAAAACGCCGTTATGGTCAGCTGAATATCTAAGTCCTGAACGTTTAAGCACTAAAATTAAACGTGAAGATAATTTCCACGAAGAAACACGTGTTCCTGAGCGCCACCGTTCATTGTTAAGCGATTATCGTGGCTCAGGCTATGACCGTGGGCACATGTCTCCAAATGGTGATATGCCAACTAAAGACTCGCAGTACGATAGCTTCTCGCTCAGTAATATGGTTCCGCAGGCCCCTAAAAATAATCAGGAAGTTTGGCGTAAGCTTGAAGACGCTACACGTGCTGTGGTTACTAAGCAAAAGCAAGATGCCTATATTGTGACGGGACCAATATTTGAAGGGCAACGACTCAAAACGATAGGGCGTGGTGTTATTGTTCCAAGCGCCGTATATAAAGCTGTTTATTATCCTAAAACGGGTGCAATTGGCGCTTACTATGCACCAAATAACAACTCGCAGCAGGTTAAGGTCGTGAGTGTTTGTTATTTGGAAGAAAAGTTGGGAATTAATCTATTTCCTCAACTTACCGAACAACAAAAACGTAATGTTTATCGTCTGCCATTAACATCTAGCCAAGTTAAGCCAAATCAGAAATTAGATTATTTGCACTGGGATGGAGAAAGCCAGTGTGAACAAGATTTAACTAAAGATCAGATTCACGCATTACAAGATCAGTTTAAAAAGCAAAAAAGTACGTCTTCTGAACCTATGGAATCAAAAGTTCCAAGTATTGATGAAGAAACTAGAAAGGCGATTGTGAAACAATTAGTAGAAGCCTTGGTGAACTATTTCTTGCAAATCATTAAATAACTCGCATGTAAACATTGTTGCACAGTTCTTATTCAATACAATAAGATGAGCATACAGATCTGTCTGTTTATCCATTTATTCGAATAAGGACAATAACAATGTTTGCCTCGATGTTTCTTTTTTCTTTTGCTATGTCTATCACCCCGGGTCCTGTTAATACCGTCATTTTATCGACCAGCTTAAATCATGGTTTAAAAAGATCGGTTCCGTATATTTCAGGCGCTACCATTGGTTTTACTTTGCTTTTGATTTTTATGGCGTTTGGCCTGCAAAGTGTATTAACTCAATTTCCAGTTGTCTTAAAAATTCTTGCGATTTGTGGAACGCTCTTTGTTTGTTATATCGGGATTAAAATTATTCTTTCTGCTGCAAATATTTCTATTTCAAGTGATCCTGTCGAACAGATCATTATTCCCAATTTTAAAGATGGGTTCTTGTTACAGTGGCTTAACCCTAAAGCGTGGTTAGCTTGTGTATCGGGTATAACCATGTTTACCAGCATTGAAAACCCGCAGGCGTTGCCGATTTTTATCGTTATTTATTTTTTCACCTGTTATGTGTGTTTGTTCTTTTGGGGATTTTGCGGTGATAAATTTTCAGTGGTGCTAAACCAAGGCAACCGTTTGAAATATTTTAATATCTTGATGGGCGCTTTTTTAATTTTATCGGCACTTTTAATTTTGATTGATTTTTTTTAAATTGATCGTATTACACTGTGAAGATATAACAACGAGACACACTTATGTTTAAGCCATTTGAAAAGGGTACAGAGTCTTCTTCAATTGAAGATTTAACATTAGAAAATGATGTCGATTGCGTGAGCATTTATGGCAATTTGCAAATTACTAAAGACAAAGTCGGCTTAGAGCAGGCAAAGGCACTACAGAGCTTTTTAAACGATGTGGTTGCAGCTTTGGAAAAAGAAGAATTGCCTGAGAAAATTGAACGACCAGCTGAACAAGAAGTGAATAATCCGTTTTTATAATTTATGCATTCTATGTGTGATGTTGAGCATAGTCATGCTGCCATACAGTCTTTAATACCATGTTAGGTCTTATCAAGTTTGTATAGACATTTCTTACTTTTGAAAGCCCAAAAGTAAACAAAAGGCTTTGTTGAACAGAGGGCACTTCCGTGTACCCCTGCTCAACAGGTGACATCCATGTCACCCACCGCGATAGCAGATTAAGGCTATAGATATAAAGAATTAATCTTTATCTCCAGCAACTACTTTATAAATAATCGCACCAATTACAGCCATAGCCTTAAAATATGAATTTTTTATTTAATTTTGATCTCTCCATTGCTGTGGTGTTTGATTGGTCCAATGCTTAAAAGCTCTTTGAAAAGCACTTTGTTCTGAGTAACAAAGCAAAAGGGCAATCTCTTGTAAACTTAAATGCGGGTCTTTTAAATACTCAGTTGCCAGCATAAAGCGCACTTGCTGTACACGTTCCTGAAAGGTGGTGTTTTGTTGTTGTAAATGCCGTTGAAGCTGCCGAACTGAAAGTCCTAACTGTGTTGCAATATATTCAATTTGATATTGATCCTTTTGTAAGCCAGTTAAAATTGAATGCTGTAAGCGCTGATCGAGTTGGGTTGAATTTGGTAATTGCTCTAATAGCGCTTGTGCTTGCTGAACCAATAGCTGTTGTAGGGTATGGTCGGCGCTGCTAAGCGGCTTATGAATTTCTGTAATTGGAATGAGTAACTCAGTACGCGGCTGGCTAAAACGAACAGGGCATTGAAAGTACTGCTCGTACACCCTGATATTTTTAGGGGTAGTATTTAAGAAACGTACCTCATGTAAATGTACATCTTCATGAGACATAAAAAGACGTAAGAACTGAATGACTAGCGCAATCGCGATTTCATCGGTCAGCTGAGTCGGGTGTAGCTCAGTCGCTTCCCAACGAATAGAAGCATATTGTTCATATAGCTCAACCACTAAAGGGCTTCCGTCGTAAATTAGGCGGTGAAAGTCATGATAACGAATTAAGGCTTCCCCTAAGTTATCGCAAGAGAGTGCAAGGTAGGCAATAATCCCTAAATGTTTGGGTTGCACATATTTGGCAATTTCTAGGCCTAATCCCGGCTTGGGGTCGAGTTTATAAATCACTTCTAATAAGTCACGCCAAACCACATAGTCAAAGCGTTCGAGATTTTGAATTTGTTCTAATTGCTCAGGAATAGTTAACTGGTTGGCTTCGCAATAAGCTTTTAATAGATGTCCCAGCCCTCCATACACTGAACCTGTATAATTCTTTAGTTGTGGCATCCGTGACCACCTCTTTCTTGTCGTGATTTGTCAATGAAACCATAAATTCTGGTCAATACCTAGCATAACGAATTTTATATGCTGAATAAAAAGAAAAAGGAGTTAGGTGATGTTAAAAGGTTTTATTGCCGGAATTGCGGTTGCAAATGCATTTGAATGGGTGGCACACAAATATATTTTGCATGGTGTGCACCGTGCTGGACAACCGCGTTATAGCCCAGTGCCCAGAAGCATGGAGTCCCATTGGGCACACCATCGTGAAGTCCGTAAACAGCAATTTCATGATGATTGCTATGTTGAGGGCGTTGGAAACTGGCGAACTAAAAATGAGTTAATTTCTCTTGCCGTAGTGGCAACAGTTTCAAGTGCTATTTTCTATCCATTTTCAAAAGGTATGGCACTCGCGGCTTGGTACAGTGCTGGTAATTACTATTATATTCATCGCCGTGCACATTTAGAGCCCGACTGGGCAAAGCGTAAAATTCCGTGGCATTACGACCACCACATGAATTCTAATCAAGATGCTAATTGGTGTGTGACTAAGCCTTGGTTTGATTATGTGATGGGAACACGTGTGGTGTCTTCGGCAGATTTAAAAGAACAAAACCCTTTGGGAGTAAGGTTACCGACTGCGCTTGCTAGACCACTGTCCCAAGCAGTAGAAAAAATCTTTCCTGCAAAATGGGTTGAGAAAAAAGAAAAGCCTCAACTGGTTAACGACTTAAATTCGGTAGATGGCGCTGCATAAAAAATTAAAGGGGCATATTGCCCCTTTAATCATAAATAAGCTTACAAGCGCATTTCGATGCCTTGTTCAGCTAAATATTGTTTAGCTTCCGGAATCGTATATTGGCCAAAGTGGAAAATACTTGCTGCCAACACTGCATCGGCACCACCTTGTAAAATACCATCTGCAAGGTGCTGTAAGTTACCTACACCACCAGAAGCAATCGTTGGAATGGTCACGCGGTCATTAATAGCACGCATTAAAGCAATGTCATAACCTGCTTTAGTACCGTCAGCGTCCATACTGGTAATGAGTAACTCACCTGCACCGTAGTCAGCCATTTTCACAGCCCATTCAATCGCATCAATACCCGTTGGTTTACGACCACCGTGAGTAAAGATTTCCCATTTGTTGTCGCCAGTTTTTTTGGCATCAATTGCAACCACAATACATTGTGCGCCAAAGTGCTGAGAAGCTTCCTGAACAAATTCAGGGTTAAATACGGCAGCCGAGTTAATACTCACTTTGTCTGCACCTGCATTTAATAACGCACGAATATCTTCAACCTTACGTACCCCACCACCGACAGTTAATGGCACAAATACAGTCTCGGCCATACGTTCAACAGTACGGTAAGTGGTATCGCGTCCATGATGTGTAGCGGTAATGTCTAAGAAAGTAATTTCGTCTGCACCTTGTTCGTTATAGCGACGTGCCACTTCAACTGGGTCGCCCGCATCACGAATATCGAGGAATTGAACGCCTTTAACTACGCGTCCGTTATCAACGTCTAGGCAAGGAATAATACGTTTAGCAAGCATAGCTTTTTCCAAAAATAATCGCCGTTGGTGAAAGTTCCTACACAGGCGCTACACCTTCATGGAGGGAAGAGGTATTCTATCAAACTTCACAGATGTTTTTTGCAGGTTTTCCATGTCGGTTTATACCCCGTTGAGTTTAGATGAAGTTCGCACCTTTGCTGCACCTTATGGATTAGAGGTGTTGGAGCTGAACCCAATTCAGGGAGGTATTCAAAACACCAATTATTTTTTGGTTGATGTAAACCGCAAACAGTATGTACTTACCGTGTTTGAAGAGTTAGATGCACAAGGGGCAGGTGAACTTATTCCTGTACTTGAACAATTGGGGACTCATGATGTACCCGTTGCTGTACCGTTAAAACACAGCGGACAAGCGGTTCACGTGATTGCAGACAAGCCTGCACAGATTGCACCACGTCTCATGGGTCACCATCCCATGCAAACTACAGTAGCACAAGTTGCAGCAATTGCAGATGCACAGGCGAAACTGCATGTGGCTTTACAGGACTTTCCGCTTGAACGTGAATATAGACGCGATCATCAATATTGGACAGGCGTTGCAGAGCAGCTTAAGCCAAATATGACTCAAGATGACCAAGCTTTACTTGAGCAGGCCTATCAAGCTTTTAATACTAAAACAGCGCAGTATTCAAACCGACCAACAGGTTTTATTCATTCAGATTTATTCCGCGACAATACATTGTTTGAAGGTGATCAATTACAAGGTATTTTAGATTTTTACGAGTTAAATCAAGATGAATTGCTGTTTGATATTGCGATTACCATCAATGATTTTTGTACCGAATATCCAGCAGCGCATTTAAACTCAGACAAAGTGGCAGCTTACTTAGCGGCATACCAAAAGGTTCGTGTGCTTACTTCAGATGAACTTGAATGTTTAGATGTATTCTTAGCAATGGCAGCATGCCGCTTTTGGTCAATGCGCTTGCAAGTTGCTCAAAAAAATAAAGAAGAAGGACGTACTGGCGACGACATTTTGCAAAAAGACCCGCAAGAAATGCGAGCAATGATGCAAGACCGTTTAAGTCATGTAAAAGCATAAAAGGAATAAAGATGCGAGATCAGGGGCGTTTAGTCGAATGGTTTGACGAAAAAGGTTATGGCTTTATTCAGCCAGACGATGCTGAAAAAGAGCGAGTCTTTTTGCATATCAAAGATTTTGCACGCCCCGGTCCTCGGCCAATTATTGGCTGTGCACTAGAGTATTTGGTCATTCTAGATGAGCGAGGTCGCTTCCGTGCCCAGCAAGTCACTTATTTAAAGGCATCACAAACGCGTAAAGCTTCAAAGTCAGCAAAAACAGAATCTTCATTTCAGGCAAAACCATGGTCTGCCATGCAAATGGGCATCGTATTCTATTTTGTTTTAATGGGCATTATGAGCTTTATCCATGTTCTACCAGCTTATACTTTGTTGTTTATTTTAATGATGAATGCCTTAAGTTATTGGCTATATTCACAAGATAAAGAAGCCGCACAACTAGGCAATCGCCGTATTCCTGAACAGACTTTACATATTGTGAGCTTTTTAGGTGGTTGGCCAGCTGCATGGTGGGCACAACAAAAACTGAGACATAAAACACAAAAACAACCATTTCGTAAGATTTATTTTTGTACCATATTCCTTCATTTACTTTTGATTTTGTGGCTAATTTCTCCTTTAAACGTTTTGCGGGGATCATAAAAGTAAATTGTTTTATTAAACTTGAGAGGTATAAAAATGAATAGTTCTATCGACCAAGATCCAAATCGTACTTTAACACTTATTTTGTATGTGCTTTATATTGTTGCCATTTTTACGGGCGGCTTACTCGCGATTATTGCTTTAATTATTAACTACGTAAAACGTTCCGATGTACAAGGTTCAATTTTTGCGAGTCACTTTACTTGGCAAATCAGAACATTCTGGTGGTATCTCGCTTGGAATATTATTGCCTTTTTACCGTTTATTTTCTTGTTTTTTACAGGTGAAAATACCGATTTATTTGCAGGTGTTGCGATCTCATCGACCGTATTCTGTGTGGGCGTGATTACAGCGGCATGGATCTGGATCGTATATCGTGCAATTCGCGGTTTGATTGCATTAAACGACAATCGTCCGATGTATCAATAAATCATGATTATTGAACATGTGCATTTGAGTATAAAGCCTGGGCAAAGTGAAGCATTTCTTAAAGCATTCGAGCAGGCAAAACATATTGTTTATCCAATGGAAGGCTTTAATGCTGTCCAACTGATTAAGCATGCAACTGACCCACATCATTATATTCTAATGATCTCTTGGGATGAGATTGAGCATCATACCGAAGGGTTTAGAAAGTCTGAGGCTTATCAGGAATGGAAGAAATTGCTTCATCCATTTTATGATCCAATGCCGACAGTTGAGTACTACGAGCCCTGCATTTTATTAAAGAAAAAATAATAGATATAAAAAAGAGAGCGTTAAGCTCTCTTTTTTTTATTCTCGAATTTTTTTAGTTTTTTTAATGGGTAACTTAAGTTTTAACTCACTGACTAAAACACCTAACACCACTAAAGCACCGCCAAAAAGAGCAATAACTGGTAATCGCTCACCTGCGATTCGGCCAATAACTCCTGCCCAAACAGGCTCTCCTGCATAGATAATCGCAGCACGTGAAGGATCAACCATACGCTGAGCCCAATTCATCACAAATTGAATCAGTGCACTTGCTAAACCTAATGTAACAGCAAGGAGTACAAGCGGCCATGAAAATGCTGGAATCGTATGCTCGCCCACCACAGGCATAACGGCAAACGAAAGTAGAGACGCGACAGCAAGTTGAATAATGGTTACACGGCGCAAATTTACCTTTCCAGCAAAGTAACTAATAAAAATAATTTCTAAAGCAATTGCAACTGAGCCAAGTACTGTTAAAAGCTGCCCAAAAGTTAATGAAATTTGCTCAAAACCATTTCCTGTTAATAAAACAAGACCAGCAAAAGCCAAAGCTGCTCCCACCCAAGTCATGACATGTGGCGTCTTTCTAAAGATGAGCCACATTAAAATAGGAACAAGTGGAACATAAAGCGCCGTTAAGAAAGCTGACTCACTACTCGGAATGGTTTGCAGGCCAATCGTTTGAGTTCCATAACCGCCTACAATCACTACACCAATTGCAGTACCAGCACCTAAGTCTTTTAACGTAACGCCTTTCATGCTCTTGAATGAAATAAGCAATAACGTTAGCGCTGCTACAGCAAAGCGGCAGCCTACAAAAAACATAGGCGATGTAAAATTCAGTGCATATTGCACTGTAAGAAATGTTCCGCCCCAAATCATAGTAATCAAAACGAGTGCTAACTGAGGGGCTTTGCTTGAACTCAAAGAAATTGGTAGCATACTCAAAATTAAAATAAATTGTGCAATATACTGCACATATTGCGCTATTCTTCAGTTTTGTGCAATATATTGCTCAAATTTTCTTTACTACCTATTCTATGAGCCAGTCAAGTACCGTTTTACAGCACGTAGGCACAAATATCCGTTCACTAAGAGATGAGCGTGGTTTAAGCCAACAGGAATTGGCAGATCAGGCAGGTGTAAGTAGACGTACCATTGCTGCTTTAGAAACAGGACAAGTCAATATCAGCTTGGCTAAACTCGACGCGATTGCGATAGTGTTGGGGGTAGACTTTAGAACGATTGTGAGCGCACCCGAGCATAAAGAACAAGCCTTGGTTAATGTACTTGCTTGGCAGGGTGAAAGAGAGGAAAGCAAAGCAACATTATTGGCTTCAGTTCCGTCTCATAGCCAAGTTGAGCTTTGGACGTGGTCATTGGCAGTAGGGGAGTCTTATATTGCTGAAGCAGACCCAGAAGGGTGGCAAGAGCTTATTTATGTATTAGAAGGTGAGCTAACGATACAATTTGCGGATAGCTCAAAAACCATAGCTGCTGGTTCTTCAATTATATATGCCAGTTCAGTGACTTATACGTATGTGAATAGCGGCAATCAAACACTTAAATTCATTCGTAATGTGGTGTATTAACTTTAAAATCTTTTTTAAAACTATATGAAGTATTCGGTTTTATATCTTGCATTTATCTTATTTAAAAAGTTGTAAGTTTAGTTTTAAACAAAAAACATGAAGAACAATAAATAAGACAAGTTATGATATTTCTTGTGTAATGAAATTATTTTTAAATCGTTTTAACAGAAAAAAGATAGAGAAATGAAGTTTTTATTAAGTTCGCAAGATATTCAGAACTATAAATTTATCTGGAATATTTCTAAAGAAAACTATAAGAAACAAAGAAGTAGTATGTTTCTTATGTTTTTATTAGTGGTATTTGCAGCATTTTTTACGACTTTATTACCATACTTGCTAAAAATTATTATCGATTATTCTGCACACGAATATAACTTTTTACTCAATATTCAGCTCCCATTTAATTTTTTATATCTACTTGTACTTGCCTACGCGACCGCATGGTTAGTCAATGAGTTATGCCATTGGACGCAAAATATTTTTGGGGCTTATTTGATGGTCGATTTCAAAGGATCATTAATTTATGCAGGCTTAAAAAATTATTTAAATCTTAAAAAAGATGCACAAGATCAAATCGAGGCTGGAACAGTAATGAGTGATCTTGAAAGAGGAAGTACTGCTTTTGGTGAGATTAATTTAACGTTAACTTTTTATTTAGGACCAATTATTTTCCAATTGGTAATGATTTTTGCGGTTTTGTTTACGACCATTAGTTTACTTTTCAGTTTTAGCTTTTTATTGGTCGCTATTATTATTTTTATCGTTTCCTTTTATATAAATAAAAGAAGTAGTTCACTATTCGATGCTATGTATGAAAAAGACAATTTAGTGAATAGTCATTTAATACATCAAATATCTAACTCCTATGAAATTAAAGTAAAAAATGCAGTGCCGTTTCAGTTATCGAAATTTAATGACACTCTAAATTTATATATCACAACGGCAAAAGATAGAAATAAGAAAATAGGATTATTGATGATTTCTCAGTTGTTTATGATCTTTTTATTCTTACTTATTTTTATGTTATTTACCGTATTTCTTTCAACTGACAAGCAATTGACAGCTGGGGCTTTCGTATTGATAAGTACTTATATTATTCAACTCACCAATCCATTTTTGGCTGTTTCCCAAAGTTTGATGCGGTTAAATGGCAACTTTGTGGCTTTAGCAAAATACCGACAGTATTTTAATCTCAAGAAAGAGCAATATACGTCGTCTACCATTCAACATTCTGAAGTCATATTTCAATTTATAAATGCCAAATTTTCGTTAGGAAAAAGAGCAGTAGACCATTTTAATTTAACAATTTTGGCTAATAAAACGTATGTCGTGATTGGGCAAACAGGGCTAGGTAAAACTTCTCTGATGAATTATTTAATGGGGGTATATCAGATTCAGTCAGGGCAGCTTTTTTATAAAAATGTCGATATCAGTCATAACTTTTCTAAGCATATTTTTGATGAAGTGGTCTATGTTGCCCAGCAACCTGTTATTTTCCCTTATTCTTTAAGAGATAATTTGGTTTATAACTCTCAGTATATATATGAAGATTCTTACTTAATTCAGATGCTTGAGCAGTTTAAACTATCGCATATTTTGAAAAAGCATGAGTTAACGCTCGATGATGATCTAACTGAAATTTATAAGAATTTTTCAGGGGGAGAAAAGCAAAGAATTTGTATCCTTCGAGGTCTTTTAGCACGCCCACAACTTATCATATTAGATGAACCGACCGCAGCTTTAGATGTAGATACTGCAAAAGATATACTTGCATATATTCAGCAAGTTGTTCCGTCCGTGATTATGATTACGCATTCACCCTATGCAATGGAACTGGCAGATGAGGTGATCGATTTAGAAAAACTATTAAATTAGAAATGATTAAAATAAAAAAAGAGCCTAAACAGGCTCTTTTTTTACATCTTAAAAATTAAAGACGGTTTTCATCTAACAAAAGCTGAGCTTCACGAAGGTTTAGAGTGCCTTCATAAATTGCACGACCTGTGATTGCACCTAAAATGCCTGGTTTGCCTTTTAAATTACGAACGTCATCAAGGTTCGTTACGCCACCTGAAGCAATCACTGGTAAGCCAGAGTATTGAGCCAAGTTGACAGTTTGCTCAACGTTTACACCTTGCATCATGCCATCACGTGCAATGTCTGTATAAACAATGCTAGACACGCCAGCATCTGCAAAGCGTTTTGCTAAGTCGGTTGCTTTCACGTCAGTAACGTTTGCCCAACCGTCAGTTGCAACCATACCATTCATGGCATCAATACCAACAATGATGTGACCTGCAAAGCGCTTACAAGCTTCTTCTACAAATTCTGGCTCTTGAACTGCTTTAGTCCCGATAATGACAAAAGTCACACCAGCTTCTAAGTAATGTTCAATCGTTTCTAATGAACGAATACCACCACCAATTTGAATTGGTAATTCTGGCTGAGCTTTAGCAATCGCTTCAACAACAGGTTTATGGATAGGCGTACCTGCGAAAGCACCATTCAAATCGACCAAATGCAAACGACGTGCGCCTTCATTTACCCAATGCTGGGCAGTTGCAACCGGATCGTCAGAGAAAACGGTATCGTCTTCCATACGCCCTTGTTTTAAACGCACACATTTACCATCTTTCAGGTCAATTGCTGGAATGATTAGCATGCTTTCGCTCCTTGCTTCATCATGTTTATGAAATTGTGCACATCTTAGCAAAGTATTGATCAATCGCTAAGCCTTAGAAAAGACTTTTATAACTTTACGCGTGAAGTGCGGTTTGAATCGTTTGTGAAATGTGAGCCGGTAATAAGTTTTGTTTACGAAGCTCTAAAAATACCAGTAAGGCAGCATACGCATCGGCAGACGCATAACTGATTTGCTGTGGTGTAAGTGGCTTTTGCGCCCAATTTGATGTTCCGACTTTCTTTGACTTTGAAAGATATTGTCCAAATAACAGTGCTACGGCTTTTTGTACACCCATTTGCTGGGTAAAACCAAAGTGACTAAAACCTTTAGCAAGGTCAATGCAGCTTTCAAGCTCTATGCCTTTTTTATGAAAAATGTGCTTATCATTCTTAAGACCAAAGCCGACTTTAAGTTGCTGAGGGTTTGACAAAATAGGCTGCAAAAACTTTAAAGTCGATGAATTGACATGAAATAAATAGGCTTTATGTTCTGTGGCAAGCTGAATCAGATGTGGACCCGTCGAGACCTCACCTACCCGAAATGTCGGTTTAGACTCTGAATCAAACCCTAAAAAGATCGCTGCTTTTAATTCTTCTTCAATAGTTTTGCATTGCTCAATATTTTCAATCACCACAATATTTTGGTGGTTAAGATTTTTAAAAGGTGGGAGCTGTTGAATAGAGGCTTTGTCGAGGAGGGGAAAGGTTTCGGGCATATTTAACAGCGTACAAATAAATTGAGCTATTCCCTTTATATATGAATAAAGCCTAGAGAACTAGGCTTTACGAAACTTTAAAAATTATTGAGACTGAGATGGTGTACCAATTTCAATACTTTCGCTTCTTTCGATATAACTTTGATAACTCGGAACCATCATTGCAACAATAACTCCGAAAACAAATGCGAGTGGAATAATGACAATATAGATCCAACCTAAAACACGTTCCCAGCTTGGCGTTGGACGCTTTGGTCCATAATCATTAGGGCCTTCAGTTCCTTTTGCACAGAATAAATAAATGGCAAGGCCAATGTTCACGACTGGTACGAGCATGAGTAAAGATAACCATCCGCTATTATTACGGTCATGCAAACGGCGAATAGTAAATACGAAGCTAATATAAATACCAACGATATAGAGAATGGCAATAGCGATGATGCCCGGCGCAGTAAAACCTGGGGCGCCCTCATTTTGTGTAAGACCGAAAGTAAAAGCAATAAGCAGAAAGGCAATAACGAGGACGAGTGTAAATAAGAATGTCCAAGCAGCATATGAGAGTCGTCCAAAACGACCATTCGCCTTAAAGGGTGAATCCTGCTGAAGTGGTTGATTTTCAAAAGGTGAATTCATTTTGTTTATCCTGTTCATTTGGTTTTATTTAAAAGTATAAATATTCAATATTTTGTTGAATAAAATATCATTCTATAAATGATTGGTAGTTATTATAAATAAAAAAAAAGATCAGGCCATCTAGACCTGATCTGTTTAAAGCTTTCGTGAAATTAAATATTCCATTCCACAAAGTTTTTAAGTAACTGCAATCCAGCAGTATGGCTTTTCTCTGGATGGAATTGAGTCGCAAATAAATTATCTTTGTGAATTGCTGTGCAGAAGTTCACGCCATATTCGCATGTTGCAGCCACAAGCTTTTCATCTTTCGGTTCAACATAGTAACTGTGTACAAAGTAGAAGCGAGCATCTTGTTCAATGTTGTTCCACATTGGATGGCTTGGGTCCATTTGGTGAACTTGGTTCCAGCCCATGTGTGGGACTTTCAAACCTTCCATTTGAGGGAAGTGCTTTACTACGCCGTCAAAAATGCCTAGTGCGTCTACACCGCCATTTTCTTCAGAACTTTGCAGTAATGCTTGCATGCCTACGCAAATTGCAAGCACAGGTTTATTAAAAGCAGCTTTGCGTACCACTTCATCAATACCTGCTTCACGCATGCCTTGCATACAGTCACGCATTGCCCCAACACCCGGGAAAACAATTTTGTCGGCTTGTGCAATTAATTTTGGGTCGTTAGTTACATCGACTGTAGCGCCTACATGCTCAAGTGCTTTAGCAGCTGAGTGTAGATTGCCCATGCCATAATCAAGTAACGCGATACGTGTCATTAGAGGCTACCTTTTGTCGATGCAATCGTGTTTTCAGCACGTGGATCAATTTCACATGCCATACGTAAAGCACGTGCTAGTGCTTTAAATACACTCTCGATTTGATGGTGGCTATTTTTACCTTTTAGGTTATCAATGTGTAAGGTCATAAGCGCATGGTTTACGAAACCTTGGAAAAACTCGGAAAATAAATCCACATCAAAAGTACCAATACGTGCGCGAGTAAATGGAATATCCATAAATAAACCCGGACGACCAGATAAATCTACCACTACGCGAGATAAAGCTTCGTCTAATGGTGCATAAAAATGACCATAACGACGTAAACCTTTTTTATCACCTAAAGCTTGTGCAAAAGCTTGTCCAAGCGTGATACCGCAATCTTCTACGGTATGATGATCATCAATCTCGAGGTCTCCATCACAATGAATATCGATATCAAATAAGCCATGTCGCTTGATTTGATCAATCATATGGTCTAAAAATGGAACTCCGGTGTTTAGTGTGCCTTGACCAGTACCATCGAGATTTAAGCGAACTCGAATTTTGGTTTCATTGGTATTTCTAACCACTTCACTGATACGTTGCGTCATGGACACGTTCCTCAAAAAAACGTCAAAAATGATTGGATGTTAACGACAATTTCGCTGTGACGAATTCGTGACAGCATCATAGTTTGCTCAGGAGGGTTAATCAATGCCTATTACCGTACATGCTTATAGTTCTCTAGATAATTCAGAGATTCGTGATCAGCTTGAGCGTTTGTATGATACAAGTCCGGAGTTTGGTGACGGGCACGATGCGATTGAACAACTTGAACAAGATTTACAGCAGTATACCACGCTATACACTGCCGAATTTAACACCAAAATTATAGGTGCAATTTGGTCTTCAGGACAAGGTGAAAGCAAGGTTCTTGAATATATTGTTGTGCATCCTGCTAACCGTGGTCGTGGTGTCGCTGAGCGCTTAGTTGAAGAAGCTTGCCGTATAGAAGAATCAAATGGCGTTAAAATTTTTGAACCGGGATGTGGGGCTATCCATCGTTGTTTAGCACATATTGGTAAACTACATACCTAAAAGCCTATTTTTACTGTAACTATGATTTAAAAATAATCACTTGTTACAAAAAATGCGGAAGTTACTTGACGTTAACTAATAAACATTGTTTAATACGCCCAATTCGGCGTGATAGCTCAGTAGGTAGAGCAACGGATTGAAAATCCGTGTGTCCCCAGTTCGATCCTGGGTCTCGCCACCATTATTTGTGTTTTCAATCCCTGATCCCATCAGGGATTTTTTTTAAGTATAAAAAATATCCATTTAAATCAGAAACTCAGGATAATTGTTGACTATTGTTCTGAGATACGGCTTAATACAGGCCATCGGCGTGATAGCTCAGTAGGTAGAGCAACGGATTGAAAATCCGTGTGTCCCCAGTTCGATCCTGGGTCTCGCCACCATATTCGAAAAAGCCCCATACTTTAAAGTATGGGGCTTTTTTCATGTCTGCTGATTTAATAAAAAATATGAAATCGTGGCTGTGTATAAATCTCATTTTATCCACAAGCAAATAGGGTTATCCCCAATATTACCTTCACTTTCTAAAAATAGCTCAACTGAAAACTTGTCTCTACTCGTGAGGATTATCATTAATGAGTCGTTTGCCTAAACACACGGCTTCTACTTCGTCGTAACCGAGCTGTTCGTAAAAGTTCAATACATTCAAATTATCTTTACGTACCAATAATTGAAGTTTTGGGCAACCACGAGCGATAAGGCGCTTCTCAAGTTGCTGTACAAGCGCTGTAGCGATGCCTAAGCGTTGTTGGTGGGGGTGAACAGCTAAATAATTAATCCAGCCTCTATGACCGTCGTAACCGCCCATGAGCGTGCCAATCAGTTGCTCATCTTTAATAGCAACTAAAAATAAATCATCTTGTTGTGAAACTTTTCTGAAAATATCTGTTTCAGGACTATTCCAAGGGCGGGTGAGACCGCAGCTTTCCCATAAATTAACGACATCATCCAGATCTGCATTTGTAAATTGGCGAATAATGAACATGCGGATTTCTACTTTTTGTTTTGATGTGCTGAAAAGATAAAATAAAAATACGAGCTTGAGCAGTGTTTATTAATAATTTAAACAAATAAAAAAGCACCCCCGAAGGAGTGCTTGAATTAAACCAGTGATTTAAGCTGATTTTGCAACTGGTGCTGCTTGAAGCATTTGACCTGTCTCTTCAAAGTTTGCATGCCAAGACAATGCTTCACGAAGTAAGTGAGGAGTATGTCCACCTTTGGCACATGCACGGTCAAAGTAGTCATTTAATGCATCACGATAAAGTGGGTGTACACAGTTATCAATAATAGCGCGAGCGCGTTCGCGAGGTGCTAAACCGCGTAAGTCTGCTAGACCTTGCTCTGTCACTAAAATATCAACGTCGTGTTCGCTGTGGTCAACGTGGCTCACCATTGGCACGATAGAGGAAATATCGCCGCCTTTAGCAATTGATTTAGTCACAAAGATCGCCAAGTGTGCGTTACGCGCGAAGTCACCTGAACCACCGATACCATTCATCATTTTTGTACCACATACGTGAGTTGAGTTCACGTTACCGTAAATATCAAACTCAAGCGCAGTGTTAATGCCAATAATGCCTAAACGACGAACTAATTCAGGGTGGTTAGAAATTTCTTGCGGACGAAGCACTAATTTGTCTTTGTAAGCTTCGATATTGCCAAAAACTTTTTCGCCACATTTCGCTGAAAGGGTAATTGAGCTACCAGAAGCAAACTTCATTTTACCTGCATCAATGAGTTCAAAAGTACAGTCTTGTAGTACTTCTGAGTACATGATGAGGTCTTCAAAATCAGAATCTTTTAAACCTGTTAATACAGCATTGGCAATAGAGCCAATTCCTGCTTGTAATGGACCAAGGTTTTTCGGTAAACGACCTTCTGCAACTTCTTTATTAAAGAAAGCAATTAAGTGGTTTGCAATACCTTGAGTCTCATCATCTGGAGGAGTGACTGTTGATGGTGAGTCATGTGTATCGTTAAATACAATACCTACAATTTTTGCAGGATCGATTTGAATTGCTGTTGTACCAATACGCTCATCCACTTTTGTTAATGGAATTGGCGTACGTGTTGGACGATAAGTCGGAATGTAGATGTCGTGCAAACCTTCAAAGCTTTCGCTTAAAGATGTATTGATTTCAACAATAACTTTTTCGGCAAAAATAGCAAAACTTGCTGAGTTACCTACAGAGGTAGTCGGGATAATGCCGCCATCTTCAGTAATTGCAATTGCTTCAATTACTGCAACGTCTGGACGTTTCAATTGCTGATTGCGCATTTGCTCAACAGTTTCTGATAAGTGTTGATCAATGAACATGACTTCGCCGTTGTTAATTGCGCGGCGTAAAGTGTTGTCTACCTGAAAAGGCATGCGACGAGATAAAACACCTGCTTCCGTGAGTTGTTTGTCTAAGTCATTACCTAAGCTAGCACCCGTAATTAACGTGATTTTTAACGGATTTTTCTTTGCATGCTCTACAAGTGCCTGTGGAACAGCTTTAGCTTCACCGGCACGAGTAAAACCACTCATACCAACGGTCATTCCATTTTCGATGAATTGCGCAGCTTGTTCAGCACTGATGACCTTGTCATGAAGAGAAGCTAGGCGAATACGACTTAAAGACATTGGACATCCTCAATATTGTCAAAACATACGGGATTTTAGCTATGAAAAAATGAAAAGTGCATAGGTGTTAGGCTAAGGTCTAATTTTTTAAATAAATGTGGGTATAATTTATTTTTATGATTTATATTTAATTGATTTTAAATATTTTTTAAAAATTTAAAATAGCACTTTAAATGATCATTCGATCAAATTAGAAGCGCTCACTTAAAGTTTGTTTAATTTTTTCTAACGGATTTGTCGTGGTATTTTCTTCAGCCGCTGGTTTTGGGATAGGTAACGAAATAATAACTTCTAAGCCACCTTGTTCACGGTTGTGAATTTGGATCTCACCTTGGTGAATATCGACAATACGTTTAACAATTGCAAGGCCTAAACCACTACCTTGAATGGTTCTAGCAGCGTTACCTCTAACAAAAGGTTGCATTAATTCTTCAATTTGGTCCTCGGGAATGCCTTCACCATTGTCGGCCACCGTAATCAAAATATGTTCATTTTCAACTTTTGCACTGAGTTCGATTGGCTCTGCACCATAACGCTTTGCGTTATTAATTAGGTTGGCAATGAGACGTTTTAATGAGAGGCTACGTGCAGGAATAATCGGTACATCTTGCATTTCGAAACGAATATCAAGCGGTTTAAACTGAACAATTAATTCCTGCAATAACATATTGATATTAGTGTCTTTTAATTCTTCATCCGAACCGTCGCGCATATACGAGATGAACTGATTTAAAATCGCATCCATATCATCTACGTCATACACCAAGCCTTCACGAAAAAACTCATCAGGCAACATTTCTGCCGTTAAACGAATACGTGTAAGGGGCGTTCGCAAATCATGTGAAATACCAGCCAACATAATCCGTCGTTCACGCTCGGTTTGATCAAGGGTATATACCATGCGATTAAACGCTTGGTTTACTTGGCGAATTTCTAGTGGACCATGATTGGTATCTAGGTAAGGCGCTGTTCCTGACTTACTATATTCATTAGCAGCATTTTGCAAACGACGCAAAGGGCGGTTCATTTGTCGAACCAAAATCAAAATAATGATGGCTGAGGCTAAAGGAACACCCACAACCCAACCAATTAATAGTTCAGGGCTATAGTTTGCATATGTTTTTAGAGGCTCACGGACCCAATTACCATGCATTTCAGGAGTTTGAATCCAAATACGAGGACTTGGTTTAAATTGGAAGTAAACCGTAACGTCCTTAGTGCCAATCTCATTGGCTAGCTTCTGCTCAACGTGATTGGTAAAAAACTCGGCAATAACTTTATCGCGGACACTAGGATATTCTTTAGGATCGGTTATGTATTCAATACCAACCCGATTACGTAACCAGGTATCGATATCAACTTCGTTATTACCATGTAAAATACGAATATTAGGGTTATTGACCAGTTCTAGTTCAACAGCCAGATAACGGGCATGTTGTTGAATTTCTGGTAAATAGAGAGTGCGCCAAAAAAACCACAATGACATAAACAGGCTAAAGAACACCACCAGCAGTACCAAAATGGTGGTACGCATGGCAGCAGAACGTGGCTTAATCTTGTCGAGAAAACGTTCCCACCTCGTCCGTTTACGCTCTGAGTACGTAACGTAATCGGTAAAGTTTTGTGGTGGAATTGGCTCTAAAGTCACTCTATTTTATCTCAAACTTATTCAGCACCGTCTGGAACAAACACATAACCTACGCCCCACACAGTTTGGATGTAGCGTGCACGTGCTGGATTATCTTCAATCAGACGACGTAGACGAGATACCTGAACATCAATAGAACGTTCCATTGCACCCCATTCACGACCACGAGCCAAGTTCATGAGTTTGTCACGTGTTAATGGTTCGCGTGGATGCTGTACCAAAGCCTTCAATACCGCAAACTCACCTGTAGTCAATGTAACGATTTGACCTTCACGAGTAAGCGTACGTGTAGATAGATCTAAAGACCATGGGCCGAAACTAACTACTTCAACTTGTTGGCTTGGAGCACCTGGAACTTCACGAACTTGACGACGTAATACTGCGCGAATACGTGCTAGAAGCTCATTAGGGTTAAATGGTTTTGGTAAATAGTCATCTGCACCAGCTTCTAGACCAGCAATACGATCAGAGTCACTACCACGAGCAGTTAACATGATAATAGGAGTATCAATGTTTGACTGACGTAAGCGTCGGCAAATACTTAAACCATCTTCAACGGGTAACATGAAATCGAGAACGATAAGCGAAAATAACTCACGTTGTAATAAACGATCCATTTGCGAAGCGTCGTGGGCAGTTTTTACAACAAAGCCTTTATCTTCTAAAAAGCGTTGCAAGAGGGTACGTAAACGCACATCGTCATCGACTACTAAAATGCGCTCGACACGATCCGTTTCGTTATGTACGGTTTCAGGATGTTCAGCAGGTACAACTAAACTCATGATGTACTCCCTTTTAAAGTCATAATTTATATATTATTGGGGCGCTCAGGCTTATTGCCAGCAAGCCCTCAGTATAATGCCGATGTTCTTGTTAAGACTATGTATCAATTTGCTCAAAATTACAATTTTCGTAGGTGCTTGAAACCAAAAAACAACATCTTATGCCCATAATTTAGCAAAGCCCGCGATAAAAAACCAAATATTCAAGCATTCGCTAGATTTTTATCGATTAAATTTTAATAAATATTTGTTTCAAATAAATTATTTAAAAAAATTCTCTTCATTCATTCTTTAGTTTTTACAAGTATTGTTAGATGTTTTATTGATGAGAGGCTCAAAATTTATATATAAAAAGAAGAAAAATGAAGTTTTTATACCTTCTAGCCATGTATCAATATGTTCATTTTCTCGTAATTTGTATTAAAAAATTTAATTGGATACTAGAAGAGTTGCTACAACTCCTATCTTTAAATAAAGTTCGACTTGAAAAGTAGAATGACAAATAGATCAGGTTTTAAAAGAGTTTTTTTAAGATAAGAATGTGAAAAATTCATAGTCAATACAAAAAAACGTTTTGAATACGCAAACAAGTGTGGATTTTATGGGCTTGGTCTTTATAATCATTGCTTTTAAACTTTATCCTTGTGGGATCAAACACGATGACTGACTTAGTTCAGCAGTTGGCAAGTGAGCTTGCCGTACGTCCAAACCAAGTAGAAGCTGCCATCCGCTTAATTGACGAAGGTGCCAGTGTTCCATTTATTGCCCGTTACCGTAAAGAAGTAACACAAGGTTTAGATGATACGCAGTTACGCCAATTAGATACTCGTTTAGCGTATTTACGTGATTTATATGAGCGCCGTGAAAAGGTCATTCAGTCATTGCAAGAACAGAATAAATTGAATGATGACTTATTGGCGCGGGTGAATGCAGCCGAAACAAAAAATGCTTTAGAAGAAATTTATGCACCGTACCGTCCTAAGCGTACGAGTAAGTCTTTCAAGGCGAAAGAAGCGGGTCTAGGACCAATCGCTGAAAAAATTATTGCAGAACAAATTGACCCGACAGAAGCATTGGCTGGTTTTAGTCATGAAGAATATCCAGATATTGAAAGTCAGTTAGATGCAATTCAGCATATTTTGATTGATGACTGGGCACAAAACATTGCGCTGACTACAGAATTAAAAGCAACTTTTGCAAAAACAGCAGTATTAAAAAGTACAGTTGCTTCTGAAGAAAAGAAAGAAGTCGGTAAAAAGTTCCGCGATTACTTTGAATTCGCTGAAGGCTTAAACAAACTACCTTCTCATCGTTTATTGGCAATGTTACGTGGCCGTCAAGAAAACGTACTTGGTTTAAAAGTAGATGGTGAAGATGATGCACCTTTGGCGCGTATTGAAACTGAATACAACCTTGATCAAGTTCAGCCACAAACTCGCCAAGATTTCTTAAAGCAAACTGCAAAATTATTCTGGTTAGGTAAAGTTCGTCCTCAAATCGAGCATTCATTGCTAACAGAAAAACGTCTTGCTGCTGAAGCAGAAGCAATGCAGGTATTTGCTGAAAACCTTCGTCATTTATTGTTATCTGCCCCAGCAGGTAGCCGTACAACTTTAGGTGTTGACCCTGGTATTCGTACGGGTGTAAAACTGGCTGTCGTAAGCGATGCAGGTGATGTACTTGCTCATAGCACGATTTATCCATTTGCGCCTAAAGAAGACAAAGAAGGTTCAATTGCTGAATTAGCTCGTTTGTGTCGTGAATATAACGTAGAGCTTATTGCGATTGGTAACGGTACTGCGAGCCGTGAAACAGAAGCTGTAGTTGCTGAAATGATGGCTGCAAATACAGACCTTAAATTAACACGTGTGACTGTAAGCGAAGCAGGTGCATCTGTTTACTCTGCAAGTGAACTTGCTTCGGCAGAACTTCCAGAGCTTGATGTTTCAATTCGTGGAGCAGTTTCTATTGCTCGCCGTTTACAAGACCCACTTGCTGAGCTTGTGAAGATTGATCCGAAATCTATTGGTGTAGGTCAATATCAACACGACGTAAATCAAACTGGTTTGGCAAAAACACTTGATGCGGTAGTTGAAGACTGTGTGAATGCTGTTGGTGTTGATGTAAATACTGCTTCACCAGCAATCTTGGCTTATATAGCAGGTTTAAACAAAGCAATTGCTCAGCAAATCGTTGAATACCGTAAAGAGCATGGTCGTTTTGATAACCGTCAAGCGTTGAAAAGCGTACCTCGTTTAGGTGAGCGCACTTTTGAACAAGCGGCTGGCTTCTTGCGTATCCAAAATGGCTCTGAACCTTTAGATGCTTCTGCTGTTCACCCTGAAAGTTATGGTCTTGTTGAGAAAATTGTTGCGGCGAAAGCGACGACAGTTAAAGACATTATTGGTAATACCGAAATCATTAGTCAGGTAAAAGCCGATGAATTTGTTGATGACAAATTTGGTTTGCCAACAGTTCAAGACGTATTAGCTGAACTTGAAAAACCAGGTCGTGACCCGCGTCCAGAGTTCCGTACTGCTAAATTCCGCGAAGATATCACTGAAGTGGGTCAATTGACTGAAGGCATGCAGCTTGAAGGTGTAATTACCAATGTCACAAACTTTGGTGCCTTTGTTGATATTGGTGTACATCAAGACGGTTTAGTTCATATCTCTGAATTAGCAAATGAGTTTGTTTCTGATCCGCATAAAGTAGTTAAACCGGGTCAGATTGTACAAGTACGTGTGATGCAAGTTGATGCTGAGCGTAACCGTGTGAACTTGAGTATGCGCGCAGAAGGCGCAGCTCCTGTTAAGGCACAGCGTCCACCGCGTCGTGAGCAAAATAACGATCAGCGTTCTGAACGTAAGCCACAAGGTAAGCGTCCACAACAACCACGTAAAGATCAGGTTGAACGTCCACAACGTAGCAAGCAAGAAAAACCTCAAGAACAAAAAATTGGTGGTTTTGGTGCATTGTTATTACAAGCGGGAATTAAAGGTTCTAAATAAACTACTGGGTTAAAAATTTGATTAAAGAAGCCTATCTCGATAGGCTTCTTTTTTATGTGGAAATAATAGGATAAGTAATGATTAAATATAAAAAAATTCGTGGAGAAAAAAGACGTATTAGAAAAATCAAACAGTGGATTGATGATCATCTTGACCTTGATATTGCATATTTAAAGCGATATCAGTGTGAATATGTAAAGTTTTGGGTAGACCCATGGGATAGGTTATCTCTGACAAATAGTCAGTATCCACAGCCTCAAGGTATATATAAGGAATTATTTTTTAATGGTTTGCTCCAAATATACATGTCATGGAAAGAACAATTAGATTTCTTAGATCAACCTTATTATTTAAAAATATGGTTATTTGAAAATGATTTGAAGCGGTCACAGGTTGTTTGCGCAATTGGTGAAAAAATTGAATATTATCAAAACCTTTTTGAAAAACCATTAGATGAAACTTCTTTAAGTATAGTCGAGTGGCAAGAAGTGAGCGATATGATGAAGAAAGTCAATTGGGAGAAGAAAATAGAAATAACGTTATATGAGAGAGATTGGCTTGGTGCCCCTAGTGACTATAAGACTCAAAAAAATTATGAAGATACAAAAAAATGGTTTAATAACAATGTAATTGAGAAATATCGAGAAGTAAAAAGAATTGATGGGGATGAATATTATATTGTTGAAACAGATAATGTTTGGATAGGCTATATTTTATAAATCTAAAATAAAAATTATCTAATAAAGATTAGTGTACTTAAGCATTCTCGTATCTTATTCAACTTTCCAAATCTATAAATTGTTGTACCAGTTATATTTATGAATAGTTAATCATGAGTATTTATTAAAAAATCGCAGTGGTAAAGATGAGGTGAATCTTAAGATCAACAAAAACGTTGTGAAATCTACAATCAACTATACAACGTTATAGCATAACTCAACTTTAACCCTTTTCAGTTGTCAGACAATATCGACAAAGCCTTGAAGTAAGTTCCTCACTTTCAGGCAGTTACATTAAAAATTGATTGTTTTTTTATATTATAAATGGTTGTTTTTATGCCGGCTTTAGAACTGAAAAATAGATTTCATTTAAACGATCTCCTCTCGGGAGTGGTCGTATTTCTCGTGGCGTTACCCTTATGCTTGGGTATTGCCTTAGCCTCAGGCGCTCCAATCATTTCGGGTATTATTGCCGGGATTGTTGGTGGAATTATTGTTGGCCTACTGAGTGGTTCTCACATCAGTGTCTCTGGCCCAGCAGCAGGGCTGACTGCGGTCATCCTTGTACAGTTAGATCAATTAGGCGGCAACTATGCCGCCTTTTTATTGTGTATTGTATTTGCAGGAATTTTACAAATTCTATTTGGAATATTTAAGTTAGGTTTCTTTGCTAACTTTATTCCAAACAACGTCATTTTAGGATTATTGGCTGCTATTGGTGCTATTCTGATTGTGACTCAGTTGCCATATTTATTTGGGCTGACTGACTTTTCATGGAAAAACGTTTGGACTGCTACACCTGATACTTTTCTTCAGCACTTTGACGCTGGCGCAGCGCTTATTGGCCTACTGAGTTTATTTTTAATTTTAGCTTGGGATAATAGTCCACTTAAAAAGTTGGCCATACCTTCGGCTTTAATTGCTGTGGTTATTGCAGCAGTTTTAAATTTTGTGTTAATGAATATCGGCTCGCCTTGGGCAGTACAAACCAATAATTTGATTCAACTACCAAACATATTGCAAGCGCCGCAAGAGGTATTGGTTTTTCCAGACTTTAGCTATCTGGCTGAACCATTAATTTATACTGGAGCAATTACACTCGCGATTGTGGCGTCTTTAGAGACATTACTAAACTTAGAAGCCGCAGATAAACTTGATCCTCAAAAGCGTTCATCTCCACCTAATCGTGAACTGTGGGCACAAGGCGCGGGGAATATTGTTTCAGGTTTAATTGGCGGCATGCCAGTCACTTCAGTCATTGTCCGCAGTTCTGTAAATGCAAATACAGGCGCACGTAGTAAATATTCCACGATTATTCACGGCATATTATTGCTACTAGCAGTTTTATTCTTTGTTCAACTTATGAATATGATTCCATTGTCTGCACTTGCAGCGATATTAATCGTGACTGGTTTTAAACTGACTCATCCAAAGCTATTTAAACAGCTTTATCAAAAAGGCTGGAAACAGTTTTTACCTTTCATTATCACCCTTGTTGCAATCTTACTGACAGACTTGTTAACCGGAATTTTGGTGGGTCTATTTACCAGTAGTGCGTTTATTTTATATGGCAACTTCAATAAAGGCGTTCGTGTTTATAAAGAAAAGCACTTACATGGAATCGTGACCCGTATTGAGCTTCCATCACAAGTGACTTTTCTTAATCGTTCAGCGCTCATTTCTGCATTGGAACATGTTCATAAAGATCAGCAGTTGATTATTGATGCGACTCAATGCGATTCGATTGATCCAGATATTTATCAGGTCATTCAAGATTATCAAAATGAAACGGCAGTTAAGCGTCAGGTTGATTTGAAGCTTATAGGGTTTAAACAGCACTATGAAGAAGTAGATGATGCAGTTCTTGATATCTACATAAGTACTAGAGATTTACAGCGTAAATTAAGTCCGCAGCAGGTGGTTAATTTACTTAAAGAAGGTAATGAACGTTTCGTAAAAAATGAACGTTTACAACGTGATATTTATCGTCAAATCCGTGTCACCGCAGATGAAGGTCAACACCCGATTGCGGCTGTTTTGGGATGTATGGATTCACGTGCGCCTACCGAAATGATCTTTGATGTAGGGATTGGTGATCTGTTTGGTTTAAGGATTGCTGGTAATATCGCAGGTCAAAAAGTACTAGGTTCACTTGAGTTTGCCTGTCAGGCCAAAGGTTCTAAAGTCATTTTAGTTTTAGGTCATACCGACTGCGGGGCAGTGACCAGTGCATGTCAGCTAAGGTTACAGGAAAAACAAGTCTCTGATGTGAAAGAAATGCCGCATATTCAATATGTGCTTGGACCGCTCATGCGCTCGGTAGAAAGTGTATATGACATTATGCAACCACGTGAGGTAAACAAAGCTTTTATTAATCAGGTGACAGCAATGAACGTTCACTACAACATCCAATATATTATTAATAACAGCACAGTACTTAAAGACCTGCTAGACCGTGGTGAGATTGCAATTGTTGGTGCGATTTACGATGTTAAAACAGGGCATGTTGAATTTTTAGATGCGTAAACAAGCCTAAATAAAAAAGCGCTTCTTAAGAAGCGCTTTTTTATTTTTAACTCAATTTAATATGTCGAATTACCAATGTTCACCTGGGAAAATTCGTGCATAAGCTTTTTGTGCCCAGTTCAATTTCTCAGCTTTTTGGCCTTTTGCTGCATCAGAACTTGGGAACAGGCGGAAACCAATCGACATAAACATGTTGTTGATGCCTGGCGCTACAGAATATGTCATAGACGCCAAACGACCTAAGTTCGTCGCAATACGTTTTGGACGTTTCACAATTGCATAAGCAATTAAGTCAGCTGCTTGTTCAGGTGAAAGGGTTGGCACGTATTTATAAATTTTGGTTGGTGCGATCATTGGGGTACGCACTAAAGGCATATAAATTGATGTGATCGCAATTTTATGCGCATGAACTTCGGCAGAAAGACAACGACTAAATGCATCAAGTGCAGCTTTAGAAGCGACATAAGCAGAGAAGCGTGTTGCATTTGCTAATACGCCGATTGAACTAATATTAATAATTTGACCGTCTTTACGTTGAATCATGTGAGGCAAAATATTAAGCACCATTCGTACAGCGCCAAAGTAGTTTAATTGCATGGTACGTTCAAAGTCATCGAAACGATCATAAGACTCATGAACAGCACGACGAATAGAGCGACCTGCGTTATTGATTAAAATATCAATATGATCAACAGAAGCTAAAATATCTTTAGAAACCTGATCAATCATGTCCATGTCGTTAAGATCACATGGGAAAATTGATGCCTGACCGCCACGGCTTTCAATATCTGCTTTCACTTCTTCTAATGTTTCTTGAGTACGGGCAACCAGTAAAACATGCGCACCAGCGTCAGCAAGTTTATTCGAAACCGTTAAACCAATTCCGCTTGAGGCACCTGTCACTAAAATGACTTTACCTTGTACCTTTTCTTGGAACAGAGCTTCTAATTTTTTATTCACAGCATTTTACCTAAGTAGGGGCAGGGGCTATTTATTCCGGTATGTAATTTTTATTTTTTACAACCGTTGGTTCATCCTGATGAACTCCTAAATATTGCCCTATCTTAATAGATGTATAAAAATTGTCTAGTATGTAAATATATGAAATTTAACAATTTATTTAGAGTAAAAACTCTAAATTATTACCCTAATCCATTAATTATTGTGAAGGATTAAATCAAATGAAAATAAAAAAGCCTCTATATTCCAGAGGCTTATTTATTGGTTTAAAAATTATACAGATGAAAGTGCTTGTTCTAAGTCGGCAATTAGGTCATCAACATGTTCAATACCGATAGAAAGACGAACCATATCTTCACTTACGCCGGCAGCTTTTAATTCTTGTTCATTAAGCTGGCGGTGTGTGGTTGTTGCAGGATGGCAAGCCAGACTTTTCGCATCACCAATATTCACAAGACGAGTAAATAGCTGTAGTGCGTCAATGAAACGTGTACCGCCTTCACGACCATCTTGAACACCAAAAGATAAAATCGCAGAAGGTTTACCTTTTACATATTTTTGCGCAAGTTGGTGTTGTGGATGATCTTTTAAGCCTGCGTAATTGACCCATTTTACTTTCGGATGATTTTGCAGATATTCGGCAACTTTCTGAGCATTTTCAGTATGACGCTCCATTCGTAAGTTTAGAGTTTCTAAGCCTTGTAAAATCAAGAAGACACTCAATGGACTAATTGCAGCACCTGTATTGCGTAATGGCACCACACGAGCACGTGCGATATAGGCAGCTTCACCTAATGCTTCGACATAGTTCACACCATGATAGCTTGGGTCTGGTGTATTCAAAACTTTAAAACGCTCTGGATATTTACCCCAAGGAAATTTACCGCTATCGACAATTGCACCGCCAATACTATTGCCATGGCCGCCAATATATTTAGTAAGCGAATGGATGACGATATCGGCGCCATATTGAAATGGTTTTAATAAAGCAGGAGTAGCAACCGTGTTGTCGACAACGACAGGTACTCCATATTCATGTGCAATTTTTGAAATTTCTTCTAGATCAATGATATTGCCGAGCGGGTTACCAATTGACTCAACAAAAACAAGTTTAGTTTTATCATCAATTAAGTTACGCAAGCTTTCAGGTTTTTGATAATCAAAAAAGCGAACTTCAATCCCTTGTTTTGGCAACGTGTGGGCAAATAAGTTATATGTGCCACCATATAAAGTTGAGACAGAAGCAATATTATCTCCAGCTTCAGTAATGGTCTGAATGGCATAAGTAATGGCTGCCATTCCCGATGCTAAAGCTAAAGCACCAATGCCTCCTTCGAGTGCTGCAAGGCGTTGCTCAAGCACAGCAGTGGTGGGGTTCATAATACGAGTATAAATATTACCTTGTACTTTTAAGTCGAAAAGGTCTGCACCATGCTGTGTATTATCGAAGGCATAAGAAGTGGTTTGATAAATAGGAACAGCGACCGCTTTGGTTGTTGCTTCAGGAGTGTAGCCTGCGTGAATGGCTAAGGTTTCGTCTCGGTATGTATGTGACATTGTTATCATCGAAATGGTCAAAGAATAATCCAGATTTTTTAGCATACTCTTTATGCATGATTTAGATATTTTTATGTAAAGTTCAGCAGTTTTAAGCATAAAAGAACTTAGTTTAATTTTTTCAGATCACTGAATTAAATTTACATGATGTTGAGAGAACGCCACAAAAACTTACTGGCAGTCTGAACTTTGCAAGAACACTATAAAAAGCAAAAGTAATTCAATTCATGATAAAAAAGCTGGAGAAGTGAAGTAATGAGTACTCAAAAAGTATCTGACATTATCATTGAGGTGCTGGAACAAGCAGGTGTTCAACGTTGCTACGGTATTGTAGGTGACACCTTAAATCATGTCACCGACTCCATGTCTAAGAGTAAAATTGAATGGATTCATGTGCGCCACGAAGAGGTTGGTGGCTTTGCAGCAGGTACGGATGCTTTACTCAGTGGTCACTTAACGGCATGTGCAGGATCTTGTGGACCAGGGAGTCTGCACTTTATTAATGGTTTGTATGAATCGCATCGTAATCGTGCCCCAGTCATCTTGATTGCCAGCCAGATTTCCACCGAGATGGCCGGATTTATCGACTTTCCACAATATGTCGATTTTAAATCGGTTTATGCCAAAAATTCGGTTTTCTGTGAAGAAATAACCCAACCTTCACAAGCCAGACATATTATGAGTATGGCTTGTCAGGCTGCACTGACCAAGCGTGGTGTCGCCGTGGTCATTGTTCCTGCGAATATCAGTGAAGCGTCAGCTGAAGCAGGTCTACCTTTTGTACCACGCCAAACAGATCCCGATATTTTGCCGAGTAAATCTGAGCTCAAGCAGATTGTTGATCTGATTTCACAGCATCAAAAAATTGGAATTTATGCAGGGGCAGGATGTGAGGGTGCGCATGACCAACTGGTGGCTTTTGCAGAGAAGTTAAAAGCTCCCGTAGCACATACTTCACGTGCCAAAGATTTTGTCGAATATGACAATCCATACAATATGGGTATGACAGGTATTTTTGGTAATAAAGCGGGTTATCACACCCTTATGGATTGTGATTTACTAATTTTACTGGGTGCCGATTTTGCATGGGCACAGTACTATCCAAGTCATGCCAGAATCTTGCAAATTGATATTGATCCAACCCATTTGGGTCGACGCCATCCAATTACATTGGGCGCCGTGGGTAAAATTTCATCGACGCTCGATGCTTTATTGCCACTACTTGAAACACGTCATGAACGTGACTTTCTAGATCATTGTCTTGCGCTGAAACATCAGAGTGATGAAACACGCCATAAAGAAGAGCGGGTGGGTAAAGACGGGCTGATTCATCCACAATATCTGGTTTCGCTACTCAACCGCTATGCAGATCAGGATGCAATTTTCTTCGGAGATGGTGGTTCACCGATGGTATGGGTATTAAGACATATTGACGTCAATGGCAAACGTCGAACCTTTACCAGCTTATTACATGGCACTATGGCCAATGCCATGCCACAAGCACTTGGAGCACAAAAAGCATTTCCGAATCGCCAGATTATTGCATTGTGTGGAGATGGTGGCTTAGCCATGTTACTGGGAGACCTGCTCACTACAATTCAGGAAAAATTACCCATCAAGATTGTGGTATTTAACAATAGTTCGTTGAATTTTGTAGAACTTGAACAAAAAGTCGAAGGATTGCTTGACCATTATACTGATTTGCTCAATCCTGATTTTGGTCAACTTGCCAATGTCATTGGGTTACATGGGCAAACAATAAAGCATGGCGAAGGGTTGGAGCAGGCAGTTGAAAGTTTTTTAAAACATGATGGTCCAGCTTTACTCGATGTTCATACCAATCCGATGGAACTGGTAATGCCGCCAGATCCTAACCTGAATCAGGTTTCATCAACCTCACTCTATGCGATTAAAGCATTAATGTCGGGTCGGGTAGATGATGTTAAAAACTTATTAGTCAATAATTTCATTAAATAAATCTATGTAAATCAGTTCAACTCTCCGCATTCTGATAAGTAAAAAATGCATGATTCAAGGTCATGCATTTTTTATATCAGGAAACAATTTTGACGACATTTATCAGTCATAAAAACCGATTAAACTCAATCACGCCTTATTTTTTTGCCGCGTTCAGCATATAATAGCTACTATTTTTCGCTCATTGCGATCTGTTGGTTTTTCAATTGAGGAGTCCTGCGTGGCCCAATATATTTATACGATGAACCGAGTGTCTAAGATGGTTCCGCCAAAGCGCGAAATCTTAAAAGACATCTCTTTATCATTTTTCCCGGGTGCCAAAATTGGTGTTCTCGGTTTGAACGGTGCGGGTAAATCTACCTTGCTTCGTATTATGGCTGGCGTAGATAAAGATTTCTCAGGTGAAGCTCGTGCACAACCTGGAATTAAAATCGGCTATTTAGAGCAAGAGCCGCCACTTGATCCTACTAAAGACGTTCGTGGTAACGTTGAAGATGGCGTACGTGAAGCTTTAGATGCTTTAGAACGTCTTGATCAAGTATTTGCAGAATATGCAGACCCAGATGCAGATTTTGATGCGCTTGCAAAAGAGCAGGAAAAATTAGAATCAATTATCCATGCTTGGGATGCGCACAACCTAAACAACCAGCTTGAAATCGCGGCAGATGCCTTGAACCTTCCAGCTTGGGATGCAGACGTAACTAAGCTTTCTGGTGGTGAACGCCGCCGTGTAGCGCTTTGCCGTTTATTGCTTTCTAAACCGGACATGTTGCTTCTTGACGAACCGACGAACCATTTGGATGCAGAGTCTGTATCTTGGTTAGAGCGTTTCTTGAAAGATTTCCCTGGCACAATCGTTGCGATTACGCATGACCGTTATTTCCTTGATAACGTTGCCGAGTGGATCTTGGAGCTTGACCGTGGGCATGGTATTCCTTACCAAGGTAACTACTCTTCTTGGTTAGAACAGAAAAATGCTCGTTTAGAACAAGAGCAGAAACAAGAAGAATCTTTTGCTAAAGCATTGAAAAAAGAACTTGAATGGGTTCGTTCAAATGCGAAAGGTCAGCAAAAGAAAAACAAAGCACGTATGGAACGTTTTGAAGAGCTTAACTCTAAAGAATTCCAACAACGTAATGAAACGTCTGAAATCTATATTCCACCTGGCCCGCGTTTGGGTAATAAAGTTGTGGAAGTGGAAGGCATCAGCAAATCATTCGATGGTCGCTTGTTGTACGAAAACTTAACGTTTACCGTACCTCCAACAGCTATTGTGGGTATCGTTGGTCCAAACGGTGCGGGTAAAACCACTTTATTCCGTATGATGACTGGCGAACAGCAACCGGATACGGGTACTGTGACTTTAGGTGAGTCGGTTAAAGTGGCTTACGTAGGTCAGATTCGTGACACCTTGGATAACAATAAAACGGTTTGGGAAGAAGTTTCTGGCGGTTTAGATATCCTGAAAATTGGTGATTACGAAATCGCATCACGTGCTTATATTGGTCGCTTTAACTTTAAAGGCCAAGATCAGCAAAAACGTGTAGGTGAATTGTCTGGTGGTGAACGTAACCGTTTACAACTTGCGAAGATCTTACAGATGGGCGCAAACGTGATCTTACTGGATGAGCCATCGAACGACTTGGATATTGAAACTTTACGTGCGCTTGAGGATGCAATTCTTGTGTTCCCAGGTACGGTAATGGTGGTATCGCATGACCGTTGGTTCCTTGACCGTATTGCAACGCACATCTTGTCGTTTGAGAACGAACAGCCAGAATTCTACACTGGTAACTATGCAGAATATGAAGCTTACCGTCAGTCACGTTTAGGCGAAGATGCATCTCAAAAACGTACGAAATACAAAAAGATTACGGGTTAATTATCCGTAAATGAAAAACCAGCCTAAGGGCTGGTTTTTTTATTAGAAGGCAAGTTTACTAAAGGCTTCTTGTAGGCAGCGTTCAGCGTCGGGATGACCTTGGCTTGCTGCTTTGTTTAACCACTTTTCAGCTTCAGTGTAGTTTTTATCTAAACCAAATTGACCGTTTAAATAGCCAATACCCAGTTTAAAGGAAGCATCGGCGTTACCTCTTAAAGCTGCACGAAGATAACACCACATTGCATTGCGGTCATTTGGGGTAATATCTAACCAATTTTGCATACGCTCATGATCTTGTAGGGCTAACTCTTCAAAACGTAAGCCTTGCTCAATTTCATCCTCAGCTTGCGAATGCATATCGGCGGGTAAGTTTTCAAAGGCAAACAAGTGATTAAGCCCATGTTTGATTGTTTTCATATCCATGATAGTCTCCCCTTGTTCCTCAATTTGATTGAATTGACTCACACTTTTAAGCTAGTCCCTTATACAGAAATCTTATGTTTTATTTTGTAAATGTGATATAGCGCATTTGGATGAAAAATGATGAGGTTTTAGCTTACATAAAAGTTACACATGTTTTTACGCTTAGCGAAATTATAATAGAAATAGCGGTGTTCCGAAGTAAAGCTAGAACTTTTAAAATTAGAAAATAAGTTTAATGAAGTTAAAAAATTCTTAAGAAAATTTATAAATATCAAACAAAAGAAATTTTTTTAAACAAAACCAGTTTAAGAACTAGTTGTCCACTATTAAGGAAACTTCTACTTAGTAAAGTCTCCTCTTAAATCTGACCAGATCAGAGAGGGTGTTACTGTAACTACATCAAATGCCATTGCTAAAGAATAAAGTGCCATATGTGTTACACCTTTAAACATATTTCATCTTTTTGCTATAAGGCGATCGGTTAAAGTTTTGAAATTATCGACTCGGCTTTTAAGGTATTAGTGGTTTGCTAAACTTATTGTTTGCAACTAATTGATGTGAAAAGATATAAAAGCGGCATTTATAATTTTTACAATTAGGCAGTATTTTTTTCAAATCCTAATTTTTAAATTTTTAGTCACGAAAGAAAATTTAGGAACAATTTGATTTACAAGAACTGAACCTATAAATCAAGATTCTGTAATTTTATTACATGTAGATTGCCTGCTATAGTGAGTTTGTGCAATTTACGTCATGGTGTACCGTTGGCACGTTCTACAGTTTTTATGTCCGTCTTGTTTAGTTTGCTTATATTCCAAAGCTTATGGAATGTGGCAGCAGCATTTTGTGTGCATGAAAATAGGGTAACAGCATTACAACATTTTGGTCATCATGCAGATTTAAATGTGTATCAATCTTCAGACCATATGCAGACTGAACATGTGGGTATTGTAGAAAATTCTGATAATGCTCCACTAAGTTGGCAAGATCATCATGATCATTTACCTTCATGTTTTCATGTAGTCATGACTGATAACGCCAAACAGGCTCAAGAACCTGTTGTATATGTACATGAGCGTTCACAAGTGTATTACTGGTCTAATTTTTATCAGTCTCCGTATCTTGGAGACTTAAATCCCCCTCCTGTTTTAACCCCGCTATAGGTGGGGTAGCCGAAAAATAACCCACTAGAAATTTATTTATTTCAAAGGGTTAATTGTATGTGTAAACAAGGCACGGTAGTCCTCTATGTGGATTACTCATTTAGATATTCACGTCTTTATTCTAATCAAAAGGCAGAATATAAGTTTCCATCAAATTTTTCTGAAGAACAGAAATATCATCTAAACAAAACAGTTACCTTGTCTCTGAGTATTCACAGTGATGGGGGATTATGGAAATGAATATTTTATTTTCCCCCCGTGTTCGAACTGTGAGTTCCAGAGTTATTGGTTTTGTTTTGGCTATTGTTCTCGCTTTAAGTTTTAGTAAATGGCATTTTCAGGCGGCATTTGTAGAACATATCTTATGGGTTTTTGGATGGCTATTTGTTGGTATCGGAGTAATGGGAAGAATATGGTGCAGTCTTTACATTTCCGGATTTAAAAATGCCAAGTTAGTGACTGACGGCCCATATTCACTGTGTCGAAATCCTCTATATCTGTTTAGCTATTTGGGAGGACTCGGAATCATGTTGATTACTGAGACTTTCATTTTTCCCATATTATTCACGCTGTATTTCTTCTGTTATTACCATTATGTCATAAGCCAAGAAGAAGCTTTTTTAAGTGAAAAATATGGAACAGCATATTCAGATTATGTAAAGACAATTCCCCGTTTTTTACCCAGTTTCCAGAATTTTAAAGAACCAGATTTCTATCAAGTCTCACCAAAGCACTTTCGTATTTTTTTGACTCAAGTCGTATGGTTTATCTGGATTGCTGCGTTGGTCCAACTTTTTGATGAGCTGCGATCACATGGTGTTCTTCCTTCATTATTTAGTTGGTTCTAGTAAAAAGTGAAATGTGCATGCTTTTCAAAGAATCGGAAGATTGTACTGAATTGATGAATCGAGGCATGCAAAAAATTATATGTATTTAAGGATTAACTCCTTAAATACATTCGGAATATTTAGATTAGGTGATTATGATGTTAATTAAATTAAATATAAAATCGGCTTTGATGGTTCTATTTCTTTCAACGAGTTTGGCTCATGCTGATGGAGGATTAATATTCCTCGAAAAGAATATTAAGTCTCAGCAAGAAACAAAAGCTAAAACAGAAAAAAGTAAGAATCCTCATTTAACATGTAAACGTAAATAATTTTTATTTTTGCAGAAAGCTAATTATTTAATAATTAGCTTTCTAGCTATAAAGATAAACATTTTTAATGGCTTATTTATCTTTAATCCAAGTTATTCGGTATTGTTTCTATGTTGGCATTCAGAGATGTAATTTTATTACATGCTATGAGCCTGCTATAGTGCCCTTGTTCAACTTTTTAGTTTAATGGTGTGCTGTTGCCACGTTCTGCACTTTTCATGTCCGTCTTGTTCTGTTTGCTTATATTCCAAAGTTTATGGAATGTGGCAGCGGCATTCTGCGCCCATGAAAATCAGGAAAAAGCATTGCATCATTTTGGTCATCATGCAGCGTTGAATTATGAAATTTCACAGCATAGCCATACTGAAAAGACTGACGTCGCAGGGACCACTCACAAAGCTCCTTTGAACTTGTCTGATCATCATGATCATTTACCTTCATGTTTTCATGTTGTGATTGTAGAAGCGCAAGAAAAAATTGTTTCACCGTTAATGCGGTCATCTGAGCTCAAACAACAATACTATTGGTCCAATTCTTATAAGTCCCCTCATATCTCTAAACAAGATCCGCCTCCTGTTTTAACCCTGCTATAGGTGGGGTAGCCGAAAATTAGCCCACCAGAAATATTATTTATTTCATAGGGTTATTTTATGTCTATTTTTTTATACGAAAAGCGTTTCGTTAGTCTGAGTTCCTCTTGGGTACTTAAATCATTAGTTGTTGCTGTTGCACTTTCAGCTAGTGTGATAACAACCGCTGCTAGTTCAAATCAAAATCTTACTGAGAACACTCAAGCGCAGCGCGTACAGAATGTTTTAACGTTCGACCAAGTACTTGATCAGGTTAAGCAGTTTCAGACTCAAACAGGAATTTGGCAAGCTCAACAAGATATTGCAGACAGTAATATCAAGCAGAGCCAGCTATGGGAAAATCCTACTGTTTCAGTACAGCAAACGGGTTTTAGCTCTGGAAAAGATCAGGAGCTTGAACTTGGGATCTCTCAAAAGCTAGATATTTTTGGTGTACGCTCCGCGGCAAAAAAACTAGCAACTGTCCAGCAAAATCAAGTTGAGTTAAATCAGGTTTTGTATGAGGCTCAACTCAAGCTGGCTGTTAAATATTTATGGTCACAAGTATCAATTTTAGAGCTTCAACATGAGGTTGCTAAAGCTCAGTTAAGAACAAGTCAAAACTTTCTTGATGCTACGCGTTTACGCTTTCAAGCAGGCAGTATTGCTCAGGTTGATTTAGACCGGACTTTAATGACACATGTTGAAAATCAGCGTTTATATCAAGAAGTGGAATTATCACTGAGTAGTGCCAAACGAAAACTGGCGAACTTATGGGGTGAGACGGATGATAACTTCACGTTACGTCCAGATATCAAAAGTGCGTGGCCTTTAAAAAATGAAGGTGATATCGATCAATACTTAAAACAGAATTTGTTAGAACAGTCCATGAGACTGCAAGCAATACAGCAAAATTCTGAAATTAATTATTTGAAAGCAAAAAATCGCCCTACGCCTACGGTAAATATGGGTGTGGTTCGTAGTAAAACTGCAGATACAAATAGTACTGAAAATCAGATTCGAGTAGGTATTGCAGTTCCCTTAAATATTTTTAATCGTCAACAATATGCCCTGAAAATTGCTCAAAGCAAACTTGATTTAATTGCTCAGCAGCAAAGTTTTTATAAAAAGCAAAGCTTAGATTCTATACGCACCTTACAGTACGAGTTGGCTGGTTTAAAGCAGCAATATAACTTGATGAATGAACAGCAGATTCCTTTATCAGAAACGGTACAGGAGAAAATGTTGCTTGGTTTCAAAGTCGGTAAATTCGCAATTACTGATGTTCAGCAATCTACCCTGCAATTACAAGAACAAAGGTTGAAAAAAGTTCAACTACTTAAATCTGCTTGGCAAAAAGCAATTGAGGCAGAAAGTTTAGCTCTCGGGATCGATCCTAATATGGTGATGGCTGGGGATGCATTAAATCAAATCAATCAAAATTTATGGCAAGACACTTATAAGTTGCCGACAGTTGGAGGGGCAGAGTAATGTCAGTTAAAAAAATGAAAAACCAATGGCTTATTGCTATTTTGCTCCTGATAGTCTGTCTTATTATAAGTGCTTGGTTATTTTTCTCAGGGAAAAAACAGCCTAATACTGAGAAAAGTGAAGAAGGACATACAGAAGGTGAAGCAGGCCATAGTGAGTCTGAAAAAGAGGAAGGAAGTTTAAATCTGACTTCTAAGCAACTGGTTGAATATGGTGTGAAGTTAGAGCAAGTAGGACGTGGAGAAGTTGAGCAGACTCTTTCTTATCCTGCCAAACTTGTCGTAAATACAGACCAGCAAGCACATGTCTCTTCTACTTTTTCTGCACGAGTGGATAGCGTAAATGTTGCGCTGGGACAACAAGTTGAAAAGGGTCAGGCGCTTGCGACTTTATTTGTACCAGATTTGGTCGATCAACAAGCTAACTTAAGCATGGCACAAGAAGCACTCACATTAGCTCAGCAAGATTATCAACGTGAAAAGCAATTGTGGGAACAAGGTGTTTCAGCACGTCAAGATTATCAGCGTGCTTACAATGCTTATCGTCAGGCACAAATTCAGGTACAAGCTGCAAATAGCCGTTTAAGTGCCTTGGGAGCGAATCGTTCAAGTAGCGGTCGATATGTTTTAACGGCGCCTTTAAGTGGTGTAATCAGTAATAAAGATATCGTTATTGGTGAGCAAATTGGCCCTGAAAAACAGTTATTTGTGATTGATCGCCTAGATCAGCTATGGGTTGAGTTTGTGTTACCAAGTACAAATACCAATATTCAGCCTAATCAGGAAATTGAATTTAAATCACTGCAAACGAACAATATTTTCAAAGCGCAGGTACAAAGTTTAACTTCAGAAGCGGATAGTCAAACTGGTCGATTACAGGTTCGGGCCAAGGTGCTGACACCTTCAAAAGAATTACGTCCTAACTTAATGGTCAACGTGTTACTGAAACAAAATAATGCAGCGACGGTATTACGGGTTAACAAGGCAGCGGTACAACAGATTGATGGAAAGAATGTGGTCTTTGTTGCAAAACAGGAGAAAGACAAAATTCATTTCGCTCCTGTTGCCGTAGAGTTAGGTAATTATTCTTCAGATGCACAATGGGTCGAGGTTAAATCCGGAATTACTGAAAAGCAGCAATATGTGACTCAAGGTAGTTTCTTGCTCAAGTCCGAACTTGAAAAAGGGGAGGCTGAGCATGGACATTAATAAACCTGATTTGCCAGAGGCTGAAGGTTTGTTTGATCGGATCATTCAGTTTTCAATTAAAAATGCCATCTGGGTCATGATGTTTGTTATTGCTTGGATTGGTGTTGGAATTTATAGCTACCAGAAACTTTCAATTGATGCTGTGCCAGATATCACCAATGTACAGGTACAAATCAATAGTCAGGCAAATGGTTTTACGGCACCTGAAGTTGAGCAAAGGATTACTTATCCGATTGAAAATGCCATGTCTGGTATTCCAAATCTTGAGCAGACGCGTTCAATTTCCAGATATGGTCTTTCTCAGGTCACGATTATCTTTAAAGATGGTACAGATATTTACTGGGCAAGACAGTTAATTAACCAGCGTTTACAAGAAGCTAAGAGTGCTTTACCCGATAGTATTGATCCACAAATGTCTCCAATTTCAACTGGATTGGGTGAGATTTATCAATGGGTGGTAAAAGCAGAGCCAAATGCCAAAAAAGCAGATGGTTCAGCCTATAGCGCGATGGATCTGCGTGAAATTCAAGACTGGATTATTCGTCCTCAGTTACAACGCGTACAAGGGGTCGCCGAGGTTAATAGTATTGGTGGATATAACAAAACCTATGTGGTTTCACCCGATCTGACGCGGTTACAGCAGTTGCAGATTCCACTCACTGACTTACAGGATGCGCTTCAAAATAACAATGAAAACCGCGGTGCTGGATTTATTGAAGAGAATGGTCAGCAACTCACAGTTCGTGTTCCGGGTATGCTGACGTCGATACAAGACATTCAGAATGTTACGGTCGCAACTAAAAACGGTTTACCTATACGGGTTGCTGATGTGGCTTCAGTATCGATTGGTCATGACTTGCGTACTGGTGGTGCTACCTATAATGGACAGGAAACTGTTTTAGGTATCGCCATGATGATGATGGGTGAAAACAGTAAAACCATTGCTAAAGCGATTGATCAGAAAGTCCAAGAAATTCAAAAATCACTCCCTCAGGGTGTCGTGATTGAAACAGTCTATGATCGTAGTAGTCTCGTAGACAAAGCTATTAAAACGGTAGCCAAAAATTTGATTGAAGGGGCGATTTTAGTCATTGTTATCCTTTTCATTTTTTTAGGAAACTTTCGCGCCGCTTTAATCACCGCTTGTATTATTCCCTTGGCAATGCTTTTTACCTTAACGGGTATGGCAGAACAAAAAATCAGTGCTAACCTCATGAGCTTAGGAGCTTTAGACTTCGGGATCATTGTGGATGGGGCAGTTGTTATTGTTGAAAACTGTATTCGGCGTTTGGCTGAAGCACAGCATTTAAAAGGTCGTTTATTAACACGTTCAGAACGTTTTACAGAGGTCTTCCTCGCAGCTAAACAGGCACGACGCCCATTAATATTTGGTCAGATCATTATTATGGTCGTGTACCTACCAATTTTTGCTCTGGCAGGCGTAGAAGCAAAAATGTTCCATCCTATGGCAATGACCGTTGTCCTAGCGCTATTGGGAGCAATTATTCTATCTGTGACCTTTGTGCCGGCTGCTGTCGCTTTGTTTGTTACGGGTGAAGTGAAGGAAAAAGAAAGCCGTTGGATGATGACCTTGAAAAAAGGTTATGCAGGCTTACTCGATAAAGCATATGCCTTTCGATATGTTGTTGTTACAGCAGCGGTCAGCATCTTGATTTTGACAAGTGCAATTGCAACACGAGTAGGAAGTGAGTTCGCGCCTCAGTTAAGTGAAGGTGATTTTGCATTGCAACTCATGCGTGCACCGAGTACTGGTATCGAGGAATCACTTAAGATTCAGGAGAATGTGGAAAAGCAGTTATTGAAAGCTTTTCCTGAAATTAAAGCCATTTTTGCCAGAACAGGAACGGCAGAGGTTGCTACAGATGTGATGCCTCCTAATATTTCTGATGGTATTGTGCTATTAAAACCACACGATCAGTGGCCAAACCCTAAAGAAACAATAGATGAATTGCGTGCCAGAATGCTGCAATTCGTGAACCAGATTCCTGGTAATAACAGTGAATTCTCACAACCAATTGAACTACGTTTTAATGAGCTTATTTCAGGTGTACGAAGTGATATTGGCGTAAAAGTTTTTGGGGATGATATGCAGGTCCTCAATCAGGAAGCGGAGAAAATAGCCCAACAACTACGTAGTATTCAAGGTGCTAGTGAAGTCAAAGTTGAACAGACTGACGGTTTACCATTACTGAATGTAGATGTTGATCACGCATTGGCTGCCCAATACGGATTATCAGTTAAATCGATTCAGGATATTGTCGCTGCCAGCATTGGTGGGCAGAGTGTAGGACAAATTTTACAGGGCGATAGACGTTTCGATTTTGTGATCCGCCTACAGGAAAACATGCGTACACCTCAACAGCTCGCACAATTACCAATTCGCTTACCAAATGGAGGTCTGATTCAGTTACAAGACGTCGCAAAGGTTGAGAATATTTTAGGCCTTGCTCAAGTAAGTCGTGAAAATGGTAAACGCCGTGTTGTTGTGACAGCAAATGTGCGTGATCGGGACCTTGGGTCTTTTGTACAAGAAATGCAAAGCAAGCTATCACAGCAAAAGTTACCTAGCGGTTATTGGTTAGGCTATGGCGGACAGTTTGAGAATCTTGCTTCTGCTACTGCAAGAATGCAAATCGTCGTACCTATGGCACTCATCATGATCTTTGTGTTGCTGATGGCTGTATTTAGTAATTTTAAAGATAGCTTACTGGTATTTAGTGGTGTTCCTTTCGCTTTATCTGGTGGATTAGTCGCTTTATGGTTGAGGGATATTCCACTTTCCATGTCTGCTGGGGTCGGGTTCATCGCTTTATCGGGTGTTGCTGTATTGAATGGTCTGGTCATGCTCACATTTATTAAAGAGCTAAGAACAACCTTAGATGTTCATGCGGCAACTTGGAAAGGAGCGGTATTACGATTACGTCCAGTATTAATGACAGCATTCGTAGCTTCACTTGGTTTCATTCCGATGGCCTTAGCGACAGGAACCGGAGCAGAAGTACAACGACCTTTGGCAACGGTTGTAATTGGTGGCATTATTTCATCTACGATATTAACTTTGGTTTTATTACCAGTGATTTACCGATGGATGAATGAAAGCAAAGCAAAAAGCGCTGAGCATTCATAATGTCATCGTTTTGAGATATCTTTTTTGATGACAGTGTCAATTCAAAAAAGTGTTTGAAAGAGGTAAAAGTAAAAAATGTATCTATCGTTACTTTTACCTCTCCATAAAGATAAATAATAAGGAGTCCGCAAAATGGGTGGACAACATGGTCATGATCATAGTCATGCTGTAGTGACTGAAGGTAATGCTAAGAAATTAATGATTGCTTTAGCACTGACTTCAACATTTTTAATTGTTGAGGTCGTAGCTGGTTTAATCACGCAAAGTTTGGCATTACTCTCTGACGCTGCGCATATGTTTACTGATGCTGCTGCTCTGGCAATTGCTTTGGTTGCAATTCAGATCGCGAAGCGCCCAGCCGATAATAAACGTACTTTTGGTTATCAGCGCTTTGAAATTCTGGCTGCATTATTTAATGCGCTCATGCTCTTCGTCGTGGCGATTTATATTTTATATGAAGCTTATATCCGCTTCTCTAAGCCGCCTGAAATTCAAAGTGTGGGTATGCTCATTGTGGCGACCATTGGTTTGGTGATTAACCTCATCTCAATGAAAATCCTCATGTCGAGTGCTAATAACAGCTTAAATGTTAAAGGTGCTTATTTAGAGGTGTTGAGTGATGCGCTAGGCTCGGTTGGCGTTATTATTGGTGCAGTTGTGATCTACTTTACCAACTGGTACTGGGTCGATACGATTATTGCGGTATTGATTGGTTTTTGGGTATTACCAAGAACATGGGTTTTACTTAAACAAAGTATCAATATTTTGCTCGAAGGTGTACCCGAAGAAGTCGATATCGAAAAGTTACGTGCTGATTTACTGTCTTTAAATGGTGTTGAAAGTATTCACCAACTCAAGGTATGGGCAATTACGTCTAAAAACATCCATTTAACCGTGCATTTATTTGCACCTGACGCTGATCGAACCAAGCTTTATCAAGATGCTGTTGAAATGCTTTCCCATGAGCATGGTATCGGCGAAGTGACATTGCAAATTGAAGATGATGCCGAGATCAATTGCCAGCATATTGCTCAACATGCTTCACATGAACATGATGAGACTGACAAAGAACATTCACATCAGCACTAAGCTGATGTGAATAATTTTTTAAATTTCCCATTCGTGATTGCAGTCACGACATTTCCAGTGTTTTTGTGACTGCATAAATGCTTGCATAGACAATTTAAAGTCCGGCAAATCACGCCAGAACATAAAACCTGCCCCTAAAGTCACAACAAAAACAACGACCGTTGCAATTTGTAGAGAAGTGCCTGCACCATTGCCAAAAATCCACATAAAAATACTAATCACCACCAAGAGTAATAATACAAAAATGGCAGGAACTAAAATCACTAAGCTCTTAGGCACAACAGGCTTGGCACTGTTAACACCTTGGCTTACAGGCATAATTTTAACACTTTGACATTGAGGGCAACGATATTGCATGACAGCTCCACATTAAATTTGAATCTATTCTAACGGAAATGCAAAGAAAGGAAAAAAATTGTAGGGTTTTTAAAAAGTGGTGTGAAAATGAGATATAAAATACTTTTTTGAAACAAGGATATATAAAAAAATGATGATTTACGCGTACACATAAAAGTTAAAATAATACTGTAGAGCATGCTAATCTAGATAAAAACCAAGTGTATTCAACACTGGAAATGAGCTGAAAAGCTTATTAGTAGGATGCGAAAGAAATATAAAAAGGAGAAGGACTTGGGTCAAGAAGATGACAATAAGTCGGAGCCTATAACGACATCAGCAGTTTCAGGGGCCCCTGACCCTATAAAACTGTCATTCTCACGCCGATTGCTGCATAAGACCTTGCAACATGCTCATGATGCAGTTGGCTTTGCTAGTGATACGACACGTAATCTTGCAGAGGTTGCAGATGCAGCTTTAGATGCTTTAGACCATGTAACAACTCATACAAAGCGAGGGGTTGTTGGCATGACCAATCTGGCAGCTGGAACTGTTAGAGACATGGTGTCTGAAACGAGCGAAACTGCGCGGCAAGTTGCCTTAATCATGGCACGTACCTTTTTAGGTAAAAGCACGCTGAATTTATATTTGCCTGAAATGCTGTTAAACAGTCAAATTCGTAAACGAATAGATCGTTCAGAAATTGATGATATTAAAGTTCAATGTGGGAACGATCGATTTCAGGTTGAAATAGATGGACACTATCACCGTTTTATATATCGGCTTAGTTTAGATTTCCGTGTGTTGGAGTGCCGAATTGGGCAAGAAAAATTTTTACGCTTACGCCAAATGGATGAAAGTTTAGATGTGCAAATTCGTCATGGGGGAACTTTGTCGAATTGGGCTGTGCGTCGAATTGGACGAGTTGGTTTTGAAGTGATTAACATGTTGCCTATACCATCGCTGATTAATCATTTGATTCGTGATATTCCAGGTATTCAGCGTGATGGTCATCGGATGTGGTTTATTGACCTTGAACAGGCAGGATTTATTGACTTCATTAATAACCGTTCATGGATGGTCGAGAAGCTTTTAAACTTAACCGACTTTAGTATTTTACCGGGGCTTAATATTTTGAGAGAAAGCCGTGAGCTTGTACAGCAATTGGTAGATCAGTTTGAAATAAAAGGTTTGCGAGTTCAATCAGGTCGTCTTGAAGTTCAAGTTGGAATTGCGAATTAAATTAAAATGATGGAAAGCTGGTTGATGATCAGCTTTTTCTACTTTTTTAAGATAAGAAAAAAGCCACTGTCATTATGCAGTGGCTTTTTAGAATTTGGCGTCCCTACGGGGATTCGAACCCCGGTTACCGCCGTGAAAGGGCGATGTCCTAGGCCTCTAGACGATAGGGACTTATATGAGGCTAGTTACCTGTGTGCAGTAAACTGCTTACCTAAATTCTCGACAAAGATAATTAATCTTTGCTTTTCCTCGAATTTAGTGGCGTCCCTACGGGGATTCGAACCCCGGTTACCGCCGTGAAAGGGCGATGTCCTAGGCCTCTAGACGATAGGGACGTTTCAGAGGTGGGCGTATATTAGGTCGATTTAATAAAAGTGTCAAATAGTTTTCTGAAGAAATATTAAAAAAAACGGTCAAGCGATTAAAAATAACTCAAATTGTAGAAAATATAGGCATTTATGGCTAATTTTTATTGAAAAGGTTCAATAATGGCTTTGATGACTGCATGGTGTTGTAAGTACCCTACAATTTCATGGGGCTGGTTGGCAAAAGTAAAAATTTCTTGATTGATAATTGGTGGGGTGAAATCAAAAGGCGCTTCACTTAATGGGAATGCTGTTAAAAAGTCATCTTTTGAGTAGAAATTATACCAATCACCATTGAGACATTTTGGTCGTTCAATCGGAATAGGGAGTTTACTTTGTATTACCCGAAAAGAAAGTGGTGAAGCTAAGGTCACAAAGCGTTGTACTGAAAAATGATAAGCCGGATCTGATAATAAGTGAAATGCAATCACAGAACCTAAAGAGTGCGCGACTACAATGCAGTCTTCATCGTCGTGCATTTGTTTTAAAATTCTTTGGTGAACTTCATGCATAAAATCAGGATTTGATAAATACATATACGTTTCAATTAAGAATTGCTGAATTAAGCTCTCGTGTAGTTTTGGAAAACTATTTAGAAGGATTACCATTTCCTTAAGAAGACGGTCTTTTACTAGCTGAGAGGTTAGATATAAGCGCTCTGATAGGTTTTCTGCTGGTTGATCTGGGGAAAGAGGAAGCTGAGGAACAAAAGGAGTATGTTCCTTAGGTGTAGACTGTTGCTGGTGTAAATGAATAGGTAAATGAAAGTTAAACGATTTTGGAAGTAAGGTGTTTAAGTCTAATTGATTGGATAATTGATATTTCGTCATTAAATCGCCATAAAATGGCATATGTATATGTAGATCTCTTAAATTAACTCTGCAATGTAATTGTTTTAAGCCCAGTTTAAATACTTTTAGCCAATGCTCCTTTAAGCTATGTGCTGTGTAATTCTGCTGATTCATCCCGTGGATAAATATAATTTTCATTGTAGGCAAAGAATTGTTTTTAATATGAATTTTAATCTACAACGGTAGGTACTATAAAGCCAGTGTCTAGGCAAAAAAAAGTGTAGCTTTTTGCTACACTTTTAATTACAAGCACTTAAGCTTTGTCACGATAAAAAATAAAGTAACTCACATAACATAAAGCAGTAAAAATTAAGCAACCTACAAAACCAGCTCGCATTTGAGGGTCTGCTGCCATACTTAAACAGGTAATAAAGCAGAATAGAAAACCTAAAATTGGGACAATAGGAAATAATGGTGCAGCGTATTTTAAATCTTTAACTGTATGCCCAGCTCGGTACCACTGTCTACGGAAATTGAACTGACTTAAACAGATACTCATCCAGACAATCACCATGGTGAAAGCTGCAACACCGAGTAAGTTTTTAAAGATGGTTTCAGGTGCAAATTGTTCTGACAATAAACCAGGAATTGCACCAAACATAGTTACTACTAAAGCAACAATAGGTGTTCCGCTTTTTGAAAGAGTTGAAAATACACTTGGAAGAAGCTTTTGTTCTGATAAAGACCACATCATGCGTGATGCTGCATACAAACCTGAATTGGCAGCTGAGAGTAGTGCAGTAATAATTACAAAACGGATGATGTCGTCAGCATATGGAATGCCAATATAATTAAATACAGTAACAAAAGGGCTGCTACTTACACTTTCACTGCTTAAGCCTGCAAGCTGGAAAGGGAGTAATGCACTGATCACAATAATCGTGCCGACAAAGAAAATAAGAAGACGCCAGATTGCAGCATTAATCGCTTTAGGAACATTCTGAGCCGGATCTTTAGTTTCACCAGCAGCCACACCAATCAGTTCTGTTCCAGAGAACGCAAAATTCACAATCAGCATGGTCGTAAAAATGGGGAGAAAACCGTGTGGGAACCAGCCTTGGGCAGTTAAATTACTAAACAGAGGAGCAGTTTGAGTGCCATGAAAAGGAATTAAACCAAAAATGGCTAATAACCCAAGCACAATAAAGGCAATAACAGTAACGACCTTAACCAGTGCTAGCCAGAACTCAGACTCAGCAAATACTCGAGTTGAACTAATATTGAGTCCAAAAATCGTCACTGCAAATATGAGAGTCCAAATCCACATTGAGACTTGTGGAAACCATTCCTGCATCAGTAGAGCAGCAGCAGTAAACTCGGTTCCTAGCGTTGCTGTCCATGTTAGCCAATACATCCATGAAATCATATAACCTGTACTTGGACTAATGTACTTTTGAGCATATGCACCAAAAGAGCCAGATACAGGCATGTGGACAGCCAGCTCGCCTAAACAGAGCATAACCATGTAAGCAATCGCGCCCCCAAGAATGTAGGCAATAATTGCGCCAATAGGTCCAGTTTGTGAAATGACTTCCCCTGAACCTAAAAATAAACCAGTACCGATTGCACCGCCTAGCGATAACATCACAAGGTGGCGAGTACTCATGGCTCTTTTTAAAGGTGCAGTACTGTTCTGATGCTGAGCATCTAGTTGATTGTCAGATGGCTGCATATTACATACACATTGAGAGAATTTGAGAAAGACGCTATTTTAGATAAAATAGACAAATGTGCAATCAAGAAGGTGTCAAAGAATAGACAGGAAGGTGACGAAAGAGTCTTTAAAATGAATTTTTCTAATAGAAAATGGCGTCCCTACGGGGATTCGAACCCCGGTTACCGCCGTGAAAGGGCGATGTCCTAGGCCTCTAGACGATAGGGACTTGATGAGGCAAACACAAAGGATCTTGGTGGAGCCAAGCGGGATCGAACCGCTGACCTCTACAATGCCATTGTAGCGCTCTACCAACTGAGCTATGGCCCCAGTTTGTGTGAGCGCAATATTAGGGTGAATGCGCTCACACGTCAACAAAAAAATGAATTAAGCTTCGCTAGTTGCTTCATTTTTCGGCAGTTTTAAGCTTTCATTGAGTTTTTCCCAGATTTTTACCTCTTTTTTGCTCGGTGCACCTACAATTTCTAATGCATGTCGTAAACGAGCAAAGGTTAAATCAGGGCCAATCGTAACCATTGATTGCATCACTGGTGTTGAACTGGTTGAACCAGCAATTGCAATAAAGAACGCTGGCATAAAGTCACGTAATTTAATACCCATCTGATTTGCCAAGTCCATTAAGGTTTGGCTAACCGTGTCATTATTCCAAGTAAATTGACCTTCAAGACGCCAAATTGCAAATTGTAAGCTTTGACGAACTTGTTCTTGAGTCAATTTTTTACTTTCAAACATTTCGGCTGTAATTTGTGGCATATGGTTAAAGTAAAAACCAGCCCAATTCACAGCTTCAGAAAGTAAATTAATACGTGGTTGAATAGCCGCAGCAATGTCTTCTAAAGTGCTGCGATCACTTTTCCAAGTAAGAAGTCGATCTAATAGTTGGCCTGGTGTTAAGCCTTTAATCCATTGACCATTTAACCAATTGAGTTTTTCGACATCAAAAATTGGACCACCTAAAGATACACGTTGAATATCAAAGTGATCCATCATGTCTTGCAGGGTAAATACTTCACGCTCATCTGGCATTGACCAGCCCATACGGCCTAAATAGTTGAGTAAGGCTTCTGGTAGAACGCCGATATCGCGGTAGTAGTTAATTGATGTTGGGTTTTTACGTTTAGATAACTTCGATTTATCTGGGTTACGTAACAATGGCATATGGCAAAGTGTTGGCATTTCCCAGCCAAAGTATTGGTAAAGCAACTGATGCTTTGGTGCAGATGGAAGCCATTCTTCACCACGTAGTACATGAGTGATTTCCATTAAATGGTCATCAACTACATTGGCTAAATGGTAAGTTGGCAAACCATCTGTTTTAAGAAGAACTTGCATGTCGACTTGTGCCCAAGGAATTTCTACTTCCCCACGCAATAAGTCATTAAATTTACATACACCTTCTTCTGGCACTTTCATACGAATGACATGAGGTTCACCTGTTTCAAGGCGGCGAGTAACTTCTTCTTGAGAAAGCTTTAAACCACGACCATCATATTTTGGTGTTTCACCACGAGCTTGTTGCTCGGCACGCATTTGATCTAGTTCTTCGGCTGTCGCGAAACAGTAAAAAGCATGACCTTTTTCAACAAGTTCTAACGCGTATTGCTTATAAATTCCCATGCGCTCTGATTGGCGATAAGGTGCGTGAGGGCCGCCTACATCTGGACCTTCAGACCAGTTTAAACCTAACCAGCGTAATGAATCTAAAATCATTTTTTCAGATTCTGGCGTAGAGCGAAGTTGGTCTGTATCTTCAATTCTTAAAATAAATTCCCCACCGTGTTGTTTTGCAAAACACATATTAAATAAAGCAATGTAGGCAGTACCAACATGTGGGAAACCAGTAGGAGAAGGTGCAATACGAGTACGAACTTTCATAGATTATGGGTCAAAATAAAAATTGAAACTATTATAACGAAAAAGCCCAGTATTCTGACGTTTTTATTTAACGACAGACTGGGCTTAATTTGAAACGATGAGGGGCCGTTTCAAATATTAAGAGGTATGCGGCTGGAAGATTGCCTGAACAAAACGTGAAAAACGTTCATGCTGTGCAGCAAGAAAATTTTGAGTAGGTGTTACACGAATAGTGTTAAGTACTTTTAGCTCATCATCTGTAGATGGTAAGGCTATGGTATTACGTTTTTGTTGGTCTAACGCTTTTTCAATAAGCGAAGACTGACGGTCAGAAACGCTTTTGCTCGGTGTATCTTTGAGTGCTGCGGCAGTAGATAATTGCGATGCAAAACTGAGCACCAAACCCAAACTCAAAGCTTTTCCATAATTAATTTTCATTTTTGCTCATCCCCTCAGTATGTACATTTCGTCTATTTTTTGAGTTTAACCAAATGTAAATTACGGTAACGCTACGATTCAAACATAAATTTTAATAAAAAAGTAGAACTATGTCACACTTTTTACAAAAAATACCTTTATTTCACCTTGGTATCTTTCAAATGTAGCCTATCTGTATCCATTACGTCTCATTATTTAACAAATTAATGTGTAGATAAAGTGAAGACTATAAATAAACTATAAGAATAATTACAAAACTTTTCGAAATTATGAATAAAAAGTAATCGTTGATTATATCTTTTAAAGTAATTAGCAAACCTTAAAATATTATAAGTGTTTGATTGAAAAATAAAAAAATAAAAATATATTAGAGTTTAAAATAAATTGGATTTTTTAATAAATGAAAAAAATAGCAATAATTGCAGTTGCAACATATATGGGGTTGGCAGTAACTGCGGTGCAGGCTGCGACTACATTTTTAAATGTTTCTTATGATCCAACCCGCGAATTTTATCAAGAATATAATCAGGCATTCGGAAAATTTTGGAAACAGCGCACCGGTCAGGATGTCGACTTTAAACAATCCCATGGTGGTTCAGGAAAACAGGCGCGTGCTGTAGCAACTGGTCTTCAGGCTGACGTGGTGACTTTGGCTTTAGCAAACGATATTGATGAAATTGTTAAAGCAGGATATATCCAGCCAAACTGGCAAAAAGAATTTCCTAATAACTCGGCACCTTATACATCTACAGTCGTGTTTTTAGTTAGAAAAGGTAATCCAAAGAATATTCGTGACTGGAATGATTTAACTAAGCCGGGTGTTGAAATTATTACGCCTAATCCGAAAACGGGGGGAGCACCGCGCTGGATTTATCTTTCTGCATGGGGATATGCTTTAAAACAGCCAGGTGGAAATGATGCAAAAGCAAAAGAGCTGGTTAAAAAACTTTATCACAATGTCAAAGTGCTAGATTCTGGGGCACGTGGTTCGCTTACTACATTTGCTGAGCGCGGAATTGGAGACGTTCTACTTTCTTGGGAGAATGAAGCATTATTGGCAACTAAAGGCCTTGATAAAGATAAATATGAAATTGTTTACCCATCCATTTCAATTTTGGCAGAGCCATCTGTTGCGATTGTAGATAAAACAGTCGACAAGGACGGTAACCGTACCTTGGCAAAAGGCTATCTCAACTTCTTATATTCACCTTTAGGGCAAGAGTTGGCCGCTAAACATTATTTCCGTCCACGTAATCCTCAGGTCGCTGCTAAATATGCAGCACAATTTCCAAAAATTAAATTATTTACAATTAATGATGTTTTTGGTGGATGGGCAAAAGCTCAGCAAACTCATTTTGCCAATGGAGCCATCTTTGATCAGATTTATGATGGTAAACAGTAAATAAAATATGTGCAGTTCTCTAGTTTAAAAATTACTTAAACTTTTAATATTGAAGCAAGTGAACCTGAAAAGGTGAGCTTGCTTTTTATTTTGTCTAAAAAATGCAAAGAAAACGGTTTTCTCTATGAAAAATTAATATTTTCCTACAAAAAGCCGTTTGGTGTTAGTCGCAAACAAGGTGATAATGTGCAGTTACATTTTTACGCTATGATTTAACTCCTATGTCGCATATTTCTGTCTTACTTTTTGAGACCGTTGAAAGCTTATTGGCAGATCGCACAACTGGGGTGTATATCGATGCAACCTTTGGACGAGGCGGGCATACGCGCTTGTTATTGTCGAAACTCGATGAAAATGCCCGAGTATATGCTTTTGATAAAGACCCTCAAGCTTTGGAAGTTGCAGCTGCCTTGGCACAAGAAGACCCAAGATTTACCATTATTCATGCAAGTTTTGCTGATATAAAAGAAAAAATGCAGGAAATTGGGGTGCAAAGCGTTGATGGGATTATGGCTGACCTAGGTGTGTCTTCTCCTCAATTAGACCAAGCAGAACGTGGTTTTAGTTTCATGCAAGACGGCCCTTTAGACATGCGCATGGATAATTCTAAAGGCTTGACGGCTGCTGAATGGTTACTTGAAATTGAAGAAGAACAATTGGCTAATATCATTTATCAATACGGTGAAGAACGATATAGTCGACGTATTGCGAAAGCAATTAAACAAGCCGGAAAATTAGATACTACGGCGCAATTGGCTGAACTTGTAAAAACAGCTCATCCAAAATGGGAAAAGCATAAGCATCCAGCTACGCGTACTTTTCAGGCAATCCGTATTGCTATTAACAAAGAACTGGATGATATTGAAGTGTTTTTGCCGCAAGCTGTAGACTTGCTTAAACCAAAAGGACGTTTGTCGGTGATCAGCTTCCATTCGCTTGAAGACCGCTTGATCAAACAGTTTATTCAAAAAGAATCAACTTTAGCCGAGGATTCTGGTTGGGGTATGCCAGAGCAGCAGATTGATACGAGAAGATTAAAGAAAATTTCGCGGGTTCGTGCGAGTGAACAAGAAGTAAAAGCGAACCCACGTTCACGTAGTGCATGGCTTCGGGTTGCTGAACGCTTGGAACAAAAAGGCGAGTAATGAAAAGCAGTGATGAAATCGAAACCACAGGAAAAAAAGTGGTCAAAAAATTCGTAGTGTATGCAGTCATGGTGGCAGTGGTTTTTATCAGTGCCATGATGGTGGTATTACAGGTGTTTGAGTATCGTCATGATTATAGAGAGCTAAGCTCTTATATGCGTGAACGTGATGATCTCAATGCTGAATGGGGACGTTTATTGATTGAGCAGCAAACGTTTGGTGCTACTGCTCAAATTGGTACACGTGCTGTCACACAATTACGAATGTTTTCGCCACCTGCTGCAGAAACGGTGGTAATTTCTTTACCGATGACTCCAGAGCACAATAAGTAAGGCCTTGCTGTATGGTAGATAAGCGAACAAAGCAAACACGAAAAAAACAGCAGTCTATTTCGGAAAAACCAAGTCTTGCCTTTGATATGTGGCGGTTTTATCTGCTCTGGGCAGTGGTACTACTGTGTTTTGTGGTATTAATTGCGCGTGCATTTTATGTTCAAATCATTAATAAGGACTTTTTACAAAATAAGGCCAATGCCAATATTTTGCGTACTGAACGTATAGAAGCTATGCGTGGGGTGATTAGCGATCGCCACGGCGTGCCTTTAGCGATTAGTAGTCCAATCATGAAAATTGTGATGGATCCGCGTGATTATTTTGAAACCAAACATTTATACGATCAAATTACGGCTGAACTAAAACAAGATCCAAAAAATCGTAAATTAAAACGTCAGCTACCTGATAAAAATTTAAACCTAGATGAGCTTGCTGATGTAGTTGGTGTTGACCGTGCTGATCTTAAGAACCAGATGAATGCGCGTCCGCGTTCTCGCTATCTGGTTTTGAAAAAAGAAGTTCCACCGCAACAAGCTGACCTTATTATGAAAGGCAACTTCCAAGGGGTCTATGCGGAGAAAACTTACAAACGCTATTATCCGCAACCACAGCCGAATGCCCAAATTATTGGCTTGACCAATAGTGATGGAAAAGGTGTTGAGGGCTTGGAAATGCAGTTGAATAAACAGCTTTCCGGCGTCGATGGCGAACAAAAAATTATTCGTGATAAGCGCGGGAATCGCTTAAAAGTTTCTGAAGTAATCCGTGAGGGCGAGCCGGGTGAGAACATCACTTTAAGTATCGACTCTCGCTTACAGTACATTATGTACCGTGAATTGACGGCCGCAGGCGTTGCGAATAATGCACGTTCAGCAACGGCTATTGCAGTTGACGTTAAAACTGGTGAGATTTTAGCAATGACCAGTTGGCCATCTTATAACCCAAATGATAAGAATGGTTTATCGAATAAAGATGCTATGCGTAACCGTGGTGCGATCGATATGTTCGAGCCGGGTTCAACCATGAAACCATTCACGATTTCATCTGCTTTGGAAACTGGGCAATATACGCCGAATACCATTGTAAATACCTCACCCGGCTCAATGCGTCTGGGTTGGCATACGATTCGTGATACCCATAACTACGGGGCTTTGACTGTAACTGGTGTGATTATTAAGTCATCAAACGTAGGTTCTGCAAAAATTGCATTATCACTTCCGAAAGAGACATTGCCGACCTTCTTTAAGCGTGTTGGATTTGGTAAACGTTCTGCAGTGAAGTTCCCGGGTGAAAGTGCTGGTTTAGTACTTCCTGTAAGTAAATTAAACTCTTCTCAAATTGGTACCATGGCTTATGGTTATGGTCTAAACGCAACTATTCTTCAGTTAGCACAAGGCTATGCGATGCTTGCGAATCATGGCGTCGAAATGCCATTAAGCTTGCATAAATTGGATCAGGCGCCTAAAGGTGAGCAGGTTTTAAATCCTAAAATTGCTGATCAAGTCTTGTTAATGCTTGAGCAAGTGACTATGCCGGGTGGTACGGCGACACAGGCCAATATCCCAGGGTATAGAGTAGGTGGTAAAACAGGTACCGCTCATAAATTACGTGCGGATGGTAAAGGCTACTCAAATAGTGAATATCGTGCTTTATTTGCAGGCGTTGCACCAATTAGTGACCCGCGTTTAGCAGTTATCGTGGTTGTGGAGAATCCACAAGGTCGTTACTACGGTGGTTTGGTTGCTGCACCAGTTTTTGCTCGTATTATGCAAGAGTCACTGCGTTTAATGAACGTACCGCTTGATAAGCCACTTAATACTCCACAGAATCCTACTCGCAGGTAAGCTATGACTATTTCTTTTCAAGAAATTAATCCAATCGAGATTGATGCACAGTGGCCTCAACAGCCATTTCATGGTTTTAATTTAGATAGTCGAAAAGTCGGAGCGGGTCAAATTTTTATTGCGTTGACCAGTTATAGCCAACCTGAAAAAACACGTACATTTGCTGAAGCAGCTTTAGCAAATGGAGCGCTAGCTGTAATTAGTGAAACCGAATTAGGTGTTGCAAATGAGTGGGTATGCCCTGATGTGCGCCAGCGCATGGGTGAGTGGCAAAAACGTTATTTACAACAGACTGATACAGTTAAACCATTAAGGATTATTGCTGTAACAGGGACAAATGGTAAAACGACTATTTCTCGCTTAATTGCTGAGTTAATTAGTTCACAACAGCAGCGCTGTGCAGTGATGGGGACGACTGGTAATGGTATTTTGCCAGACTTGACTCCTTCTACGCATACCACCCTTGATGCTCTACAATTACAAAATGAATTACATGCTTATGCTAAGCAGGGTGCAACTTTTGCTTCATTAGAAGCGAGTTCGCATGGTCTTGAGCAGGGGCGACTAAATGGCTGTGATATTGAAATTGCTGTTTATAGCAACTTAAGTCGTGACCATCTTGATTATCATGGCACTTTAGAAGCTTATGCAGAAGCAAAGGCTCGTTTGTTCCAATTTAATTCATTAAAAATTGCTGTGATTAATTTAGATGATGCACATGCAGATTTAATGATTAAGTCTGCTCAGAATAATCCAGCGCAACCTAAAATTTTGACTTATTCATTAAATCAAAATACAGCCGATTATTACATCACCGATTTAAGCTATAGCTTGGCTGGTGCAACCTTTAATTTGATGTGTCAGCAAGGTTCATTTGCGGTAGAAAGTCCGCTATTAGGCCATTTTAATGTTGAAAACTTGATTGCGTCGCTCATAGCTGCTGAGCAAGCTGGTTTTGATTTACAAGCATTAGTTCATTTTGTTCCTAAACTAGTTGGTGCCCCAGGCCGAATGCAAGTCATTCGTGATGATGAGCGATTGTTTGTAGTCGATTATGCACATACACCAGATGCATTAATTCAAGTGCTTAAGACCTTAAAGCGACATGTCTCTAATCAGCTTTGGGCGGTATTTGGATGTGGTGGAGACCGTGACCGTGGTAAGCGTCCACTCATGACTCAAGCCGCTTTAGATGGTGCAAATCCAGTTATTTTGACTTCAGATAACCCAAGAACAGAAGACCCTGAACAGATTTTTGCTGACATGAAGCAAGGAATCGATTTTTCAGGGCACCGTATGCATGAAATTCATGACCGCCGTGAAGCAATTAAATTTGTTGCAGAACAAGCTCAAGCTGGTGACATTGTGGTGATTGCCGGTAAAGGACATGAAAATTATCAAGAAATTAATGGTGTGCGTCACTGGTTTGATGATGTGGTTGAAGTGCGTTCTGCGATTGATGCACAACATCATACGGTAGATGCTGCTTACCCTGCACAATAGGAAAAATTATGCATACTTCAACCACCAGTACCGTGCCTTTGGAACCGTGGACAGCTCAACAATTACAACAGGCAACGCAGGGTTACTGGCATAAAGACCAGATCCCTCAAACTGAAATTAAACGTATTTTGACTGACTCTCGTCATGCGGAAAGTGGGGATGCCTTTTTAGCATTAAAAGGTGAACGTTTTGATGCACATGATTTCGTTGCACAAGTTGCAGCAAATGGTTGTCAAATTGCGATTGTTGAACGTCCATTAGATATTGATATTGCTCAGCTTGTGGTTGCTGATACTCGTTTAGCTTTGGGGCAACTTGGTACTTATCGCCGTCAACAAAATGCTCAATTGAAAGTGATTGCTTTAACGGGAAGTAGTGGCAAAACTACCACGAAAGAAATGCTAGGAAGCATACTGTCACGTTTAGCACCTACACTCATTACGCGAGGCAACTTAAATAATGACCTTGGCGTGCCGATGATGCTGCTTGAGCTTCGTAAGGAACATCAATACGCGGTGATGGAACTTGGTGCAAATCATCAAGGTGAAATTGATTACACATCAAAACTCGTTCAGCCACATGTCGCGGGCATTTTAAATATTGGAACTGCTCATTTAGGTGAGTTCGGTGGACGTGATGGCATTTGCCGTGCTAAATCGGAAATTTATCGTCATATTTTGCCTCAGGGCGTTGCTATTGTTCCGCAACAAGACGATTTTACTGCCGAGATTCGTGAAGCAGCCAAAGATCATCAAATTTCTACCTTTGGTATAGGTGGTGATGTATTTGCTACAGAAGTTGAGCTGCTACCACAGTCTGCCAATTTTCAGCTACATACGCCTCAAGGCACTAGCCTCGTAAGATTGCCTTTTGCTGGCGAGCATAATGTACAAAATGCAACGGCAGCCGTAGCGTTTGCTCTAGCGCTAGGAATTAGCCTAGAAGATATTGTAAAAGGTTTAGAGCAAGCGCAAGGTGCGAAAGGTCGTTTGAACTTTATTCAAAAAGCGCCTTACTTGTTTATTGATGATACTTATAACGCCAATCCAACCTCTATGCGTGCTGCGGCACAAGTATTACTTCAGCAAAATGGCATTAAAGTCATGGTGATGGGTGATATTGGAGAGCTTGGCGATAGTAGTTGGCAAGAGCATCACGATTTAGGTCGAGATCTTGCAGAACTTCCTTTAGACCATATTGTTGCAGTTGGGCAGTTTGCCTCGGCAGCTCTTGAAGGTGCAGGCCTTCATTCTAATAAATTGAAAGCATTTCAGACTCAAGCTGAGGCGCTTCCATTTTTAATCAATCTAATCCAAACACATCAACCCCAGTCCATGAGTTTCCTGTTTAAAGGTTCTCGCTTTACTCATATGGAAACGTTGATGGCTGATTTGATGGAGAAACTTTAAATGCTGTTATGGTTGTTTGAACAACTTGCGGGCTATCACAGTTCGTTTCAAGTCGTTCGTTATTTAACATTACGTTCTTTACTCAGTGTATTAACGTCACTGACCATTGGTTTGGTTCTCGGACCGATCATGATTCGTAAATTACAAGCGTTAAAATACGGTCAGGCAGTAAGTTCGTTTGCTCCTGAAAATCATGCCAAAAAAATGGGTACACCAACGATGGGTGGGATTCTAATCCTGCTTTCAATTGGTATTAGTACTCTATTGTGGGCTGATTTATCTAATCCGTATGTTTGGATTGTGCTTGGTGTGATGGTTGTGTTTGGTGCGGTTGGCTGGGCAGACGACTGGATTAAAATCCGCTACAAAGACAATGCTGGCTTACCTGCTCGTAAGAAATTCTTCTGGACTTCTATTGCGTCACTCGGTGCTGGTATTACGTTATATTTAATTGCAACTGAACAATCTAATGCAGAACATACTGCAAATATGTTGGATTTATTGATTCCTTTCTTTAAGAATCTTTCTATCCCACTTTCTATTGTTCCTTTAGGTTTAGCATTTATTGTATTCACTTATTTAGTCATTAATGGTGCGTCTAATGCGGTTAACTTAACTGATGGTTTGGATGGTTTGGCCATTATGCCAGTGGTTATGGTTGCTTCAGGTTTAGGTGTATTCGCTTACTTATCTGGTGATATCCGTTTTGCTAATTATTTGCATATTCCATATGTGAAATATACTTCAGAGCTGGTTGTGATCTGTTCTGCTATGATTGGTGCAGGCTTGGCGTTTCTTTGGTATAACGCACACCCAGCGCAAGTCTTTATGGGTGATGTGGGTGCTTTAGCTCTAGGTGCGATGCTTGGAACAATTGCTGTGATGGTGCGCCAAGAAATCGTATTTGCGATTATGGGCGGTGTTTTTGTGATGGAAGCTGTTTCGGTATTCCTGCAAATTGGATCGCTACGGATGCGGAATAAGCGTGTCTTCTTGATGGCGCCTTTACATCATCACTATGAAAAACAAGGCTGGAAAGAAACTCAAGTGGTTATTCGGTTCTGGATTATTACGATTATACTAGTCGTATTAGGCTTAATGACCTTAAAATTGCGCTAGAAATTATTTTGGTGTCAATATAAAGCCAGTTTCTACTGGCTTTTTTTATTGGAGAGGTAAATGACAAAGGTTGTTGGGCTAGACCAATTATCTGTAATTAACCAAAAAGTGGTTAGTGATGGGGAAGTATTACCTCAAGTTGTACTTAAAGATGGTAGTAAAGTACAAACTGGAACAGTAGCGACGATGTTGCATAATATTGATTTGTATAATGCAGGGCAGCGAGGCCAAATTGAAGAGGAATTAAAAATTGCGATTCCGACTTTAATTAAAATTGGTTTATTTGATTTGTTTGATGTAGATGAATGGATTTCTGGAACAAATGCAGGCCGCACATTTGTCGGACTGCACGCAAAGGCTTATTTACAACAAAAAGAACAAGAGAATAATTAAAAGTGACTATGCAAAATTTAATGTGTCCTGTGTGTCGTCAAAGACTAGAGCTGGTAAATAAAACTTGGCGATGTGATCAGGGTCATAGCTATGACATTGCAAAACAAGGTTATGTAAACTTACATGTTGTTCAACATAAGCACAGTAAAAATCCAGGAGATACTCCAGAGTCTGTAGATGCGCGCCGTGCCTTTTTACAGGATGGCTATTATCAACCTTTACAGCAAGCTGTGGTTGCTTTGCTAAAGCAGCTTAAAGCTAAATCAGTACTTGATATTGGTTGTGGTGAGGGTTACTACACAAGTGCAATGCAAGATGCTGTTGAGCAGTGTGTAGGTGTAGATATTGCGAAAAATGCTGTACAACGCGCAGCAAAGTTAAATCACAACGTGACTTGGGTTGTTGGTACGGGAGCGACTTTACCGGTAATCGATCGAAGTATGGATGTGTGTACCAGCCTTTTTAGTCCAATTCCACAAGCAGAAATTTTACGTGTGCTAAAAGATGATGGATATTTAATTGTTGTCACACCTGCAACTGAACATTTATATGCGATGCGTGAGGCAATGTTTGAGCAGGTCAATCCGCACACACCGCAAAAGTTTGTTGAACAACTGCAAGATTTATTTGAGTTGAAAGAACAGCAAGTTATTGATGCTCCTTTATTACTTGACCAGGAGGCTTTAAAAAATCTGATTGCTATGACTCCATATGCATATAAGGCTTCTCCAGAGCGCCGTATGCAATTAGAACAGCAATCACACCTGCAAGTAACAGCATCATTTCAAATATATCTTTTTCAAAAGCGTAATAAAAAAGCCATCTAACGATGGCTTTTTTATTTTTACTCAATTTGGTTAATCAAGTTTTCTAATTCATCTTTGTCACGCTTCGGTGTTGCTCCTTGTGAAGGCTTCATTGCTGGAGGCGCTGCCTTAGATGGAATTACAATTTCTTCGCCTGGTAAGTCATCGAAGTCATTGGTAGTGTTTTTAGGCTGTGGCGGTGCAGGACGATAAAGTGGTCGAGCCAATGGTGGCGCTGCGCGATATGTTTTCTTATCGCCAACTTCACTTGCGACATCTTGTTTTTCACGAGAAATAGGTGCTTGAGCATCTTTCTCTAAACGAACCCAAGACGCTGGAGTACCTTTAAGCGATTGATCCATAAAGTTAATCCAAATTGGTAATGCGGCAATACCACCATATTCGCGACGACCAAGTGTCGTTGGTTGGTCGAAACCAACCCAAGTAATAGCGACTAATTTGCCATTAAAACCTGCAAACCATGCATCTTTTGCATCGTTTGTTGTACCTGTTTTACCACCCAAGTCACTACGGCCAATTTTAAGTGCAGCACGACCAGTACCATGCTCAATCACATCACGTAAGATATTCGCCATATCATAAGCAGAGCTTGATTTTAAAATACGCTGAGCTTGTCGATATTGACTGTTATTTTTATCTGTTTGTTTAAGATTAAGCTGTTTTGCTACTTTTTCTTTCTGCTCCAACTCTTTATTGGTCACTTCAACAACTTGATCATCTGGTGTGGTTGCTTGAGCATCATCTGTTGTTTCAGGTGCATTAATACATGGAATACATGCATATTCTGGTTTAGCTTCGTAAATAACTTTACCGTATGCATCTTCAATACGTTGGATGAAATGTGGTTGAACACGGTAACCACCATTTGCAAAAGTTGCATAACCCGTTGCCATTTGAATTGGTAATACTTGAGGTGTACCTAAGGCAATAGTGTAGTTACGTGGAATTTGATCTTCTTGTAAACCAAAATCCATGAATAACTGACGAGTACGTTCAATTCCTACAGTTTGCAAAAGTCTTACTGATACAGTATTACGAGATAAATACAAAGCGCGTCGTAATGGAATCATGCCTAGGTAACGACCATCAGAGTTCTTTGGTGTCCACTTGCCAATGGTAATCGGACTATCGTTGACCATGGTGTAAGGTGTCATACCACGTTCTAATGCCAAAGCATAAAGAAATGGCTTGATGGTAGAACCTGGTTGACGCCAGCCTTGCAAAGCGCGGTTAAATTTTGATTGATAAAAATTATAGCCGCCAACAATCGCTTCAATTGAGCCATCATTTGGATTAATTGCAATAAGCTGGCCTTGAACTTTTGGTACTTGAACTAACGACCATGCAGTTTTAGCTTCATTTGGACGTAAGCGAATAATATCTTTCACTTTAACAATTTGAGATGCACGTGAAGGTGCTCCACCTACACTATTCGCATTGCGATAGGGACGTGCCCATGACATACCAGACCATTGCACAGTAACTGTTGAGCCATCTTGCATTAATGCTTCAAAAGAGTTGCTACTTACCTTAGTAACTTCGGCAGGGTAGGTGTTGGCATAAGCTCTAAATTGGCTTAATGGTTTGTCATGTGCTTCAGCTCCACGCCAGCCATGACGACGGTCATAAGCTTCTAATCCATCTTGTACAGATTTCTCTGCAATGGCCTGACGTTGGGCATTAATGGTCGTATAAACCTTATAACCTGAGTCAATGGCTTGTTCACCAAAATGTTTTACAAGCTCTGAGCGAACCATTTCACCAGCATATGGATGAATATTATTTAAGTCGCGGTTGGGCATATTCAAATTAATAGGCTCAGCCACAGCTTTTTGATATTCCGCTTGAGAAATATAACCGAGTTGTAACATGCGGCCTAAAATCCAGTTGCGGCGTTCAAGTGCACGCTCAGGATTAACAACAGGGTTATATTTGGATGGCGCTTTTGGTAAACCTGCAATCATTGCCATTTGAGCAATGCTAAGTTCATTAATGCTTTTGTTATAGTAAATTTTGGCTGCTGCTGCGATACCGTACGCATTTTTCCCCAAGAAAATCTTATTTACATAAAGACTTAAGATGTCTTCTTTAGATAAGTTTTGCTCAATTTTTCGAGCCAAAAAGATTTCTGTTAGTTTACGTTTTAACGTTCTCTCGGGACTTAAATAATAGTTTTTTGCGACCTGCATTGTGATCGTCGAACCACCCGTTTGCACATCGGAACCAGTCACACTCTCGCTTAAAGCACGACCTAAACCTTTAAAGCTAATACCGCTATGCTCAAAGAAAGATGAGTCTTCTGCAGCTAAAAATGCATGAATAAAAGCAGGAGGAATTTGTTTGTATTCGACCGGTATCGAAAGTTTACCACCATACTCAGCAATAAGTTGATTGTCGGCTGTATAGACTTGTAATGGTTTTAGAAGTGGTGCTTTCTTTAATGAACTCATTTCCGGGAGGGTTGGGGCAATATAGAGATACATGCCATAAAATCCCATCGGAAGTGAGACTAAGATAATAATAATGATCAAAAAAATTGGACGCACGAAGCCCAAACTGGATAGCTTTTTCATGATAAGTAAGCTTTAATAAGATCGAATACAAACTAATTGTGGTCAGTATAGCCTTTAGACATGCGGATTGTTAGATGAGATATTGTATCCGTGTAAAAATAAAGACCGAGATTGTTGGTTTGTAATTTTTTTTGGGGATAAAAAAATAATAGGACAATAGTGTGCTCAGGTTATATCGTAAACCTAATAAGGGGTTAATGGGCGTCGATATTAGTTCGACTTCTGTTAAGTTGTTAGAGCTCTCTGTCAAGAACGGTAAATATTGGGTTGAAAGCTACGCTTTGATGCCTTTACCTGAAAACAGTGTAGTTGAAAAAAATATCTTAAATCCAGAAGCAGTAGCGGAAGCATTGGAAAGGGCGATTAACTTAGCAAATCCCCAAACCAAAAATGCTGCAATTGCTGTTCCTACATCGACGGTTATTCATAAAACTATTGAGATGGATGCGGATATGAGCGATGATGAACGTGAAGTTCAGATTCGTGTAGATGCGGAGCAGTATATACCGTTCCCTTTAGATGAGGTGAGCCTAGATTTTGAGGTTCTACCTGACCGGCTTGCGAATTCAAATCGTGTAAATGTACTCTTAGTCGCAACAAGAACGGAAAACGTAGAAACGCGCGTTGAGGTTCTTGAGTTGGCAGATTTAAATCCTAAATTGGCTGATGTTGAAAGTTATACTGTTGAGCGCGCATTTAGTGTGTTTGCTGATAGCTTGCCTATGGGTGCAAATACGATAGGGGTTTTAGATATTGGCCATACCATGACAACATTGTCTGTCATGCAAAACGGCAAAATTATTTATACCCGTGAGCAAGTTTTTGGCGGAAAACAACTTACGCTTGAAATTCAAAGTCGTTATGGTTTGTCTTTAGAAGAGGCAAGTCGAGCGAAAAAAGATCGTTCTTTACCAGATGACTATGAAATTGAAGTATTAGATCCGTTTCTAGATGCTGTAGTTCAGCAAGCGGCTCGCTCTTTACAATTCTTCTTTTCTTCATCTCAGTTTAACGAAATAGACCATATCCTGCTTGCAGGCGGAAATGCGAATATTCCAGGTCTTGCCAAGCTTTTGCAGCAAAAATTAGGTTACCGTGTCACTATTGCCAATCCATTTTTACAGATGGGTTTTTCTCCTCAAGTCGACGTTCAAAAAATTGAAAATGATGCCTCATCTTTAATGGTGGCGTGTGGCTTGGCTTTAAGGAGTTTTGATTAATGGCAACAATTAATTTACTACCTTGGCGTGAAGAGCTGAGGGAGCAACGAAAAAAACAATTTATAACGTTATGCTTTGGGGTGGTTGTGTTAGGAATTACAACCGTATTTGGGGGGTGGTTCTATTTTGATCATAAATTAGATGATCAAGAACAAGCAAATCAACTTATTACAAGTACTAATCAAAACCTTGATCAGCAATTAAAAGCATTAAATGGTTTACAAGAACAGCGTGATGCCATCATTGAGCGTATGAAATTGATTCAAGATTTACAAAGTCAGCGTCCAGTCGTGGTAAGACTGGTTGATGAGTTAGTCAGAGTCACGCCACCTGCAATGTATTTAACGAAATTTAGCCGAACTGGGGATAAATTTACGATAGAAGGGAAAGCTGAAAGTCCAAATACGGTAGCTGAACTACTCCGTAATCTTGAAGCATCTCCTTGGTATCGAAATGCTTTTATGAACTCTTTCTTGGCTACTGAAGATAAAAAAGATAAGGCAGCAAGTTCTCTTCTTCCTAGAGTAGAAGATAATTACGGTAGTTTTGTTGTGACTGTCGATTTAGGGGAAATGGGCGTGACCACAGCTGATAATAATGCTGATAAACCAGCCGTAGCTAAAGATACGGGGGCAGCAAAATGAGTCAAGATGAACTTCACGAGTTATCATTAGAGCAAGCAGCTTCAAAGAAAAAGAAATTTAATCTCGATAAATTCCTTCAACAATTTAATACGCTGGATATGAACAACTACGGTAGTTGGCCCATATCTGTAAAAATTACTTGTTGGATTTTTATTTTCTTTGCTGTATTAGCCTTGGGTTATTTTGTTGCTATTCAGCCAAAGCTACAAGCAATTGATAATGCTCAAGCTCAGGAAAGTAACTTGTTAAACGAATTTCGAGAAAAAGATTCGAAATTACGTAATTTGCAACAGTATCAAGTCCAACTTCAAGAGATGCAAGCAAATTTTAATCAGCAATTAGAGCAGTTGCCTAAAGAAACAGAGATTCCTAGTTTGGTTGAGGATATTAACTTAACTGGTGTGAACTCAGGATTGAAATTTAAAAATATTCGCTTGGAGAATGAAGTAAAACAGGAAGTCTTTATTGAACAACCGATTGCGATAGAAGCCACAGGTGATTATCACGCCTTTGGAGCTTTTGTGAGTAGTATTGCTGCGTTGCCGCGTATCGTAACCATGCATGACTTTACTGTTGATGTATCTCCAACTAAAGACAGCAAGTCTGATATTCCTGTATTGAACTATTCTATTAAAGCGAAAACCTATCGCTATGTAGAAGCAACAGATACAGCGAAGCAATCGACCCAAGCTCCAACAACACCTGCTTCAACTAGCACGACTGATCAGCCGAAATAGGAGAGTTATGATGAAAATTAAGCAAATTACTCTTTATATTTTGGCTTGTGCTGCGCTTGTAGGATGTGATTCAAGAATTGATGCAGTCAATCAGCAAATGGCAAATATCCGTAATCAACCGCCGCTAGCTATTGAACCAGCACCTATTTTTACTCCTGTACCACAATTTAATTATGCTGCTCATCAATTAAAAAGCCCATTTATGCCAAGCTCACTGGCTGCTGAACTTAAAATTATGGCTGGAAAACGGGTTTATCCAAATTTCTCACGTACGCCACAGCCATTAGAAAGTTATGCACTTGAGGCTTTAAGTATGAAAGGAAGCATGCGGAATAGTCGTGGTCAAATATTAGCTCTCATCCAGACACCAGATCATCAAGTTGAACGGGTACAAGTGGGCAATTATATGGGCATGAATCAGGGCCGTATTACCCAGATTAGTCCGACCCAGATTGATTTGGTCGAGATCGTGCCAGATGGTCGAGAAGGCTATGTCGAGAGACCGAGAACATTGGTCTTGATTGGGCCTGCACCCTAATATTTAGGGAATAACAACGAAAAAGTATTTTTAAAGATTATTTATTGGGGATGGTCAGACAATGAATCAGGTATTCCGTCAGTTTTCTATGGGGGCTGTAGCGATTGCAATTATGCAGGCTGCATCTGCACAGGTCAGCATGACCAATATTGTACCAATGCAAGTTCCAGGTCAGGGTACAGAAATTAGAGTCATGTTCAATGGTTTGCCTCCACAGCCACAAGCTTACCAACTTGAAAACCCTTCGCGTTTAATACTGGATTTTGATAAGGCGCAACAAAGTTTAAAGCAGTCTAAAATTGCTGTTGCAACGAATGAAGCAAGTTCCGTTGATGTGACTTCAGATGATACGCGTTCTCGTTTAACAGTAAATCTAAAAGATGCTGGTGCTTTTACAACCCGCGTGGAAGGCAATACTTTCATTCTAAAAATTAATTCAGCTCAAACAACGAATAAGCCGATACCAGTAGCTACCGCACAACCACAAGGTGTCTCAAATATTGGCTTTCAGCGAGGTAGTCAGGGAGAAGGTTTAGTTGTTGTCGATCTTTTGGGAAGTAATACGCCTGTAGATGTTCAACAACAAGGCAGTAAAGTTGTTATAAGAACATTAGGTACAAAGATTCCGACACATTTAGCACGTCGTTTAAATGTAAATGATTTTGCAACGCCTATTTCAAGTATTGATGCTTATAATGAAAAAGGTGCTGGTGTAATCACAATTCAGTCATCTGGTAGCTATGAATATATGGCCTATCAGGCTGAAAATAAGCTCACTATTAGTTTGAAACGTCCACAAGATAAAAGTACATCAGCTTCGTATAAAGCACCAAATTATTCAGGCAATAAACTTTCATTAGACTTCCAAGACATTGAAGTGCGTCGTGTTCTACAATTGCTTGCCGATTTTACAGGCATCAATATGGTGGCTGCTGATAGTGTGCAAGGTAACATCACGCTACGTTTGAAAGATGTACCTTGGGATCAAGCACTAGATATTATTTTAAAAACTAAAAATCTTGATAAACGTCGTAATGGGAATGTAATTTGGATTGCTCCTGTTACTGAATTAATTAAAGCAGAAGATGATGAGGCAAAAGCCTTAGCTCAAACGATTAAGTTAGCACCAATCCAAACAGATTATATTCGTTTGAATTATGCGAAAGCAGCGGATGTACTTAAGTTAATTGAAGAGACCCGTGATGCAAAAGGAGCAGCCGTAAACCGTACTGCCAATTCAGATACTCTCGCTTTAGAGAGTTTATTGAGCTCACGTGGTAGCGCGGTTGCTGATACACGTACTAATACTTTAATTGTAAATGATACAGCACAAAACATTGATAAAATTCATAAAATGATTGATTTGCTTGATGTACAGGTTAAGCAAGTTATGGTTGAAGCACGTATTGTTAGAGCCTCTACCTCATTTACCAAAGAACTTGGGGTAAAGTGGGGTATTCTTTCGCAAGGAATTACCAAAAATAATGATTTATTGGTTGGTGGAAGTGAAACAACTTTATGGAATTTAAAAAATCCAGATAGCAGTGGGAAGTATACAATTGAACGTCCAGATAATTTAAACGTTGATTTGGGTGTTTCTAATCCAGCAGGAAGTATTGCCTTTGGCCTCATTAGTATGTCTGACTTCATGTTGGACCTTGAACTCTCAGCTTTACAGGCTGATGGTTATGGTGAGGTGATTTCAACACCTAAAGTGATGACTGCAGATAAGCAGCCTGCAAAAGTTGCCACGGGTCAACAAGTTCCTTACCAATCAACAACCAATTCTGGTGCTGGTTCAACAGTAACAACGTCATTTAAAGATGCTCTCTTAAGTCTGGATGTTACTCCTAGCATTACACCTGATGGCAAGATTCAAATGAAATTAGATATTTCTAAGGATTCTATAGCTGGTGAAGCACCAAATGGTGAATTAATTCTGAATAAGAATAATATCAATACCAATGTATTGGTGGATAATGGAGAAACTGTCATTTTGGGTGGTGTATTCGAGCAAACAACAAAGAATTCTCAAACTAAAGTTCCTTTCTTTGGGGATATTCCTTTAGTTGGGCGTTTATTTAGAAAAGATGTAAAGTCTGATGATAAACAAGAGTTACTGATTTTTGTAACACCACGAATTGTTAATGACACTTTGGCGAGAAATCATTAATATATTTTTCAATGAAAGCAATTGAAATAGGTGGCGCCTTGCCAAGCAAAGCGTTTGAAACCCTACCAAATATTTATTTGGTAGGGCCCATGGGGGCAGGAAAAACAACCGTTGGACGTCATTTAGCAGAACTATTAGGGCGTGAATTTTTAGATAGTGATCATGAAATTGAGCGCAAGACAGGGGCAACTATTCCTTGGATTTTTGAAAAAGAGGGGGAGGTTGGGTTCCGAACTCGTGAAACTGTGGTTTTAAATGAGCTGACCTTACGTAAAGCGTTGGTGTTGGCAACAGGTGGTGGAGCAATTACCCAAGCGCCTAACCGAGAATTTTTAAAGCAACGCGGAATAGTTATTTATCTCTATACACCTGTCGAATTACAATTACAAAGAACCTACCGCGACAAAAACAGACCATTATTACAAGTTGAAAATCCTGAACAGAAATTGCGAGACCTATTAAAGATCAGGGATCCTTTGTATCGTGAAGTTGCGCATTATACGATTGAAACGAATCAAGGCGCTGCACGTGATCTCGCACAAAAGATTTTGCAACTTATTCTATCGAACAAGCTAAAATAGACAAACTGACTAGTGGTTTTATAAATTCATGCAAACATTACATGTTGAATTAGGCGAACGCCGTTATCCTATTTTTATTGGTAGTCAACTTGACCCGAAACAATTACTAGAGCCTTATATTCATGGTCAACAGGTCATGATAGTCAGTAATGTGACGGTTGCGCCTTTATATTTAAGCCACTATCAGGAAGCTTTAAAAAGTTTAGGTAAAACAGTTGCGACTTGTATTTTGCCTGATGGTGAAAAATACAAAGATATTCAACATCTAAATTTAATTTTTGATGCATTACTTGAAGCTGGTTTTAACCGTGATTGTACCGTTTTAGCTTTAGGTGGCGGTGTGATTGGAGATATGGCTGGTTTTGCATCTGCTTGTTTCCAGCGTGGCGTTTACTTTGTTCAGGTTCCTACCACATTACTTTCACAAGTAGATTCAAGTGTTGGTGGAAAAACAGGAATCAACCATCCGCTTGGTAAAAATATGTTAGGTGCTTTTCAACAGCCGCAAGTTGTTCTGGCTGATATGGCACAACTCAATACATTGCCAGAACGTGAACTTTCAGCAGGTTTAGCTGAAGTGATCAAATATGCTCTTTTAGGTGATGCTGATTTCTTGGTTTGGCTTGAAGAAAATATGGATGGGCTTGTTGCGAGAGATGCTAATTTACTTGCAGAAGCTGTCTATCGTTCATGTGCTCACAAAGCGCGTATCGTTGCTAATGATGAAAAAGAACAAGGTGAACGTGCTTTACTTAATTTAGGCCACACTTTCGGTCATGCGATTGAGTCATATCTTGGTTATGGTACTTGGTTACACGGTGAAGCTGTTGCAACCGGTATGGTCATGGCAGCAGATTTATCACAGCGTTTGGGCTGGATCTCAACTGAAGATGTAGCACGTACAAAAAAAATCATTCAACGTGCGAATTTGCCGATATCATGTCCACAAATTCCATTGGATGATTTCCTTGGATACATGGCGCATGACAAAAAAGTTCTCAATGGGCAATTACGTTTGGTGTTATTAAAACAACTTGGACAAGCTGTCATTACTAAAGACTTTGATGTCGAATTGATGAAGCAAGCTATTTTGGCAAATCAACACGGATAATAGATAAGGTAAAGCATGACTGTATCACGTACATTTTGGCAGAATGTTCAACAATATATCTGGTTGGTTGGTGGTATTGCCTGCTTGTTGCTGGCCTTTATTTTCTGGGTAATTACCGATAGCAAGAAACTGGTTGAAGTTGAAAAGTCAGCTGATTCTGATGCGCCTGTTCAAATTCAACCAGAGAAAGTTGCTACGACACCTAACTTGGGTGCTTTAGCTGATGAAGTTCGTCCACTTGATCTAACAACTCGTACAGTTGCATCTGGTGAGCATGAACCAGAGTTTCGTGGTACGAAATTTATTAACGAAAATAAAAAACAATGGACGCTTGAGATATTTAGAGCATCTGATGAAGACATCATTAAAAACTTTTTAAAAAATCGTAGTGATCGTAATAAATTTATTTATTTTCGTTTAAGTGGTGAACAGCAAGCGGAGCAGTATGTTTTGGTTTATGGAACCTTTAAACGCTCAGACGATGCAATTCAGCAGTTAACACAGATTAACCTACAATTGCCTGAGTCTATTAAGCCTCAGCCACAACAGTTCTCAAGTTATGCTCCTTTGGTCAATGATTTGGGTGCAGATGAGATGAAAGGTGGGAATAATCAGCTTTATGAAGTTCGTCTGCGTCCAGCCGCTCTACCTACAATTGATGAATCATTATTGATGGCTGGATCAACTAATGCCGCAGTTAATGTTCAGCCGAAAGCTCCTGCAACCAATTCAGCCACTAAGACCACTATTGTTCGCCGTGATGCTCAAGGAAATGTAGTGGATGTACAACAATCGAATTCAAATATTGATCAACCTAATAAGCCAGCTCAAACACGTTCAAACGATATTCAATAAAAATGCCCCAAATAAGGGCAGGAAAAGAAGATAATTTGCTCAACAATATGCACAATATTGGTGCAAAATAAAATCTAATAATATTTTTTGACCATATCTGGTGCATATTTAGTCATTTTTTGGTGTGATAACGCGAATAAAATAGATATATTTATATTGAATATAAGTACTTAGATTAATTTTTACTATATGGCACACTTTTTGCTTTATTGTTGTGCTTATTAATGTGCTGCAAACTATTTTAGCCCTCTAAGAAGTGAATTCTATGCAGAGTCGTGGGGTCGAACTGCTTTAAAAGAGTGCGAAATAAGTCAAAACATTTTTCTAGCAAAAACCAGTGTACGTAAAAATGGAACAGCGTATATTGGCTTATCAGCCCAAAATTTTTTATTTGCGAAACATTGAGCTAACTATCATCGGTAGGCACTATCGCAAAAAGAAGTTGTTTGTTTGACGCTCGAAAGAGCCTTATTGAAAGAAGGGTACGCTATGCACATGCCATCGCCTAATACTGTAGCTCCCGCTCAAGGTTTATATCAGCCTGATGAGTTTAAGGATAACTGTGGTTTTGGACTGATTGCCCATATGAAGGGTGAATCAAGTCATCATCTAGTAGAAACCGCGATTCACAGTTTAAGTTGCATGACGCACCGTGGTGGTATTGCCGCAGATGGCAAGACGGGAGATGGTTGCGGTTTATTATTGGCGATGCCAAAGCAATTTTTCCGTGATGAAGCAAAAAAACTAAGTGATATTACACTCAGTGAAATTTTTGCTGTGGGTACGGTATTTTTAAATATTGATCCAGCATTAGCACAGCACTCTAAAAATATTTTAACGAAAGAAATCGAGTCAGAAGGTTTACGTGTTCTTGCTTGGCGTATCGTTCCTACAAATAACGATGCATTAGGTGAAATTGCGCTTCAATCTTTACCAGCTTTTGAACAAGTCATTGTGAACTGTCCAATGGGTGTAACTGAGGTTGAATTTAACCGTAAGTTATTCTTGGCGCGTCGCCGTGCGGAACAACAACTCCAAAAAGATCCGTTATTTTATGTGACTACACTTTGTTCAACAGTCATTAGCTATAAAGGCTTGATGATGCCTGCGGCAATTGCTGAGTTCTATACAGACCTGGCAGATGAGCGCTTAAAATCGCATATTGTGGTATTCCACCAACGTTTCTCTACAAATACATTACCGCGTTGGCCTTTGGCTCAGCCATTCCGTTACCTTGCGCATAATGGTGAAATCAACACCATTACAGCAAACCGTAACTGGGCATTGGCACGTACGCCTAAATTTGAAAACCCATTATTACCGGGTCTTACTGAGCTTAATCCGATTGTAAACCGCACAGGTTCAGATTCTTCAAGCCTAGATAACATGCTTGAGATTTTGGTGGGTGGCGGTATGGATTTATTCCGTGCATTACGCATGCTCGTTCCACCAGCTTGGCAAAACGTTGAAACTTTAGATGCAGACTTACGTGCATTCTATGAGTTCAACTCTAAGCATATGGAAGCTTGGGATGGTCCTGCCGGTCTTGTTATTCAAGATGGTCGTCATGCGATTTGTATGCTTGACCGTAATGGTTTACGTCCTGCACGTTGGGTAATTACCAAAAATGATTACATCACCTTAGCATCTGAAATCGGTGTTTGGGGCTATGAACCTGAAGATGTAGTTTCTAAAGGCCGTGTAGGTCCGGGTCAAATTTTGGTAGTTGATACCTTAACAGGTAAAGTACTTGATACTAAAGATGTGAGTACGCATTTGAAAAACATGCGTCCGTACCGCGAATGGCTACGTGATCATGCAATTCGTTTAAAAGCAGACCCAGAACTTGAAGAGCAACTTGTTGATAAAGGTTTAACTGGTGAGGCATTAAAAGTAGCTCAAAAAATGTTTATGGTGACATTTGAAGAGCGCGACCAGTTACTACGCCCAATCGCTGAAAGTGGACAGGAAGCAGTAGGCTCTATGGGTGATGATACACCTATGGCTGTATTGTCTCGTCAAGTACGCCACGTGACAGATTATTTCCGTCAACAGTTTGCACAGGTAACAAACCCACCAATTGATCCGCTACGTGAGTCAATTGTAATGTCGTTAGAGACCTGTTTAGGTCGTGAGCAGAATGTATTTGAGCAAGGCCCTGAGCATGCTGATCGTATCATCATCTCTAGTCCAGTATTGTCAAATTCAAAAATGCAGCAAATCCGTAGCATTGAGCGTCCGGGTTACGAAGCAGTTGATATCAACTTAAACTATGCCGAAGAAGAAGGTTTGCAAGCTGCGATTACACGTATCTGTGAAGAAGCTGCGCAAGCAGTTCGTGATGGCAAAACTTTAATTGTCTTAACAGATAAAAATATCAGCCAAGGTTTATTACCAGCAAACGCAGCACTTGCAACAGGTGCGGTACATCATTACCTCATCAAAACTGGTCTGCGCACTGATGCAAACATCATGGTTGAAACTGGTTTTGCACGTGATCCGCATCAATTTGCGGTATTACTTGGTTTTGGTGCAACCGCTGTTTATCCATACCTTGCGTATGACGTGATCAATGATTTGATTGCTAAAGGTGAGCTTTTAGGTGACCCAATCCATGCGCAAGCAAACTTCCGTAAAGGTATTGAGAAGGGCTTGCTAAAAGTTCTTTCAAAAATGGGTATCTCTACCGTCGCTTCTTATCGTGGTGGTCAGCTCTTTGAAGCAGTAGGTTTATCATCTGAAGTGGTAGATCAGTGTTTCTTAGGTGTTCCAAGTCGTATTCAAGGTGCAACATTTGCTGACCTCGAAAAAGACCAGAAAAAATTAGCAGCGACAGCTTGGTCAAGCCGTAAACCAATTGATCAGGGTGGTTTGCTTAAATTCGTATTTGATAAAGAGTACCACGCGTTCAACCCAGATGTGATTAACTCATTACACAAAGCGGTTCGCTCTGGTAAGTACGAAGACTTTAAAGAATATGCTGAGTTGGTGAATAATCGTCCAGTAGCGACTATTCGTGACTTATTTAAGTTAAAAACAACCAATTCAATTCCAGTTGAGCAAGTTGAATCAGTTGAAGATATCTTGCCTCGTTTTGACTCGGCTGGGATGTCTTTAGGTGCGCTTTCTCCAGAAGCACATGAAGCAATCGCAATCGCAATGAACACGATCGGTGGTCGTTCAAACTCTGGTGAAGGCGGTGAAGATCCTGTTCGTTACGGCACAATTCGTAACTCAAAAATTAAACAGATTGCATCTGGTCGTTTCGGTGTAACACCTGCGTACTTAACTTCTGCTGAAGTACTGCAAATTAAAGTTGCTCAAGGTGCAAAACCGGGTGAAGGTGGTCAGTTACCAGGTGGTAAAGTAAATGGCTTAATCGCACGTTTACGTTATTCAGTACCGGGCGTAACACTTATTTCACCTCCGCCACACCACGACATTTACTCAATTGAAGATTTGTCTCAGTTAATTTTTGATTTGAAACAAGTTAACCCGAAAGCAATGGTATCTGTGAAGTTGGTATCTGAACCGGGGGTAGGAACAATTGCTGCTGGTGTTGCAAAAGCTTATGCGGACTTCATTACCATTTCAGGTTATGACGGCGGTACAGCTGCATCTCCACTTTCATCAATTCACCATGCGGGTTCGCCATGGGAGCTTGGTCTAAGTGAAGCGCATCAAGCACTGCGTGTAAATGACTTGCGTGGAAAAGTGCGTGTACAAACTGACGGTGGTTTAAAAACTGGTCTTGATGTCATCAAAGCAGCAATTTTAGGTGCTGAAAGCTTTGGCTTTGGCTCAACACCGATGATCGCTTTAGGTTGTAAATATCTCCGTATTTGTCACTTAAATAACTGTGCAACTGGTGTTGCGACTCAACAAGATCATTTACGTCAAGAGCACTATATCGGCGAGCCAGAAATGCTCATCAATTTCTTCCACTTCATTGCGGAAGAAACTCGTGAATGGTTGGCAGCATTAGGTGTGTCTTCATTAAAAGACTTGATTGGTCGTGTGGACTTGCTTGAAGTATTACCGGGTGAAACTGAAAAACATGCGCATCTTGATTTAAGTGCACTGTTAACTTCACATCCTTCTGCTGAAGGTAAAGCGCAGTACTGTGAAGTACAAGGTAATGCACCATTCGATAAAGGTGTATTGGCTGAGAAAATGGTTGCAGAAATGCTTCCTGCAATTGAGTCAAGTGCGGGTGGTCAGTTCAACTTTAATGTTGTGAACTGTGACCGTTCAATCGGTGCTCGTGTATCGGGTGAAATTGCTCGTCGCTACGGCAACTTGGGTATGGAAGCACATCCAGTTGTAATGAACTTAACTGGTACAGCTGGCCAGTCACTTGGTGTATGGAACGCTGGTGGTTTACACATCCGTCTTGAGGGTGATGCAAACGACTATGTAGGTAAAGGTATGGCGGGTGGTCGTATTTCGATTTTCCCACCACAAGGTTCACCTTTCCAAACACAAAACACAGCAATTATTGGTAATACCTGTTTGTACGGTGCAACTGGCGGTAAGCTTTTTGCAGCAGGTACAGCGGGTGAGCGTTTTGCAGTTCGTAACTCTGGCGCATTTGCTGTAATCGAAGGTGCGGGTGATCACTGCTGTGAATATATGACAGGTGGTGTTGTGACTGTACTTGGTAAAGTAGGTCATAACTTCGGTGCGGGCATGACTGGTGGTTTTGCTTATGTACTTGACCTTGATAATGACTTCGTAGATTACTACAACCATGAGTTGATTGATTTAAATCGTATTTCAACAGAATCTATGGAAGATCATAAAGAGTTCTTATTGCGTATTATCGATGAGCATATCAAAGAAACAGGTAGTGCTTGGGCTTATAAAATCCGCAATGAGTTCGACTTCTACAGCCGTAAATTCTGGCTTGTGAAACCAAAAGCTGCTAATTTGCAATCGCTTTTGAAAACTACACAAGCTGACCCACAATAATTCCACGACTGCAAAGACATAGGCAGGTGCGGGCAACAGTGAAATCCGCGCCTACCCACGGAGAGAGACATGGCAGAACGCCTAAATAATGACTTTCAATTTCTGGATGTACCACGCCAAGATCCAGAGAAAAAAGATATTACTGTCCGCAAAGCAGAATTTGTGGAAATTTATAAGCCTTTTACTTCGGAAACAGTCACTAATCAGACTCACCGTTGTTTAGGTTGTGGTAATCCTTATTGCGAATGGAAATGTCCAGTACATAACTACATTCCGAACTGGTTAAAACTGATTGCTGAAGGTCAAATTTTCCAAGCTGCTGAGCTTTGTCACCAAACAAATACCTTACCAGAGGTATGTGGTCGTGTCTGTCCACAAGACCGTTTGTGTGAAGGTGCTTGTACCTTAAATGATGGTTTTGGTGCAGTAACTATTGGTAATGCTGAAAAATACATCAATGACACAGCTTTTGCTTTGGGCTGGCGCCCAGACATGTCACATGTGAAATGGACAGGTAAAAAAGTTGCAATTATTGGTGCAGGCCCAGCAGGTCTAGGCTGCGCAGATATTTTAGCTCGTGGTGGTGTTAAGCCAGTTGTATTTGATAAACGTCCTGAAATTGGTGGCTTACTGACATTTGGTATTCCAGAATTCAAAATGGAAAAAGATGTCATGAAACGCCGCCGTGAAATTTTCACAGGTATGGGCATTGAATTCCGTTTAAATACTGAAATTGGTAAAGATGTCACTATTGATGAATTACTTGCAGAATATGATGCAGTATTCATGGGTATGGGAACTTATACCTACATGAAGGGTGGCTTCCCTGGAGAAGACCTTGATGGAGTTTATGATGCGCTTGATTTCTTGATCTCGAATGTAAATCGTTGCCAAGGTTGGGAAAAAGATCCAAGTGAATACATTAGCTTAGACGGTAAAAAAGTTATTGTTTTAGGTGGTGGTGATACCGCTATGGACTGTAACCGTACTTCATTGCGTCAAGGTGCTCACGATGTAACTTGTGCATACCGCCGTGATGAAAGCAACATGCCGGGTTCTGCACGTGAGGTGAAAAATGCCTACGAAGAGGGTGTGAAATTCCTATTCAATCGTCAACCAATCGAGATTGTTGGTGAAAATGGTAAAGTAACAGGCGTAAAAGTAGTAACGACGCAAATGGGTGAACCTGATAGTCGTGGCCGCCGTAGCCCAGAACCAATTCCGGGTTCTGAAGAAGTTTTACCAGCTGATGCAGTTTTACTAGCGTTTGGTTTCCGTCCAAGCCCAGCAGACTGGTTTGGTAATGTGAATATCAATCTTGATGGTTCAGGCCGTGTTGTTGCAGCTGAAAAACAAGAATTCAAATTCCAGACATCAAACCCGAAAATCTTTGCTGGTGGTGATATGGTACGTGGCTCAGACCTTGTTGTGACCGCGATTTGGGAAGGTCGTCAAGCTGCTGAAGGTATTTTAGATTACCTTGGTGTTTAATAAATTAATTTGTTAAATCACTCAAAAAGCCTACTTCAAGTAGGCTTTTTTTATTGTCTACCATTAGTCAGTTTGACATTTTTGGCAAATACAATAAGCTTTTTTGCCCTTTTTAGTGCTTAAATCCCAAGACATACTCAAAGCTTCCTTCTTCAATACAGTAGGTGTTGAGTATGAACATCGCAGGTATGACGTCAGAAAAATCATATTTAAATCGTCGAAAAGCGTTGGGTATTACAGTACGTCGCCTTGAGTTTAATCCTCAAGCAATCACGCGCTATTATTTTGCGAACTCGCCTTTAATGTCTCATTTTTTAACTGCACTCTCTTCAACATTTCCAGTAGGAGAGCAGTTTTTTGTAAATAGTGTGCGTAATGTGCGCGACAAAGTTTCAGACCCTCAACTACAGGCACAAATTGCAGCTTTTATTGGGCAAGAAGCAATGCACTCGAAAGCGCATGGTGAATTTAATGAGGCTTGGCGCCGTGAAGACTATAATTTGGATCGTTTTCAAGCGTGGCTAAATGAACGTGATAAATATTTAAGAACAATTCCACCTAAGCTACAGCTGGCACTGACATGTGCATTTGAGCATTTTACGGCTTTGCTTGGTGGATATATTTTACAGCATCCCGAACTACTAAAAACTTTAGATCAAGATGCTCTAAAACTTTGGGTTTGGCATGCTATCGAGGAAATTGAACATCGTTCAGTTGCATTTGATGTCTATCAACATGTCTATGGAGATGACCGTATTCGCCGATTATTAATGCGTAGTGTCACTACAGGATTTGCAAGTCTCGCTTTCTATGGGACAACTCGTTTATTTTGGCAAGATAAATGGAAAAGCTTACCTAAAATAGGTGGAAATATTTTTGGCGTATATTTGCTTGTTAAAATGCTTATACAACTTACACCTGAATATTTTGTTTATTACAAAAAGGACTTTCATCCAAGTCAAACAGATTATGGACATATGGTCGATTACTGGAAAAGCTATTTGGCTGGTGAATATCAAATGACAAGTTTCCAAGAAGAAACAATGCAACGACCAAGCTAAAATAAAAACCGGATTTAAAGATCCGGTTTTTTAAATTTATAAAATAAAAGCAACACAATAATGCCAAATTCATCATACAATCGAGACAAGAGGTTAAAAATATAAAGAAAAACTTGAGGATGAAGTGACGATGAAAACGTTTAAACAACTGGTAATCGCGACAACACTTGCAAGCACCTTACTATTTTCCGGCTGTGGCTATAATACTTTACAGGTCAAAGATGAGGCTGTAACAGCGGCGTGGTCTGAAGTACAAAACCAATATCAACGTCGATCAGATTTGGTACCAAACCTTGTAAATGTGGTTAAAGGCTATGCTAAACATGAAGAGCAAGTATTAACAGAAGTCACTCAAGCACGTGCAAATGTTGCAGGTTTGAAAGTTGATAAAGAAGTATTAGAAGACCCGGCGTTACTGGAAAAATATCAACAAGCACAAAGCCAGTTAACAGGTGCACTATCTCGACTTATTGCTGTTTCAGAAAATTACCCAGATTTAAAAGCCAACACTCAATTCCAAGAATTACAGGTTCAGCTTGAGGGTACAGAAAACCGAATTGCTGTGGCACGTAATCGTTATATTACAACTGTTCAGGACTATAACTCTTATGTCCGTCAGTTCCCACAAGCTGTAACAGCAAAAGTGATTGGTATGCATCCGAAAGCTAATTTCTCTGCGGAAGCATCGGCTCAACAGGCTCCAAAAGTTTCTTTTGATTAATTTAAATCAAGGAAGTGCCGTATGAGAAATACGATATTGCTTCAGTTTAAGCAAATTAAGGTATTCGTTATTACCTTAATTGTGCTTTGCTGTAGTGTACTGTTTCAGAGTGCGGCTTGGAGTGAGAATAATATTGCCACCGCTACAGATGAAACTGACACTGTGGTGGCTGGTAAAATTATTCAGCAGCAGCAAGCTCAAGCATCGAAGCCTAAAGTAAATGAGCAGGCTGCTTCAAGTGCCGTGCCTCAAGCTCAGGTTGCGAATGACATGGCTGATGGTGAATCAATTCGTGGTTTACCTACATTAAATCAGCCTGTTATTGATCAAGCCAATATTTTAAGTGAAGCTGAAAAGCAGCAACTTAACCAGAAAATTTTAAATTTATATCAGCAAGGTAAGGCACAAATAGGTATTGTGATTGTACCGACTACGGGCCAAGAAGATATTTTTGATTACGCTTTGCGTGTCGGTGAGAAATGGCAACTTGGTTCAAGTAAACGTGATAATGGGCTGCTTATCGCAGTTGCAATTAATGATCATAGAATACAAATTCTAACTGGATATGGTTTAGAAGGCGTATTACCAGATATCGTTGCAAGCCGAATTATTCGAAATCAAATTACACCTTACTTTAAACAAGCCCAATATGCACAAGGCTTAAATGCTGGTGTCGATGAAATTACAAGAATTTTAAATCTAGATCCGGAAGTTGCTCAGCAAGCTGCTCAAGATTTAAAAGAGCGCCAACATCAGGCTGCCGAAGAACAACAAGCCAAACAAACAACGCTGACGATGGCATTGTTTATTCTTATTGCCGGAATTGTAGGCTCGTTTATTGTTGGACGACCTCTTAGTGCTTCTACAGCAGGTGTTGCTGCCGCGGTAGCAGGCTTTGTAAACGGTGCTGGTGTGGTTACTAGTTTACTACTTGGATTTGGTATTTTCTTTTTACTCATTACCTCAATTGCCCAACTTATTTTACAGGCTATTTTAAGTGGTTCTGGTGGGGGGGGACGCGGAGGTGGCTTTGGTGGTGGAGGCGGTGGTTATGGTGGCGGCGGAGGTCGTTTTGGTGGTGGAGGTGCTTCAGGCTCATGGTAACAACATCAGAAACAACACAAATTATTACTCAACCCAAAATTGAGGAATCTATAGAGCCAAGTTTAAAACGTTGGTTTAAGCATCTTTGTTATTTCCCTGCTAGTAGCCGCTATTTTAGTAAAAGGGATAAAGAAGCTATTGCTGAAGCTGTTCAAAAAGCAGAACTTGGTCATGTTGGTGAAATACAAGTCGTTATAGAAGGGCATATTCCTTGTTCACAAGCCTATAGACAAAATACGCGCTTAAGGGCACAGCAATTATTTGCAGAACTTGGGGTTTGGGATACTGAGCTTAATAGCGGTGTGCTGCTCTATTTAAATTTATGTGAGCGAACAGTAGAAATCATATTTGACCGCGGTATTAGAAACGCGACGACTGATCAAGTGTGGCAAAAGATTTGTAAGTCTATTGTTCAACAGCTCAAACAAAAACAGTATCTACAAGCTGTAGTAATTGGGGTTCAGCAAATTGGTGATGTGATGTCACGTTTTTACGATGAGAATATGCCAGATCAAAATGATGAATTGGGCAATGCGCCGATTATTATTAATTAGCTTATCTGCCTAAAAAATTAGCTTTTTTAAAAATTATTCCAAATAAGGTGGTTGACAAAAATTGTCATCTATTTAGCTGCTTTTAAAGAGATTTTTGTCACATTAAAGAGTAAAAAAAAGAAATAGGATGTGAAGTAGTTTTTATTAGTGATTCAATCCTAATAAAATTTGAGTGACAATTTTTGTCAGTTATGTGCTTAATATATAAATAAAATTAATTTTAATAAATCTTAACTTGCTGTTTTTTAATGAAAATAAAAGTTGGCATGGTTGCTGCTATATAGTTGGTAGCTTAAAAAGCTTATATAAAAACATATATACAATCTTTGGGGAAAAGGCTATGAATGCACAAAAAGGTTTTACATTAATTGAACTTATGATCGTGGTTGCGATTATTGGTATTTTGGCAGCTGTCGCGTTACCTGCATATCAAGATTATACAGTTCGTGCAAAAGTATCTGAAGCAATTTTAGCAGGTTCAGCATGCCGTACAACTGTAACTGAAGTTTATCAATCAGCAAGTGGTTCTTTACCAGCAGCAAATGGATGGGGGTGTGAAGTTGGTTCAGGTACAAGTGCAGCTTCTAAATATGTACAGCAAGTACAAACAGATCAAAATGGTGTAATTACTGTAACAACTACAAACGATGCATCTTTAAAAGCTGCTGGAAGTAGTACGATTGTTATGACACCAACTTTAGCTAATGGTACTGCTATGACAAGTACAAATATTGGTACTTCTGTTGGTGCATGGAAATGTGGTCCAGGAGCTGGTGCAACTGGAATGCCTACAAAATTTTTACCAGGTTCATGCCGTGGTGCTTAATTACTAGCCTAACAGTATAGAGGGGATGTTTATACATCCCTTTCTTTTTATTCTAAATAAGAAATTATTATGTTAGTAAGATATATTTTTATTTTTGCAGCATTTTTAATGAGTGCTGCTTGGTTGATTCCTAACCATTATATGCCTTGGCTTACTGCACATAGTGATTTTCTTACATTATTAGCATTATTGGCATTAAGTATAGTTTTTATTAAAAAAAAACAAATAATATTTTTTCCTGTACCATTTATATATTTATCTTTAATTGCCTTTATTCCAATTTTACAGTTCATGGCAGGTAAGATATTTTTTTTTGGAGATGCCTTAATAACAGTCATTTATATATTAGGTTTTGTGCTCGCTTTATTATATGGTTTTCTGTTAGGGAGAAAAAATAAAGAAATTTATAAATGGTTTTTTTTTCTCATTTTACTTAATAGTTTAATCTGTATTTATATTGAGATGAATCAATGGTTGTTATTAAGTAATGGAAGTATATGGGTAGTTGATCTATCTGAATCATCTAGACCTTATGCTAATTTTGCTCAACCTAACACGTGCGCAACTTTTCTTTCAATGGGATTGATATCAGCTTTATATATATTTGAAAAAAAATATATTAATAAAAGTGGTCTTTTTGTAATTGGTACTTTTATTTTGTTTGGTATCGCATTAACTCAATCGCGTACATCTTGGGTTTTTATTTCACTTTTTATAATTTGGTGGTTTTGGAAAAATAATTACCTGAAAACAAGATTAAACAAAAGATTAATGTTTTATTTTTTAATAATTTATATATTTTTTATATTAATTTTGCCAGAAATTTCAAACTCATTAGGAGTAATCGGCACAGCTGATATTGTAACTCGTACTACAACTGGTTATTTACGTATTCCAATGTGGAAACAGATGCTAATAGCAATAAAAGAACAACCCTTATTTGGTTATGGATGGAATCAGGTAAGTGTCGCACAATTATCAGTTTTTCTAAAATATCCAACACATGAGTGGGTTGAACATAGTCATAATATTATATTAGATATATTTATATGGAATGGAATACCATTAGGTATACTAATTATTGGTTTTATTGGGTGGTGGTTATATCAATTAAGTAAACTAGCTATTTCTATAGAAGCTTTTGCTGCTTTATCTATGGTGGGGGCAGTTTTAGTTCATGCAATGTTAGAGTTTCCGCTGGAATATGCCTTTTTTCTTTTACCAGTTGGATTTTTATTAGGATTGGTACAGAGCGAAAATAATAATACGAAAACTATAAGTGTGAATAATAAATTATTTTCTATGTTTATAGTTTCTGCTTTTTCTTTATATATTTGGATTTTTTTAGAATATAGAGCGATAGAAAAAGATGTTCAATTAGCACGTTTTGAGTCTCTTAATATTGGAAATATTCATGCTAATCGATCAGCTCCTAAAATTTTATTACTTAGTCAACTTCGAGACCAACTGAAATTTATTCGTACTCCTCCCGTAGCTAATATGTCAAAAGATGAATTAAAGTGGATGAAATCAGTATCATATCGTTATGCTACACCAACTGCTTTATACCGTTATGCACAGGCCCTTGCTCTAAATAACCAGCTTCATGAAGCAAAAAAGCATTTATTGATTATTGAAAAATTACATCATAAGAAATTTAGTACAGAATCTTTATATCAAGTCAATGACTCATTGATATTTGGTTGGAAAAACACGGGGAAATGAAACTATGAAAAAATTGTTAACAATGAGATCTAAATTCTTTTTGTACCATTTGCTAATTTCTTTCTTGTTCGCTTTTTTAATTCTTCTGTGGCTGTTTTTTGTTTGGTATCCGCAACCTTTAGCTAAAGCTGTTGGTGTTATTCATATTTTTATAATGCTGATAGTGATAGATGTTATATTAGGCCCTAGTTTAAGTTTTTTTGTATATAAAGAGGCAAAAAAAACACTTAAATTTGATTTAGCTGTAATTATTCTTATTCAAATTTTAGCTTTAGGGTATGGTTTATATAGCATTGCTCAAGGTCGGCCTGCTTGGTTAGTTTATAACGTAGATCGTTTTGAACTTGTACGTAATAATGAAATTACTGACACCAATCTTCAAATAACTAAGCCACAGTTTCGATACCCTTCTTGGTTTAATCCCCAATTTGCTGCTGTTGAAATACCAAAAAATAAAGAAGAACGTAGCAAAAGTATGTTTGAAGAAATATTTAGTGGAATTTCTTCTGCTCAACGACCAGAACTTTATATTGATTTAATTCAAGTTAAGTCACTTATGCAGCATAAAGTTCAAAATTTAAAAGAATTAGAGAAATTTAACTCTAAACGAGATGTAGAAAATATCTTAAGAAAATATCCAGAAGCGAATGCATGGGTTCCTTTAAAAGCCAATGCTGTAGATATGGTTGTTTTAATGGATAAAAACTCAGCTCAAGTGGTTAAAATTGTAGACTTGAGACCATGGAAATAAGTTAATACCTCTTGTGAGAAGATACATATACAAGCTAATTCTTCTCACTTTCTTCCATGTATAATCCTTCTCAAGTTTTTGGCCTATAACCTGTCTTTATGCAAGTATTCTTTCTGTTCCTCGCAGCAATTCTGCTGGGTTTTGCGTGGCTATCGCCATTTCACTATAACCCTTGGGTGATGTTTTCTAGCGAAATGAGTACCTTTGCAGCAGGTCTAAGTGTCTTAGCTGTGCTTTTTCATCAAAATATTAAAATTCCTCGTGCACAATTATTGTTGTTACCATTTATTTTAATTCCAGTGGTGCAGTGGGCTTTGGGATTAGTTTTTGATTTTAGTACAGCTTTGTTAAGTTCACTTTATTTTTTAGGCTTCTGGTTTATGGTTGTAGCGGGCTATAACCTATCATTAGAGCCACAAAAAAGAGATGAGATTTTTATAGGTTTTAGTTTTCTTACTGTTATTGTTTCAGTTGCAACAAGCGCTATTGCAATCTGTCAGTGGTTAAACGTTGATACACATTTTGCACACATGCTGCATTTAATAGGTAATCGTCCATACGGAAATTTTGGCCAACCGAATAATATGGCAACATTTCTCATTATGGGGTTATTAGGGTGCTTATATTTATATGAAAAGAACAAGGCTTCAGTTTGGTTGCTCTTACCATCAGCACTAACTATTTTATTTGCAGTTGTTCTGAGTCAATCACGAACCTCTTGGATTGTTTTGCCGTTTTTACTTATCTATTGGGCTGTTAAACAATTTAACAAACCTAAGCGTTTTGGGTTATTTCAAGGCCTACTTTGGTGTGCTAGCTTTTTTTTAATGGCTGGTTTGGTTTTGCCGTTTATTACAAGCTTAATTGAAACATGGTCACATACAGATATAACTCAGGCGAGTAGCTTGGCTGAACGGGCAAGCTCTGGTTACTTACGCTTTAATATCTGGACCCAAATGTTACTCGCTGTACAGCAACATCCGTGGCTGGGATATGGCTGGAATCAAACCAGTGTTGCTCAAATGTCCGCTTATGCTCTTTTCCCGACAGGAGAGTGGACGACCAGCGCTCATAATGTGCTGCTTGACCTTATTATTTGGAATGGTATTCCAATTGGTACAGTGATGATTGTTTACTTTGCATGTTGGTTGTTTTGGTTAAATCAACAAGCGAAGGAAACGATCTCAATTATCGCGTTTATGATGGTCTGTACAGTACTTATTCATGCGATGTTAGAATTTCCACAGCGTTATGCTTATTTCTTGCTGACATGTGGTTTTTTATTGGGGCTAATTCAAGCCCAGTCTCCGATATTGAAAGGCGTTGTACTAAGTAAACACCTTCTGCGTTTAGTATGGGGCATAAGCTTGGTGCTTATAATCGCAATTTGGCGTGATTACAACGTATATGTCATGAATAGTAATTTACTATTTAAAAATAAGCAGCCAAATGCTGAGTTTATGGGAAGCGATCGAATTTTTGTTTTAACTCAATTTGATCAGCGTTTAAAGTGGATTGCACTTAATCCTAATGTATCCTTATCTGAAGCAGAATTAGTTCAATGGGGAAATTTTGTGAAGAACAAAGCAACTCCATATAATTTGCGTAAATATGCTCAGTTACTTGCTTACAATGGAAAAGTAGATCAAGCAGAGCAACAAATATTTATTTTGCAGCACCTTTATGGGCAGCACACAACACTTTCGGAATTATTAAAAGATAAATAAAAAAATCCCCTTGCACTACAAGGGGATTTTTTATGCAAGATTACATTTGGCTCTGGATATAATTTTCGATACCAACGCTACCGATAAGGTCAATTTGAGTGTCTAACCAATCCCAATATTCTTCTTCTTTTTCTAGAATTTCTTGTACTAAATCACGCGTTACATAATCTTGTTCTGTTTCAGCTAAAGCGACTGCTTTTTGAATAGCTTCAATATTTTCTTTCACTTTGCGAATATCACATTGCAGAACTTCTTCTGTATGTTGACCAATATATAATTTACCTAGATGTTGAAGATTTGGAAGGCCTTCTAAAAATAAGATACGCTCAATAATTTTGTCAGCATGCTTCATTTGACGAATTGATTCTTTATATTCAGCAGAACCGAGTTGTTCAATACCCCAGTCATTGAACATGCGAGAGTGTAAAAAGTATTGGTTAATTGCAGTTAAATGATGATACAGCACTTGGTTAAGCTGATTAATCACATCACGATTGCCTTTCATTGTAGCTACTCCAAAACAATTTCTGCCTTAATCCAATTAAGGCAATCTATGAGTTCATTTTAGTGAACAATCATGGAGATGGCGAGTAATTTATAGAACAGCAAATGAAAATCGCAATCAAAAACAACACAATATTAGTAAAGGTGAATTTCCTTCCAAAAAAAACCGCTTGAATGAGGAACAATGAACGTTCCGCAAAAAGCGGTGGAGGAGTCAATAATTAACTGTTAAATACTAATTTTTATTATGCAGCTACCGAAATGCGTGCAGCAATTTCAGCTAATTCATCACTAATAATAGCACGTGCTTCTGGTGCACAGCGTCCGCAGCAAGTACCAAGATCAAGCAAATCGCGAATTTCACGATAGCTTTCAGCGCCATTTTCAATAGCGTCTTTGATATCTTGATCTGTAATGCCACGACACAAGCAAACGTACATGGGAGTGATCCCCAAATATAAATGCGATAATTGATATTATTGATAATTATTATCGTTTGTCAATGAAATTCATTTAAAATCTCATTTATCTTTATTGGGATTTTGGATAAAAAAATACCACCTAAGCGGAAATCTGAGAGTTGTCCAGATTTTTAAGCACGGTGGTATTTACGTTTTTCACTAAATATTTAAGAATTAAATTGTTATCTTATTGATTAATAATAACAATGCCGTCCATTTCAACTAATGCACCTTTGGGTAAGCTCGCTACCCCAAGTGCAGCGCGAGCTGGATATGGCTGAGCAAAATATTCACCCATGATTTGGTTTACAAGTTGGAAGTTAGATAAATCAGTGAGAAAAATATTGAGTTTTGCAATATCTGCAAGTGAGCCACCTGCGGCTTCACAAACTGCTTTAAGGTTGTCAAATACGCGGCGGATTTGAGCTTCAATACCGTCGACGAGTTCCATACTGTATGGGTCTAAACCAATTTGCCCTGATAGATATAATGTATTACCCACTAAAATGGCTTGAGAATATGTGCCGATAGCAGCAGGGGCATTTTCAGTATGAATGACTTGACGGGACATTTGGTTCTCCTTGATTAAATCTTTTTCCATCATAATCGATGATACGTTTTGACAAAAGTATCATCGATTTAATTAATTAAGTGATTTTGGAAAGTTAGATTTTAGTAAAGCAGAACAAATTTTAGCTAACTTTGGAAATTTCAGCCTGTGGAGCAGGGGCATCTAAGCGTTCAATACGTGGGAATCCGTAGTGCATGCGTAAATCACGAATAACCTTTGCAATATGCTTACGATTGTTCACTACAATATTGAAGAAAGTTCGTTGCTCGTTGGAATGTACCATTTCTACCCCTGCATTATTTTTACGGCATTGATAGATAAGGTCTGATACCTGCTCATCATTCATGGCCATATAAATTGCAAGGTAGGCAGTAAAGCGTACATCATCTACATCATCTGCTTTCCATTGAAGCGGCATGATATTTTCTGGATGCAAATGCTGTTCATGCAGTAAATTATGACAACGAATACGATGCACAATTAATCCACGGCGTGTTAAGTGACCTTGAATAAGATCGCCCAAAACTGGATTGCAGCAGTGAGCATATTTAACATCGATGCCTTCAGTACCCTGAATTAATCGGTCTGAATTTTCTACTTGTGGATGTTTGTCGTTTGCAAACAAATGATTGGCTACGAGTTGAGGAAGTAAGTCTCCAACTGCGATTTGCTCGAATAATGCATCTTTATTATCAATATGACGCCATTGTAAAAGATCTAGCCAATCTGCTTCTGAAAGATCATTGATTGAACGGTTAAAGAGTTTTAATGCTCGTGAAAGTGCCTGTGCACCCACTAGACGTTGTTCTTCAATATCTTGATCTTTGAGTACATGTTGTAACGCACGGCGGGCTTTTTGAGTATTAATGAAGCTTAACCAGTCTGGATTTGGGGTTGCTAAAACATCAGTAATGATTTCAATCACCTGCCCACTGACTAGGGGAGTTGAAAGTGGTTTAATTTCACCATCAACTTTTGCACCTACTGCATGGTTACCCAAGAAAAGGCTTGCTGAATAAGCAAAGTCAACTACCGTTGCGCCTTGTGGTAATTCGTGTAGTTGCCCATGTGGGGTGTAAACCCAAATTTTTTCTTGATGTAAGTAATCTAATAAATCATTAAAAGTTGTTTTAGCACATTCACCGTCAATGAGTGTATTTAAGTTCTGCATTGATGCCTGAATGGCAGAACGACAAGTTTGCGGCGCATTTTCACCTAATACCACACCAAAACGGGCAGCTTTACGCATGAGTTCAGTTTGAATGGTGAGTGATAGTGTAGTTTTTTCGCCTTTAAGCTTGATCAATAAAGATTGATTACCGCCAGGTAATGGGCGTCGAATATGGTCTTGGTATTCGATAACTTGAAAATTTTCTTTTAATGCTGCAAATAAACGGTCACAGTCGGCAACTGACTGTAAAACAATTTCAAAGGCATGACTATGGGTAAGCTCTTGTAAATCCATCTCGCTTTTGACGAAATGGCGTAATAGTTCAATATTATTATTTTTCTTTTTAATACGGCCTTGAATATGGTAGTTGTGCAGAAGCTCTGCTAGATTTTGTTCCCAAATGCTTTGGTATTTACATCGTTCGGGTTTGGTTTGGAGTAATGCATTCTGGACGTTATCAAACATATCTAAATCAAGATTTTGATAACATAAATTTTCAAGATTATCAGCCATTTCATTCATGCCAACTAATCTTGCCATAGGTACAAAAATATCAAAAGTTTCTTGTGCGATACGAGCACGTTTATCAGGACGCAAAGCACCTAAGGTTGTCATATTATGATAGCGATCGGCTAGTTTAATAATAATGACGCGCGGATCCTGTAGTGTGGCTTGTAGAATTTTTCTGAAAGACGCAGCTTTGTTGTATTCTTTATCACTCGATTGGCTTAGCTTGGTCACGCCATCAACTAGCTCTGCAACAGTTTGGCCAAATCGCTCAGTAATATCTTCTTTGGTATATTGAGTATCTTCAATGACATCATGTAAGAGGGCTGCCATTAAAGTTTCAGCGTCCAATCGCATATTAGCTAAAATACAGCTAACAGCAATAGGATGTAGAATATAGGGTTCACCACTTTTACGTGTAATACCAGTGTGTGCCAGATCTCCAAAATCACAGGCAGCAAGCACTTTCTCGACTTCACTTACGGATAAGTAAGGTTCGATAATTAATTTGAGCTGTTGCTTGGCTTGGCTGACCTCTTCGCCTGGCATAGACCACCCTTTTTCTGTTGCTTAAAAAACTAAATCTATCTACTTCTTAATGAAAAGCATATTGCGGAACTTGTCAATTTTTTCGGTTGAAAAAGTGTATTTTTTTTTCAATGAAAATAATTGTTTTTGCCAATATGTTTTAAATATGAAGAAGCCAAATAAAAAACCATCGCAAAGAAACGATGGTTTTTTATAGAAACAGGAGTAATTAGAAAGAAAAACCTTCTAAATTCAAGCTGTTTGTAGAAAGGGCAAGATCAAGACTCGAAGTTTGATAATCTTGCTCACGTTGTTTAAGAATTTCTTTCGTTACGTGACCTACAGCGATTTCACGTAAAGCAACAACTGTCGGTTTGTCGTTATCCCATTCTACAGTTGGCTCCATGCCTTGACGTGCCAATTGACGAGCACGTTTACTTGCAACGAGCACAAGCTCAAAACGGTTGTCTACATGATCTAAACAATCTTCAACGGTGACGCGTGCCATAAAAGTTCTCGTTCTGGAATGGTAAATTTGAACAGACTAAATAGTATAAAAGGCTTTCGTTCTAGACTCAAGTTATTCCTGTTTTGGTTGAGGAGTAATCAAGTCTTGGATTAATGCTTGGTGTCTTTTTGCTTGCTGAGATAGCACCAAACGGTTCGCTGTAATCACAGCTTCAAGCTCATGTAAGGCTTTATTAAAATCATCATTGATAATGATGTAGTCAAAGTTCGTATAATGCTGCATATCTTCAACAGCACAGCTTAAACGATGTTCGATCACTTCAACTGAATCTGTACCGCGATTAGATAAACGCTGACGCAAGTCAAATTGAGTAGGTGGTAAAATAAAGATTTGTTTAGATTCAGGAAACAGCTTACGTACTTGCTCTGCGCCTTGCCAATCAATTTCAAGCAAGACATCATGTCCTTGAGCTAACTGTTGTTTTACGGTTGCTTGCGAAGTGCCATAGTAGTTACCAAATACTTCAGCGTATTCAATAAATCCATCTTGATTAACTTGGTCTAAAAAGTCATCTTTTGTTGTGAAGTGGTAGTGAACACCATCTAATTCACCTGGTCGTTGACCTCGGGTAGTATGCGAAACTGAAACATGTAAATTGCTTACACGGTCAAGTAGGGCTTTCACCAAAGATGTTTTGCCCGTTCCTGATGCAGCAGAAACGACAAACAATAGACCCGACATGATATTTTTCCTGATATGATAAAATATCTTCGCTATTGTAGTGTACCGTGCGTTTAAACTGAATAGTTTTAACTGCAAATATTCAAGAGAAGTTCCCCTGTTTTATTAATTTTGAGGCTGTTATGGAAATTGTGTTAGCTAATCCGCGTGGTTTTTGTGCCGGTGTTGATCGAGCCATAGCAATCGTCAATCGGGCTTTGGAATGTTTTAATCCTCCTATTTATGTACGTCATGAAGTTGTACACAATAAGTTTGTGGTAGATGACTTGCGTCAAAGAGGCGCGGTTTTTGTTGATGAGCTGGACCAAGTACCAGATGATTCTATTGTTATTTTTAGTGCACACGGTGTTTCCAAAGCAGTCCAACAAGAAGCTGAGCGTCGAGGTTTAAAAGTCTTCGATGCAACTTGTCCTTTAGTTACTAAAGTGCATATTGAGGTCACTAAATATGCTCGTGAAGGAACAGAAGCAATTTTAATTGGTCATGAAGGTCACCCGGAAGTTGAAGGTACGATGGGGCAATATGACAAATTAAAAGGTGGGGATATTTATCTGGTAGAAGATGAAGCTGATGTAGAAGCCTTACAGGTAAGACATCCAAACAAACTTGCATTTGTTACGCAAACGACTTTATCAATTGATGATACAGCGAAAGTGATTGATGCATTGCGTGCGAAATTCCCAAATATTCAGGGACCACGCAAAGATGATATTTGTTATGCAACTCAAAACAGACAAGATGCGGTACGTGACTTAGCTGAAAAATGTGATGTCGTATTGGTAGTTGGTTCACCTAATTCATCAAATTCGAACCGTTTACGTGAACTTGCTGAACGTATGGGGAAAGCTGCCTATCTTGTTGATAATGCTGATCAGCTTGAACAATCATGGTTCAATGAAACTTGTAAAATTGGTGTAACAGCCGGTGCCTCAGCTCCAGAAATTTTAATTAAGCAAGTCATTCAACGTTTACAAGACTGGGGTGCTCAAGCACCTAAAGAGTTAGAAGGACGTGAAGAAAATATTACTTTTAGTCTTCCAAAAGAGTTACGTATTCATGTAACGCAAGCCTAAAGTGTGACTTATTTAACATACTGATTTTAAAATAGTTAAACAGATAATTGTGATATGACAGTTATCTGTTTTTTTATACCCTTTATCTGGTTTGTATTCGTTTTGTAAAACTAAAACGTAAAATTTATATAGAAATAAAAAAATTTAAGTTTATTTGGGGTTATGGGGATGAGGGGGAGTATTCCGCAAGAAGGGTTCACCTTAATTGAGCTCATGGTAACCATCGCAGTAATGGCAATTATTGCAATGATGACGGTACCGTCTTTTACTAAAACAATTCGTAAAAATGAATTGATAGTTGATACCAGTAATTTTGTTAACTTACTGTCTGAGACTCGTTCAGAAGCTGTATTTAAACAAAGTAATCGAGTGTTAGCTTTAGATAGTAGCGTGACAACCTTTTATAAAAAATGGACGCCTTCTAGCCGTGTTGAGAAATACACAGGTGCTACGAGTGTTACTTATAACCGTCAGGGACAATCTACAGCAACTACAAACTTATGTTTTGTATTTCAGCATACCTTAGATAACACTTTAAAATCCTATATTTATGTGCAAAAAGATGGCATCGTTTTTTACGATAAATCGGCAACCAGCTGTCCGAATTAATTGAGGAAATAATAATGATAAGGTCTCAAAAAGGTGCTGGTTTAATGGAAGTGCTTGTTGCACTACTTTTATTGAGTATTGCTGTACTTGGTTTTGTTGCTTTACAAATACGAGCAGTTGCTGCAAGTACTGAAGCAGGTCAGAACATTCAAGCAACCAATATTGCCCGAGATTTGGCTGAGCGTATACGTGTAAACCGAGGTGGTTTGAATAAGTATGCTGAGATTGGTGCAAGTGACGTATTGCCAACTTGTTCTACAGGGGAGTGTGATGCTGATCAGATGGCAAAATACGATTATGCCCAAGTCAAACAACGTGCTACAGATTTAGGTATGAGTCTTGCAATATTGAATTGTAAAGGTTTTTCATCAACACGAACTCGTCAATGTATATATGTAGCATGGGGTGGTACAACAGCTACAGATGGTAATGGTAGTCCGAATTGTACTAATGGTACCGCCTATGTACCTGACGCAAAATGTATCATTATGGAGGTTTATAACTATGATTAAACCTCAACAAGCTTTTACTTTGATTGAACTTATGATCGCTTTGGCGCTTGGTTTACTAATTGTCGCTGCAGGGCTTGCCGTTTTTTTAAGTAGTCAGCGTTCAATGGGACTACAAAGTAGTTTAGGAGGCTTACAGCAAAATGCCAATTTTGGACTTTCATCTTTAACACATGATTTACGACATGCCAATTTGAATACCCCATCCAATCAATATATAAACAATAAAATGGTTGGTTCAGGTATTGTTTTCGCTAAAGAAAATTTCCCTTCAACGTTGCAAAATATTACTGATTTAGAAACTAAATTTGTGTCCTTACAGGATAAGGATACTGACAATACTTCAGGGAAAAGTGATCAATTAACCATCCAGTTTGTACCTGCTACAAATGAAATTATAGATTGTGAGGGGAATACGATTACCGATGCACAGTCTAAAACTATTATCCAACGCTACTTCCTAAAAGAGATTAATAAACCTACAGGTGAGCCAGTTTCTTATTCATTGGCTTGTGATGCTGGATGGTATAAGAATGGCGATACCGCAATTACTGGTCTAGATAATAACGCACAACAAATTATGCAATATATTGACGCTTTTAAAGTGCGATTAGGTGTTAAAAATTTAGTAAATAATAAGTTGCGTTATATGACATTGAAGGAATATAAAGCAGCGATGGATAGTAGTGTGACTGATCCCAAAAATTATTTACAAGTGGTTTCAGTTGAAATTGGGGTGTTAGCGCGTTCAACTGGAAAAATTGGTTCTGATTCAAATTTAAATACCCAGAAGACATTTAACTTGGCAGGACAGACTGTGACATTAAGTGGCACAGATGCAGTCAATCAAAAATATTTACGACAGGCAGTAAGTCAAGTGGTGGCATTAAGAAACACATTGGGGGCCTCATGATGAAAAAGCAGCATGGTGCAACACTCATTGTTGTTCTTATTATTTTAATCATGGTGACCTTGTTAGGTACTCTTGCGATTAAATCAGGCATCTTAGGCTTAAAAATTGCGACTAATAGTCAAGTAAATGCTTTGTTGCTCGAAAACTCTGACGCAGCATTATTTAATATTGAGAATCCAGCAAAGATTGAACAGCAATTAGCTTTAAATGGCATGTTTGCCTATTTTAACTCGGCAGATAATGCACAAGATGAGCTGGTGTTTTGTTATAAGGCATCAGAAGATACATTTTTTAGTTTACAAAAAGCAAGTGCGATTACTTCTGATGGTGGTACAACCAAAATTGGGGTGGACGGTTTTTGTAAGTCCAATTGGTTTGCAACAGGTCGTTCAGCTGTTTTATCTCAAATTTATTTAACCCGTGCAGCAACTACAGCAACTCCTTTTGGAAATTTGCCTTTAGGTACGAGCCAAGGGCAAAGTAGTATTCCTAGTATTTCAAATAATATTGGAGCTACGGTGATTTCAGTGTTGCCAAGTTTTTCTGGAGCGAGTAGCTCACAAATAGAAAATTGCTTTAAACAACGCGCTTCTTTGGTAGGTGCTTGTTTTGATGGGTTGAATATACCGTATAACATGCAGCATGCAGATTATACGGTTGGTGGTTCACCACAGTTGGCATCGTAATGTGGAAAGATTGGGGATTGAAAAAATGATGAATTTAAAAAAAAGAAAACTGCTTTCTGTGATGGTGTCAACTTTAATGGCATGTAGTAGCGTATCGGTATTCGCGAGTGATATTGATATTTATAAGATACCTCGTGCAAGTAAAATTACTTTATTTCTGATGTTTGATACCTCGGGAAGTATGGGATCGGGAGATAACTATACTGATTTAGATAGTAGAAATTCTGCTAGTAGTCTCTATCAAGATTACAATATTTGTCCATGGAGTAATATTGGGTCTTCTCGTTATCCTAATTATGTTTCTGATGTGAATGTTGAAAGTAAAACTTATCAAGTAAGGGGTGGTACACAAAAAACTTATAACGTTAATTACTGTAATGTATCTAATACAACTTACAATAATTTAGCTAATTTATATAAAAATCGAATTTTAAATGAATGTGTTAAAACTAGCTCAACTTCTGATAGTTATAGATGTTATGACCGTTTATCTCGTTTAAAGATTGCATTAACTCAAATTCTGAGTAGTGAAGAGCTTCCTGATACAACACGGATAGGTCTGGGGCAGTTTTCTAGCCCAACAAGTACATCTACATATTCGCATGATGGAAAAAGTGGGCGTGTAATTTATCCAATTGTAGCATTAACTCAAGCAAATAGAGAAAAGCTGATTGATATAGTAACGGGATTAAGTGCTTATAATGGAACTCCTTCTGCCGCTGCTTATGGAGAAGCTGGGGCATATTTTTTAGGTGCTAATACTTATGGGCTAACAAATAGTGGTTATAGCTATTCTGTAACTACTGCAAAAAATAATAATAATGGATATATAGCACCACTAAGTGCCTCGGAAAGAGCGGATACTTGTAATGGGCAAGGAATTTATTTTTTAACAGATGGTGTTGCTAATAGTTCTACCAGTAGTTACACATCTGCAATTATGAATAAATCTATTCCGCTGTCAGGTACTGGATTAAGTGGAGGAGGAAGTGAAGCTGGTTGGGCTGAAATAGGAAAGTTTTCTAAATTACTTAGAGGTACAAAGTATAATATTAAAACTGCGGTAGTGGGTTTCGGGAGCGATTTCCCCAATAGTTCAACTTATGTTAAAGATTTACCAGTTGATATTCTAGATCAGGATGGCGAAGTAGTTGAATCAGTTAATCGTCGTTTTTATGACTGTTCGGCTTTACCTGATGGAGATATTAAAAATACATGTAACTGGGGAGCAAAACCACATGCTCAATTGTCAAGTAGTGTAGGTGGGTTTGGTAATGGTGGATTTTATTCTGCACAATCAACACAGGATGTGATTAATAGTATCAAATATTTTGTGGATGATATTCGCCCTCGGTTTAAACCTGTTCTTACTGGATCGCCAACCTTACCTCAAGATGCATTAAATTCATTGCGTATTCAGCCTTATGCTTATTATGCCTCTTTTACACCAAAACCTCAGGATCCTACTCAGCTTTGGGTTGGAAATATGAATAAGTATAATGTCAAAAGTGGTCAATTGTACGCAAAAGATAAATCGACAGAACTATTTAATACAAATGGATCATTGAACCAGGCTGCTATAGGTATATGGGATGGTGGTGTAACTCAGCAACTACCATTAGGTACACATTTAAATACAGATAATATTCGAGTTGAAGATAGAACGCTTTATACCAACCGAGAAATTACAGGCAATGCAGCACCTTATACTGCTACTGAAAGTGATTCACTCAATAAAGTAAGTTTGCAGAACTTATTTGCAATAGGTCCAAGTGGTTCTGCATCATTTCAAAATGATCCTGCTAAAAACTATTGGTTAAATTTACTGGGATATAATATTGGTGAAAATGAAACGGTAACTTTAGATGATGTGATAAAGAAACCTGAACTTCGTCAAGTCGGTGCAATAATGCATTCAACCCCAATTCTCTTGACACAAGAGGGTAAAATTACGATATCAGGTGGGCAATTAGATACTACAAATCGCAAAGACTATTTACTGTTTGGTAGTACCCAAGGTCTCTTACATATTGTTGATGCAGAAACTGGAAAAGAAACTTTTGCTTTTGTACCAAATGAAATTATGCAAAAACAATCTAAAGCATTTTTAAGTGAGACTTCTAGTACAGGAGGTAGTAGTCTTTTATTTTATGGTATAGATGCTCCTTGGAGTGCTTATACGCAGTATGTGGCTAAAACCGATGGTACATTGACGGTAAAAAATTCAGGACGTACTGTAACAGATAGTACGAGCGGTAAAGACATTGCTTTAAAAGGATTGCAGTGGGTTTATGGTGGCTTGCGTATGGGAGGGCGTAGCTACTATGCGTTAGATTTATCAGATATTACAAACCCTACACTCAAGTTTCATATTAACCCCGATGGTGCAATCAATGCCGATCAAACACCAAAGACTGATAATCCACTCAGTTATATGGGGCAAAGCTGGTCAAAACCAACATTGGGCTATGTTAAGTTTGGTGGTGCAAAGAAACTGGTCATGTTTGTTGGTGGTGGGTACGACACTGGTTATGAAACTCCTGCTTATAATCAGACCAATGGTAAGGGTGCAGGTGTCTATATGTTTGATGCCAATAATGGTGATTTGCTCTGGTGGTCAAGTGCTAATGATACAGCAAATAAAGGCGCAGAAGCATATACTCAAAATAATGATTTAAAATACAGTGTGGTGAGTCAAATTAATGCTGTTGATCGTGACAGTGATGGTTTAATTGATCATTTATATTTTGGTGACTTGGGGGGGCAGGTTTTTCGTGTTGATTTTAATAATGAATCTACTGATAAAACAGATTTTGCAAAACATGTGGTAAGAATATTTAATCAGCATGATAGCGCTGGAACGGGTGCTAGCCCACGTTTCTATGAAATGCCAAGTTTTTCTGTTTCTAGGGATGGAAATGGTTCCATAGTGGGTGTAGTTGCCTTGAGTTCAGGTAATCGTAGTTCACCATTATCAGGTGTAACTGGTACAAATAATGCGACTTCTTCAACCAGTGCGAGTGATGGTGTATTTGTTATTTTTGACAAGGATGTGGCGAACGCGAATTTATATAGTTTGGCTGATGCTGATTTAAAAACAAAGGATGTTGCTCTTGATTCTTTAAATGCATATTTTAATGATAAATTTACTGGTGATGCATATAAAAATGGAGTGGATATCGCGACAAAAAATGGTTGGAAATATACTTATTCAAATAGTGCTGGTGTGTATAAAGGCATGAACGGGCTTTATGCCTTAGATGGTATGCTCTATGTCAATGTGTTTTATCGTGATGGCAACGGGATAAATGGTTCTTGTGGTGGTGGAGTGAAAGGTAATTCAAAGCTTTATCAGTTTTGCTTGCCAACTGGAAAATGTGATTTTTATGGTAGTACTACAACGCAACCAAATAATACTGATTTAGGTGCTGGTATTTTGGGAACAGGACTAGGAGACTATTCGGGTAATACTACGGGTAATAAACTGATAAAAAATGTAGTTTCAACTGATCTTGATTGTACAAAAGCAGCCAATAAAAACTTACCAGAATGTCAAGTATTTAGTACGGCAGTAAAATTGCAACATTTGCGCTGGTATGAAGCTCGTTAATAGGTGGAAAAATGTTGAAGCAAAAGGCATTTACCTTAATTGAGTTGATGATCGCACTTATAGTAATCGCAGTTTTAGCTGCGATTACGTATCCCAATTATAGACGATATATGGAAAAAAGAGACCTGGCTGTGGCACAACAGGAGGCGCAACATCTTGCTTCAGAACTAGAACGGTTTAAAGCCAAAAACTTTAGCTATAAAGGTTTTGATGCAAGTTATATTTATAATGCTGGAACGGTCACTCCTTATGATGCAACCACTGGTAGTCTATTGTTGCCACTGGATGCTACAGCAACAACTGCAAAGTATACACTGACGTTATTAGATGCCACTCAACATTTACCTTTATCTATTTTAAAAGGCTCTGATGGTAACGAGACAGCAGATTCTGCGAAAGTCCAAGGTTTAAACTGGGTTATTATTGTTGAACGGGCTAAGAATAGTAGTGGTGAACCTAAGCAAGCTAATAACTATGATTTACTTATAAACAGCGATGGTTTTCGTTGTATGACAAAAGTTAAGAATGTAGTCAGTGGATATAACGACTGTGGTAGCAATAGTGAGACATGGTAATGAAAAAATATGAAGGTTTTACCCTCATAGAGCTAATGATTGTGGTTGCTATTATTGCAATTTTGGCAGCAATTGCTTACCCCTCCTATACACAGTATAGAATTCGGACGAATCGTGCGGATGTGCAAAGTGAAATGATGCAAACAGCGCAACGTCTCCAAAGTTACTATGTGATTAATCATAATTATACTAGTGCTAGACTCAATAATGGTTTAACTACTAAAGATTATCCAGCATCCAATCCAATTTATACTATTGCACTAGTCACAAACTCTCAAACATGGACGCTTACTGCAACTCCTAAAACAAGTACGATTCAAGCTGGAAATGGGACTGTACTTTTGAATAGTGACGGGCAGAAATGTTGGACTAAAGGTCAGTCTTGTACAACTTCAACCACTTCCAATTGGGGTGGACGCTAATTTAAATTCAAAACTGCGGATAACTCAAAATTTAATCTTTCTTTCAGGGCGAAAATCACGTAGAATGTCGCCCTCTATGAAAGGGGTTTGAAGTGTTGCCGATGGTCGGCGCAGGGATAATCCGTAAGAATTATAAGGCTTTTATCATGGTTGTTATTCGTTTAGCACGTGGCGGCGCAAAAAAACGTCCATTCTATCAAATCGTTGTGACTGATAGCCGCAATGCACGTGATGGTCGTTTCATCGAGCGTATCGGTTTCTTTAACCCGACTGCACAAGGTCAAGCAGAAAAACTTCGTTTAGATGCAGACCGTTTTGCTCACTGGGTTTCTCAAGGTGCTCAACCTTCAGAACGTGTTGCTTCTTTAGCTGCTCAAGCTAAAAAAGCTACTGCATAATTATTGTAGTAGGTAGCCCATGACACCAACACAGAATGTTCCCGAAGATCGTATTCAGATTGGACAGTTACGTTCAGCTTATGGATTGAATGGGTGGCTCTGGGTGTATTCCAATACAGAACCTATGAGCAACATGTTTGACTACCTGCCTTGGTACATTGAGACCAAGGCCGGTTGGCAAACAATAGATGTAAAACGTTGGAAACCACATGGCAAAGGCTTAGTAGTTGCTTTGAAAGGTGTGAGTGATCGCACTGGAGCAGAAAACTTGGTTGGCGCTAATATCTGGATTGCTAAGTCTCAACTGCCAAAAGCAGATGTAGGTGAGTATTACTGGTCAGATTTAAAAGGCTTAACAGTGTTAGGGCTTGATGATGAAGAACAGGAAGTTAACTTAGGGCAAATTCATGAGTTATTTGAAACTGGAGCTAATGATGTGATGGTTGTACGCGCTACACCAGACAGCATTGATTCAGAAGAACGCATGATTCCTTGGCATAAAGATGTGGTACAGCGCGTTGATCTTGAAGCTGGTCGCATTTACGTCAATTGGGGCGTAGATTATTAATCCTTTTTTAAGGATTAACGCAGTAGGAAAATAGAGGAGTCTGCGGTGTTTTTTGCAGTCATTACGCTTTTTCCTGAAATGTTTGAAGCGATTACAGCGTACGGGATTAGCGGACGCGCAGCAAAGCGTGACATTGTACAAGTAACTTGTATTAATCCACGTGATTTTGCTGAAGGGAGTTACCGAAGAGTGGATGAACGTCCATTTGGTGGTGGTCCCGGTATGGTGATGATGGCTGAGCCTTTAGCAAAAGCAATTAACCATGCCAAACAACTTGCTTCGCAAGCAGGGTGTGTTCATGTACCTGTGGTGTATATGTCTCCACAAGGCAAAACTTTAAATGAACAGGCAGTACAGAAGTTTGTCGATTATGACGGCTTGATTGTATTGTGTGGACGTTATGAAGGTGTCGATGAGCGTTTGATCCAGCATTATGTTGATCAGGAATGGTCAATTGGAGATTATGTTTTATCTGGCGGTGAACTACCTGCTATGGTGTTGCTTGATAGTATTATTCGCCGTTTGCCGAATGTAATGTCAGATGAGCAATCAGCGATACAGGATTCTTTTGTAGATGGTCTTTTAGATTGTCCTCAATACACTAAGCCAGACCATTTTGAAGGTTTGGATGTTCCTGAAATTTTAAAGTCAGGACACCATGCTAATATTGAAAAATGGCGATTTTTGCAGCGATATCAACGAACTTTAGAACGCCGACCAGAGTTGGCTGAAAAAGTTGAGTTGACTAAGCAACAAAAAAAATGGCTAAAAGATATAAAAGAGAATGGTGGTAATTTTTAATTGCTGTTCTCAGGAACGAAAGTTCTAAAACAGGACGAGAAGCATTGCTTCGAGTTAAAGCATAAGTCTATTTCATAAATAGTTTTATGTATATTTAAAGGCTCTTTATAGACATATTGTCGTAAAGGGAAAGATAAACGGGTTGATATGCGCTTTAGCCTCTATCCCCAGCGGAATCTCAGACCTCTTCTGACTCCGCACATATTGGAGATTCCCACAATGAGTGGTAAACATCCTTTAGTTCAAGCTGTTGAAAATGCACAGTTAAAATCTGATATCCCTGCTTTTGCACCAGGTGACACTGTTATTGTCCAAGTAAAAGTAAAAGAGGGTGATCGTGAACGTCTTCAAGCATTTGAAGGTGTTGTAATCGCTAAGAAAAACCGTGGTTTGAACTCTGCGTTCACAGTACGTAAAATTTCTAGCGGTGTTGGTGTTGAGCGTGTATTCCAAACTCACTCACCAGTTGTTGCTAAAATCGAAGTGAAACGTCGTGGTGACGTTCGTCGTGCTAAACTTTACTACCTCCGTGACTTGTCTGGTAAAGCTGCACGCATTCGTGAAAAATTACCAGCTCGTAAAGCGTAAGCTTATACCGAGTAAAAAAATGCGCCCAGAGGCGCATTTTTTTTCTTTAAAAATTATAGTCCTTGTAGTTTTAAACGGTTGGCATGTTGACGGTAAACCGAGACAGGATCGGCCGCAAAGATGGAGCGTATACCAAGCACTTGGTTTACTTCATCTAAATGGTTCCAGTTGTAGTCATCACGAATAGTTTTACCAAATTTGGCACTACATCTAGAAACTAAACCATCATTATCTCCTAATGGATCGACAACTAAACTGCTACCAGTTAATGCAATATCAAAAGGATCTAAAAGATTGGTCAGCGCTTTATTACCTGAGAACGAATACATATAAATACCTTTCTCTTGATAAGCACCCTCGCCGCAAGAAGTTGTAGGCATACCCATAGGGAATTGAGCATTAAACTGTGCAGAACCTTGAGTAGATAAGCTGTGAGCACCTGCTAAAGAGTCATGGGGGTAACTTGTTGGATCGAGGCCCTCTGCCCAAGTAATTGCTGCTGAAAACCAATTTACTAGTGTTGCCAGTTTTGACAGAGGAGTACCCTCAACGTTCAATATGACATCTGCCATTGGAGATCCTTTGTTAGGTGCTCCAATCGTCGTAAGTGAGGCAACTTTTTCTGGCATGATGCCAGCGACATAGCGAATTGTTGGTCCCCCATGACTATGTCCAATCAAGTTGACTTTGGGTTTTCCGGTAATGGCAATAATTTCTTCTACTTGTTGGGCAAGTTGTTCTCCGCGAACTTCGGTTGAGTTAAACGGTGAAACCCTTGTTGCCCATACATTTCCTCCATTACGAGCAAGGTCAGGAAGAATCTGATACCAATAGTCCAGACCAAGTGTATCTGTCCCAACTCTGCTAAAACCAGCCATACCATGGTTAAAAACCAATGGATATTTAGTTTGGGCATAATTTGAGTAGACAAATGAGCCTTTTACTTGCTCTGCATTTGTAGCATGGGCTGTTGAAATGCTCAGTCCTGAGAGCATTGCTGCACAGAAAAATATTAAGTTCCTTTTCATTTTTTACTCACTATTTTTATTTTGTATGAGCAGCAGCTTTATTTTGCTGCTGGATTAAGATTTGGCTAACTTTGGAATAGAAAAGCCTAGTAGCTAAATGGTAATTCACCTCCTTTGTCATGGACTTTTTCAAAAGTTTGAAGACGAAGTTGTTCCTGTGAAGAGCTAAATTGTTGTTGGCGTAGTTGTTGAATCGCTTGATTTTTTGCGCTATCACTCATACTACTATTCAGCACTTCATCACGTTGATTTAGGTAGCCTGTAACTCGCTGTTGCCAAGCATTACGCTGTGTATCTAAAGTTTCTAATCTTTGTGTTGCCTCGGCTCCAACAAGTGCTGTACGCATTTGTCGCAGTTCCTCTGCTGAGCCATTACGGGCTTTAATTTGTTTGGTCAGCGTATGTAAATCATCAAGTTTTGATAGCTCTTGCAGGTTTTGTTGCCAATCTGCTGGTAGTTGTCCAAATCGTTCTTTGAGCTTTTGAGCCTTTTCAATTTCACTTAAAGATGAGTCTTCCAGAATTTTCATACGATCTAATGTGTAGTTCTGATAAACGTCTTCTGTTGAAAATAGGCCTTCAATTTCGGACGCTGAAAAGAAGCGCTTTCTGATATCTTGAATTGAATTAAAAATTTTTTGAAAATAACTTTGATCTTGTTGTTTAGATTGAGGTGTTTGAATGTGTGCAAGTTCTTCACGGTATTTTAAATAACGATTCCATAAATCAATGATTTGTGAGCGAGTTGGTTCTAAATACTGATCTTGTATAAATTTCTCAAAATGAGTTTTAACTTGTTGTAAATTCCCTTCGCCATACTGCGTAATAAAATATTCAAAGCAGTCGCGTGTCTGACTATTCACAACTAAATGTTGGTTGCTATCAACTTTTAGCTGGCAATTCACTTGGGTATCTTGCTGACTTTTGCTTGAATAAATATTTTGATTTAATGATGAATTTAAAGTGGTTTGAGAAGTGGCTGCTAAGCTTTTTGCCTCCTCTTGATTACGCTGAGGTAAGGCGCTTTTTGAGTCTGGGCTCAGCCAATATACACATGCAATGAGGCTCAAAATAAAAAATCCAAGCACACACCACAATATCTTTTTCTGCATCCTTTGCATAAAGATATCTTCCTTAAGTTTTAATTTGTTGTTTTTTTACTCGATTAATAATGTGCCATAAAATAAGTGAAAACGCACCTAAATATTCTGAAAATATCTTGCCGAATTTGCTAACATGTCGGCACTTTTCTCTAGCTTTGTGTCCCAGTAAAAATGACGACAAAAAATCAAAAAATTTCTCGTCGCCATATCAGTGGTGTATTTCTTTTAAACAAACCATTAGGCCTAAGTTCAAACGCTGCTTTGCAAAAAGTACGTTGGCTATACCGTGCCCAAAAAGCAGGGCATACTGGTGCGTTAGATCCATTAGCAACAGGTTTACTTCCCGTTTGTTTAGGGGAGGCAACTAAATTTTCACATTATTTACTGGACTCTACAAAGCGATACCAAACCACTGTTCGTTTGGGGCAAACCACAACAACTGGTGATGTAGAGGGCGATATTTTACAAGAGCGTCCTGTTCCTGTTCTTACAGAAGAGCTTATTGAGCAAACTCTAGAAAAATTTAGAGGTGATATTCAACAAGTTCCTCCAATGTATTCTGCCTTGAAAAAAGAAGGTAGACCTTTATATGAACTTGCCCGAAAAGGTATTGAGATTGAACGTGAAGCGCGTCCAGTTACGATTTATGCGCTAGAGTTAGTCGAGTTTACCGAAAATAGTATCACTCTCGATGTAACCTGTTCTAAAGGGACATACATCCGTGTACTCGGTGAAGATATTGGTGAAGCACTTGGCTGTGGCGGGCATTTAACAATGCTGAATCGGACTCAAACAGGACATTTTGAGTTGATCCCAAGTTATACCATTGAATATTTGGAAAGCTTAAACGAAGAGCAAAGAGAAGCATTGTTATTACCAGTTTATGCACCAGTTGACCATTTCTTGAAAATTCAAGTTCCTGAGGGACGTGAAAAATATTTTTGCAACGGTTTAGAAAGCAATATTGATCATTCTGCGGAAGCAGAAGTTTTGGTTTTTTCGGGTGAGCGCTGTTTAGGGTTAGCTGAAATTACTGATAAAAAGCGGTTGGTACCTAAGCGTATCTTAAATTTGTAGTAGATGTAGAGTATAAAGCATGGGCATGGGCATGGGCATGGAATGGGATGTTATCCTTAGTTTGATCTTTTTTGCGTTTACTGCGGGAGCGATTGATGCTGCTGTGGGTGGCGGCGGACTCATCCAGATTCCCGGTATTATGAGCACTTTCCCGACCATGCAGACTGCAACGGTGATTGGCACTAATAAAGTTTCATCGATTTTTGGTACTGCATCGGCGGCTTATACATTTGCAAAACGAGTAAAACTGCAATGGAAGCTTCTTGCTGTGATTGCTGTTTGTGCTCTCATTAGCTCATTTGCTGGAGCAGCCTGTTTATCACTTATTCCCCAATCGGTTTTACGTCCATTTGTGTTTGTAATGTTGATCGTAATTGCGATTTATACTTTACTTAAAAAGAACTTTGGACAAGTTCATACCGAGCAGAAAATTACTACGAAAATGCTTGTTCTAGCGGGTATTGGTAGTTTGGCAATCGGTTTTTATGACGGTATTTTTGGACCAGGTACCGGTAGTTTCTTTATCTTTTTCTTTATCCGTTTTTTACAAGTCGATTTTTTGCATGCCTCGGCATTGTCGAAAATTGGTAATTTCATGACCAATCTTGCAGCGTTGAGTTTTTTTATTCCTACGGGTCACGCTATTTTACATATTGGTTTAATGATGGCGGCAGCCAACGTATTAGGTTCTATTGTTGGAGTGCGGACTGCACTCAAATACGGTAGCGGTTTTGTACGTATTATCTTTTTAGTTTTGGTCAGTATCTTAATTTGCCGTTTGGGTTATCAGATGTTTGTGACTGGCTAAAATAGTGTGAAAAGTATGAACTGATTTTAAAAACAGCAGTTCATACTTTTATGTATCAATTGAAATTAGAAATATAAAAATCATTACAGAAATTTACTAGAAAGAAAACTGTGTAAAAAATAGTCTCACTTTAAGCTACGGAAACCATATAAATTTCAACGTATGATAAGCATTGAAATAAAAAAAGATTTTTTAGCTAAAAATGAGGAAGAGAATGAATATTTTCGAAGCATTAAGAGAAAGCCATGAAAATCAACGCAACCTTTCTGAAAAATTAGTCCAAACACATGGTTTAACCGAAGAACGAAAAGAATTATTTGATGCATTAAAAAATGAACTTTATGCCCATTCGGTTGCCGAAGACCGTTACTTATATATTCCTTTAATGTTTGATGATATCGGTTTAGATATTACCCGACATGCTTTATCTGAACATCATGAAATGGATGAGTTAGTTGAGCAGCTTGAAAAAACCGATATGAGTAGTCCTAGCTGGTTGGCAACTGCGAAACAGTTAAGTGAAAAAGTTCATCATCATTTAAAAGAAGAAGAACATAAATTTTTTCAGCAAGCTGGAAAAATTCTTAAAGATAGTGAAAAAGAAAAACTTGGTAATCAATATTTAAAGGAATATAAGAAGTATAAAAAACAGTAGTAGGATTATATCTATGATGCTGTTTTAGTACTTCTTAGAGTAACCCCAATTGAAGCGAGCATTACGCAAGCTAAAGCCACCCATTGCAGCATACTGATTTCTTCATGAAGTAATAAGAAGCCCGTTAATGCTGCTAATGCGGGTGCCAAACTTGTTAGGGTACCGTAAGTTAATTTATTAAGTTGTTTGAGAGCCATTAAGTCGAGTGCATAAGGAATAGCAGTCGCTAAAACCGCAATAAGTAAGGCTTTACCCCAATACTGTGTTTCAAGTAATGCTGGGCCATTATACCAAATACCAATTGGTAATAAGGCAAGCGCAGATATCGCGATCGCAATTGTTAAGGCATGCATTCCTATATTTTGGGTCACGACCTTGTGACCAAAATAAATATAGAAGGCCCAACATAGACCTGCACCCAGTGCACAAGCAGCACCTACATATGAAAAATGATGCTGTGTTGAGTCTTGCCATGGCACCATGAGCGCAATGCCTAACATAGCAAATGCTACCCAAATGTAGTCACTCTTTCGCTTAATCGAAAGTAGAGCAAGACCTAATGGTCCAATAAATTCTAAGCCTACCGCGATCCCCTGAGGTAGTTTTCCTAAAGACGTATAAAATAAAATATTCATTAGCCCTAAAGATGCGCAATACATTAATAAATCATGCCATTTTAGATAGGGTAAACGAGACCAGATTTTCCACGAACGGAACATGATTGCAACAATAATAGTCGCAAAACTTAATCTTAAAATAGTAACTGTCAGAGGATCTAAAGCTGCAATAAGTTGCTTAGCAAATGAAGCGCTGATTTGATATGAAACCATCGACAAAATCATATATAGCACAGCAATAAATGGAAGATTTTGCATGGACATACCTTAGTGCTTCATTTGATACTTAAAATTAATAGCGGCCAATTATAGCCAACATTGCATTTTAGCTGGCAGTTCTTAACCAACTAAACTGCGATTTTTTCGCGTTCCTGACGGGCTTTTTGGGTGGTTATGGTGCAGCCGACAGAAGCGATAATAATGGTGGCGAGAGCTAGCCATTGATTCCATAACAAATACTCACCTAAGAATATGAAACCAGACAATGCTGCGACTGCGGGTTCTAAGCTCATCAGTGTTCCGAAACTTAATGGTGTCAAATTGCGTAATGCAAGCATTTCTAAGGAAAAGGGAAGTGCACTGGCTAAGATTGCTAAGCCAATAAAATAAAATAGATAAGGCAGTTCTATCACTTGACCAATCGAGCTTGAAAAAAAGGTAATGGGTAATAAGATGCATGCACCCACAGACATTCCTAAACACACAGTATGATTACCTGAAATACCAGAAGGTTTTTGTCCTGCAATAATATAGAGTGCCCAACAAGCACCTGCACTCATTGCAAACAAAACCCCAATCCAGTCTAGGCCATGTGCTTGATTAAAAGGGAATAATAAAATAAGCCCAACAATCGCAAAACTTACCCAAACAAAATCGTATTTTTGTCGCGCATGATATAAAGCCACGCTTAATGGGCCAATAAATTCAAAAGCAACCGCAATACCAATTGGTAGTCGTTCAATAGACAGATAAAAAAGTGCATTCATACCAGCAAGGGCACAGCCATAGCTTAAAATTGCTTTCCATCGAACCTGACTAAAATTAATTCGCCAGATTTTAAAAATGAAAGCCAGAATAGATGCTCCAATACATAATCGCATTGCGGAAACAGTAAGTACGGGAAAGTTTTGAAATAGGACTTTAGCCAAGGATGCGCTACTTTGAACGCTTAACATGGCAAGAATAAGAAAGCCCAAAGCGTATAGCTGAGTTTTCTGGCTTGAAATTGACATTTTATTATTAGATCGATTGGTATACTTTTCACATGATAATGTAAATACCCATAAAAAAGCCACAGACATTGCTGTGGCTTTTGCATTTACAGTTCGTATTAGAACAATACGCGCACGCGGATTGTACCTTCAACTTCATGCAACATATCTAAAGCTTCGTGAGAAGCAGAAGCGTCAACATCCATAACAAGGTAACCGATGTCACCTTTAGTCATAAGTGATTGACCAGAAATGTTGATGCCTTGTTCAGCAAACAAGTTGTTGATTTTAGACAATACACCCGGTACGTTTTTGTGGATGTGTAGTAAACGGTGTTGACCAGCAGTTAATGGTAACGCGATTTCTGGGAAGTTTACTGCAGAAAGTGTCATACCTTTATCAGAGTAAGCAACAAATTTCTCAGCAACTTCTAAACCGATGTTTGCTTGCGCTTCCATCGTTGAACCACCAACGTGAGGCGTTAAAATCACGTTGTCTAAGCCGCGAAGTGGAGATTGGAATTCTTCACCATTTGCTTTTGGTTCTTTAGGGAACACGTCAACTGCTGCACCAGCAATATGGCCAGATTTGATCGCATCCGCTAAATCTTCAATGACTACACATGTACCACGTGCAGCATTTAAGAAGATCGCGCCTTCTTTCATTTTCGCAAATTGTTCTTTAGTGAAGAAGTTACGTGTAGACGGAACATCTGGTACATGCAGCGTTACAACGTCCGCAGTTGCTAAAAGCTCATCTAAAGAACCAACTTGGCGAGCATTACCCATTGGTAACTTAGTGACTGCATCATAATAAATCACATGCATACCCATGCTTTCAGCAAGAACTGAAAGTTGAGAACCAATGGAACCGTAACCCACAATACCTAAAGTTTTGCCACGAGTTTCAAAAGAACCAACAGCAGACTTGTCCCAACCACCACGATGACAAGCCGCCGATTTTTCAGGAACACGGCGAAGAAGAAGAATTGTTTCAGCAAGTACAAGCTCAGCAACCGAACGCGTATTTGAATACGGTGCGTTGAATACAGGAATACCACGTGCCATTGCTGCTTTAAGATCAACTTGGTTTGTTCCGATACAGAAACAACCTACTGCGATCAATTTATTTGCAGCTTCAAAAACTTCTTCAGTCAATTGGGTACGCGAACGAATACCAATAAAGTGAGCATCTTTAATTGCTTCTTTAAGCGCTTCGCCTTCAAGAGCAGTTTTACGATAGTCAATATTGGTGTAACCCGCAGCGTTTAAAGTGTCGACTGCGTTTTGGTGAACGCCTTCTAACAAAAGGAAACGGATTTTATCTTTAGGTAGTGAAAGATGTTGGCTCATTACGGCTCCGCTACAAAGGCCAAATTTGGTGGCGGTATAATAACATACTGGGCAGCGCTATAGATATTTCGTTTATACCAATGCCTTATGGCAATTTTATCTATGTCTAATCACTTCCGTTTATGGCTTGTCGAACATTTTAAAATATGCTTGGAATATTATTTAAAGTTGTTTTTCTCTAAAAGCTTTATAAAAAAGCATTTATTCGCGTTAAACATGTTTTGTAGTGACAGTATCTCTATTCTGAACTTTATCGCTTGTGTGGTTACATGTAGAATATAGGAGTTCCTTGAACATTATGGCTTTGCTCAGGTGAGAACCCTGAAAATATAAAGTCATAGTCCCACCATAGTTTACTTCTTGCTAGGTCTGCAAACGATGAATGCTCCAGTCGCTTTAACACCTGAGTTACTTACCCAATTAACAGCAATCGTTGGTGAAAACCGTATTAAAACCGATGCTGATAGTCTCGAAAACTGGGGTAAAGATCATACCAAGCATTTTAATCCGAACCCATCGGTCATCGTTTTTCCATCGACCACTGAACAAGTTCAAGCTGTTGTAAAGCTTGCGAACCAGTTTAATGTTGCGATTACCCCATCAGGTGGTCGTACTGGTCTCTCTGCCGGTGCAGTAGCAACCAATGGTGAAATTGTCATTAGCATGGATAAAATGAACCAGATTCTTGAATTTTTCCCAGCAGATCGTATGGTTCGAGTGCAAGCTGGTGTTGTGACTGAACAATTGCAGAATTATGCAGAAGAACAAGGCATGTATTACCCAGTGGACTTTGCGTCAGCGGGTTCTAGCCAGATTGGCGGTAATATCGGTACTAACGCTGGTGGTATTAAAGTCATTAAATATGGCATGACACGTAACTGGGTACTTGGTTTAACGGTAGTTACGGGTAAAGGCGATATTTTACGTTTAAATAAAGGCATGGTTAAAAATGCCACTGGTTATGCATTACAGCATTTGTTTATTGGTGGTGAAGGTACTTTAGGTTTAGTGACTGAAGCAGAAATTAAACTTGAGCGTCAACCACAAAACTTACAAGTTTTAGTGTTAGGTGTTCCTGATTTTGATGCAGTAATGCCTGTATTACATGCGTTCCAAAAAGATATCGACTTAACAGCATTTGAGTTCTTTGGTGAACTTGCAATGCAAAAAGTTTTAGACCACGGACATGTACAACGTCCATTTGAAACTCAATGCCCGTTCTATGTATTGCTTGAGTTTGAAGCACCATATGAGCCGATACTTGATAAAGCAATGGAAATTTTTGAGCATTGTATGGAGCAGGGTTGGGTACTTGATGGCGTAATGAGCCAGAGCCTTGACCAAGTAGAAAGCTTATGGCGTTTACGTGAAGATATTTCTGAATCAATCGCGCCGTTTATTCCATACAAAAATGATATTTCAGTATTAATTACTCATGTACCTGCATTTATTCGTGAGATTGATGCAATTGTTCAAGAGAACTATCCTGATTTTGAAATTTGCTGGTTCGGTCATATCGGTGACGGTAACTTGCACTTAAATATTTTAAAACCTGAAAACTTAACCAAAGATGAGTTCTTTGCAAAATGTCAGGTGGTGAATAAATACGTGTTTGATACCGTTAAAAAATACGATGGTTCAATTTCTGCTGAGCATGGCGTAGGTATGACGAAAAAGCCATATTTAGAATATTCACGTTCACCTGAAGAAATTGAATATATGAAGGCATTGAAAAAAGTATTTGACCCGAACGGTTTGATGAACCCTGGTAAATTATTTGATCTGTAAGAAAGTAGGCATTCTTAGAACTACATAGTTTCTACAGAGTAACCGACAAAGCCATAGCATCATAAAGCTATGGCTTTTGTTTTTGGTGATAAGAATGCAACGTTTATTTTTAATTTCAGCACTTTGTGTTGGACTTTTCACTGGGTGTGCGACGACAAGTAAATTGATTCCTTTTGTGGGTTCGGAAACCCCGATGCAACAAGTACTTAAAGCTCAACCTGAGATTGTAAAAGAGCATAACAATACCTCAGTTCAGCAAGTATTTAACCGTGTAGAATCTCCAACGGTTTCCCGTATTACCGTTATACAAACCGGTTTAATGGATGATTCTGTTTCAGCAATTCGAACAGAATATTCATTTAAATTGGTCGATGAAAAGTGGCAATTGCAAAATAAGCAAACAAGCTACCAATGTGCGCGAGGGAAAGGTTCTAGAGGGTTCCAAACCCAACTTTGTTCTTAAAAATAAAAAGACGATAAATATATCGTCTTTTTTTATGGGTTAAATTATACGCCGCTTTCTAAAATTCTAATTTTGACATCAACGACATCATTTTTAACGGCTGTATGATGCGCTTGCATATGAGGTGTAGCTAAATGAGCTTCAAGATGAGCCACACTTTCCCATTTTTCTAGCATGACAATCGTGTCAGGCTCTTGCGTTTGGAAACTTGCATTTGATTTGTGATCAATTAAAGGTTCATAACCATGGCAACCATCTTCTGCTAAAACAGTTGGAATGATCTTTTGAAAAGCATCCAATACGTTTTGGCGATGCTGTCCACCTGATTGAGTACGAATTTCCGCAATAATGGTAAGCATGGTTTTCTCCTGATTAAGCTGCTGCAAATACAGTGTTTAAGTGTGCTTTATATTCTTCAACGTAACGATCAACTTCAGGCATTTTAATTACGTCGTTTACAATGAAAGTTGGAAGCGTGCTCATACCTAAAAATTGATTGGCTTTATGAAACGGTAAATAAACACCATCTACGCCCACACCGTGGAAGAACTGATCAGCATCATCAAATGCTTCCATAGGTGCATTCCAAGTGAGTGATAGCATATATTTCTTGTCATGAATTAAGCCACCTGAACCATATTTTTTTGAAGCATCTGAGCGGCTACGACCGTCATTTGCATATAGTGAGCCGTGACCTGTCGTAAATACATCATCAATATATTTTTTTACAGTCCACGGTGCACCCATCCACCAGCCTGGCATCTGGTAAATCACAACATCGGCCCATAAGAATTTTTCTACTTCGGCTTCTGTATTGTAGTCGCTATCTGCACGAGTCACTTGAACTTCATGGCCTAGATCAGTGAGATGGTCCGTTGCCAAAGCCGTGAGTGTGTCATTTAATTCACCATTTGAATGGGCAAATTGTTTGGCACCATTAATCACTAAAATATTGCTCATGAAAGTTACTCTAATTAAATTCCTAAATTGATGCATACTTTAGTGAACTTACTCTTAGAGAAAAATGCAGTAATCGGAAAAAGATTATTGATTAAAAATCATGAATTATGCATTAAAAAATTATTTAATTTTTCTCTCTAAACATAAACACTTTACAAAGTTGAATGGAAAAGTTTGTTTATAGCCTTTAGCATCAACGTGAAGTTGTGGTGGAGTTGAGTATGAAAAAAATTGGTTTACTCATGGTGAGTAATTTATTGATTCTGAGCGCATGTACACCGAATACAAACCCGCCTACACCCCAAGCCAATAGTCCGATACAAGCAGTTTTGATTGATCAACCAAACCTTTTAAATAATGCGAGTAATTTAAGTATTTCACAACAAATGAATGCTTTGGATGATGCTTCTAATGCACAAGTAACTATTTTGCAAACTGTGCCTAGCGAAGATGCTATATCAAAAACACGTACCGAATATTTATTAAAGCGTGATCAGACCATTTGGAAAATCGTAAATAAAAAACAAAGTTATCAATGTAAACAAGGGCAGGAAACAACAGATTTCCAAGTCAATCCTTGTCCTTAAGGCTGAATCTTTAGGATATATGTGGATAACTTCAAGGTTATTCACAATATAAAAATGAGTTGATGCTAAGCAAAATATAGAATTTTAAATGGATGAAACTGTCCGATTGCTGATCAATATAAAAAGTGATATTGTGTCATCCGGAAATTAAGCCAAATGGTAAAAATTACCGAATCTCACGTCATACATTTTTTCTTGTCTTAGACACCTTGTGAATACGGTGTTTCACATTCTAAACATGCACTCTCACGGCATATAAAAACTTAATTAAAGATTGACTGACCATACTGTCATCGTGATGACTACATTATTTATTTCAATATGTAGTTGCTGAGACATTTTGGCCGCTATTTTGAAGTGTACAACTCATGAATAATATTCAAACGACAGCGTTGAACCGTACAACGTTGATGTTTCCTTTAGCTTTAGTGCTATTTGAATTTGCGGTTTATATTGGTAATGACCTGATTCAGCCAGCCATGTTGGCAATTACTGAAGATTTTGGTGTGAGTGCAACTTGGGCACCATCTTCAATGTCATTTTATTTATTAGGCGGTGCATCTGTTGCCTGGTTACTTGGGCCTTTATCAGATCGATTGGGTCGTAAGAAAGTTCTTTTGGCCGGTGTTTTATTTTTTGCCTTGTGCTGTTTTTTAATTTTATTAACAAGACAAATTGAACACTTTCTGACATTACGTTTTTTACAAGGTATTGGTCTAAGTGTAATTTCAGCAGTGGGCTATGCAGCGATTCAAGAAAATTTTGCCGAGCGTGATGCTATTAAAGTCATGGCGCTTATGGCAAATATCTCATTGCTTGCACCCTTGCTCGGACCTGTACTTGGCGCATTTTTAATTGATTATGTGTCTTGGCACTGGGGCTTTGTGGCAATTGCTTTACTTGCACTGCTAAGTTGGTTTGGCTTAAAGAAACAAATGCCGAGTCAGAAGGTGAGTGTAACTAAACAACCTTTTAGCTATCTTTTTGATGACTTTAAAAAAGTGTTTAGCAATCGGCAATTCCTTGGTTTAACACTCGCGCTACCGCTTGTAGGTATGCCGCTTATGCTTTGGATTGCGTTATCACCCATTATTTTGGTTGATGAACTCAAGCTAACCAGTGTGCAATATGGATTAGCTCAATTTCCAGTATTTTTAGGCTTAATTGTTGGTAACATCGTTTTAATTAAAATTATTGACCGTTTGGCTTTAGGTAAAACAGTCCTAATTGGTTTACCGATTATGCTCACTGGGACACTCATTTTAATATTAGGCGTTGTCTGGCAAACCTATTTAATTCCTTGTTTGCTTACGGGTATGACACTCATTTGCTTTGGTGAAGGAATTAGCTTTTCAGTATTGTACCGTTTTGCACTGATGTCATCTGAAGTATCAAAAGGAACTGTGGCTGCCGCTGTTTCAATGCTATTGATGACGAGCTTTTTTGCAATGATTGAGTTGGTGCGTTATTTCTATACTCAATTTCATTTATGGGCTTTTGTCTTATCTGCTTTTGCATTTATTGCGCTGTGGTTTACTCAGCCACGTTTAGCTTTAAAACGGGAAATGCAGGAAAGAGTTGCCCAAGACTTACATTAAAAAAATACCGGAATATATATTCCGGTATTTTTTTATCATTCTTGTAACATTTTTTCCATCTCTTCGCGGTCTGCTTCATAGGTACAACCTAACAGTACCATTGGCTTTTTCCCTTTCATTTCTGATAAGTTCAAGTTGTGGTAAAAAGTAACTGAGTCTGAAGTTGCAGGTTCTGTTTTAACTGTACGTACCCCTCTAAACAAAGGAAGCATTGTAAAATCAGGATGCTGAGGAATATCAAATTTCTTTGAAAGTTGCTGAACATTTACATTACGAAAAACGGCAGTTATACCTTGACCAGCCAAAGCAATCTCGTTTGTCTTTAACCCAAATAGTTCAATAGGTTGATTGGTTTTATATAAATAAATGAAAGGTTGGTCTGAATCTTCAATTCTTTTAAAGCCAAGCGCTGTTAAATTTTCATCATATTCGAAAGCAAAATCTGAATAGGTCGAATAATCAGATTTACACTCAATAATCTTTTTTAAATCAGTCCTTTCAAATGCATAAGAACTACTACTCAGCAGTATTAAAATCAAAGAAAGAATCGAAGGAATTTTTGGGAAATGCATTCTTATCCTCAATAAAAACTCTATGTTTATTTAATCTCTTGTTTTAAAAGTTTGCCTTTAAGGATTAATAGCTCAGGCAAGGTTTCTAATAATAAACTCATTTGTTTTAAAACAAGAGTGTAGCTTTCTGAAAAGTGTTCATGAGTTGTTAGGCTTTGTATTTGCTTCAAAGTTTGCTCAAGAAAATTAAAATCAACAGAAGCTTGTTCAAATAAACTTTGGTTAAGGATTTGCTGACAATCCAGTAAGAGCTGTAATACCTGTTGATCCTCAATTTTTTGTCTTTGGCTGCCTAATGCTGCGACATAACTCAACTGGCTATGACTATAAACCAGATAGCGAAAGGCGTAATGAATCAGCTCTGGTTTGGGATTGGGCTCAGCACTTAAGCTCGAAATCATATTCGACAGCTCAATTTGTGCGTTATGTGCAGCACGGCGAATTCTGCGATATTCAATGTCCTGATTTTTACCATGCTGGTATTGCTGAACAATTACATTGAAATAATCCAATGTGGCTTGGCTACTTTTTTTAATATTGTTTGGAATATTACGGAAGTTCCAGTCTGGCCATATAAAGTTAACGGCAAGCCATGCAATAAAGCAGCCTAATAAGGTGTCAATTAGGCGAGGTAAAATAATACTGAAACCTGCGCCTTTTAAGTTGAAAATGAGCAATACCATTAAGGTTGCCATCAGCGTTGCCAAGGCGTATTTCTTCTGGCGTAAGTAGAAAAAGCTAACTCCACAAATAATGGTAAGAATGAGCTGACCTTCAATACTTGGGACAAAATACAAAATAGGGATACCCAATAAAACGCCAAGTAAGGTTCCAATTGTTCTAAGCTTTAAACGGCTTTTCGTTGCAAAGTAAGTAATTTGGCAAACAAATAAACTGGTGAGCAAAATCCAGTAACCGTGCTGGGCAAAAGGTAGCAGTGAAATGCCGTAACCTGCTGCAAACACAACGGCAATTCGTATTGCATGTCTGAACAGAGCCGATTGTGGAGTCAGTTGCTGGCGAATTTTTAAAACAAGGTCAGAAAAATCTTGAATATCGTCATCAAGTAAATTGAGATGATCTTGCTTGTTTTGACTGAGCGTTTCATTAAACGGCTGAGCATATTGAAGTTGTTCAAACTGTTCATGCATGCCTTTTAAATTATTAAAAATCAGCTTTAAGTTTTTAACTTCAAAATTTTGTGGATGCTGTTGTATCCAGTCTTTTAAAGAACCTTCTAAATGGTTTAAAACAATTTGTCCTTCTTGAGAAGGCTGATATTGCTGGTTATGCAAAATACATTGTGCTAAATCATGGCAAGCTTGAGCTTGTAAACGGAGATTTTTCTGAAAACGGAAAATGAGATCGCTACGGCTAAAATTCTGATGAATATGTTCATAGTGTAGATAATTAGAGGTGGCCTGCTCATGTATATCGCGGGCAAAAAAGTACAGGTTTAACCAGTAAATACTTTTATTACTGACTCGTGATGCCTTAAGACGAGTTAGCAGGGAACTACGTATTTGGTTAAGACTTTGCGCGACTTGCGTATTTTGTAGTGATAATTCAAATAAAAGCTGTTCAACATTTTCTTTATTATCGGGATCGAACAAGCGTGCTTTAGCTTGAAGTAAGGCAGATATTTCTTCAAAAATTTGCGAAAGCTTATCTTGTAAAGGAAGAGTTGGTTTTAAAAGAAAAAATAAAATAGAAGTTAGACCATACCACAGTGCGCCATAGACAAAATAAGTAGGCTGTTGGTACCAGTGAGCATATTCTCCTAAACCAAACATGCTGTAAATCGAGAGTAAAATCGTACCAAAAGAAATGGTGGCGTAACGCTGGCCTAAGGCTCCCAATAAAATGAAACCAGCACTTGAAATTGAAAGATATAAAATAAATAAAAGTTTATAAGGTGCTAAAAAACCAAGAATAGTGCTGACAGTAAAAAAGAGTATGCAAACATAGAGCAAATTGCGTAAACGGAGACTTAAGCGATCGTCAAAATCGGTAAGTGCAGCGGCAATCGCACCTAAGGTTACAGGAACGATGAGCTCGTTATGGCCCAACCACAGTAAACCTAAAGTTGTGCCTGTAAGTACAATTAAAATTTGCAGACAGTAAATTAAAATTGAATTCGCTTTAAAACGATTAAATATTTGAGTCAAATAATTCACGGTTTTTTTCTAAATGATAGGGGGCGTGACTAGGGATATTTAAATTTTTATTACTTGAAAAATATTATGCGCTTTATCTAAAAAAGTCAGTTAATTTTTTAAGATTTTATAATAATTAAGTGAACTAAACTGCTTAATAAAATAGCAAAATTGTGGATATCTTTTTAGATACCCACAATATGAAAATAATAAGTTATTGGATTACACCACAGGCAATTCGTGCTCCGCCACCACCTAAAGGTAGAGGAGAATCTGAATAGTTATCTCCGCCAGCATGGATCATGATGGCGCGACCTTGAATGTCAGCAAGTTTTAAACGTGGTGCAATAACAGCGGTGGTAGCTACACCATTATTATCAACAACCAATACTGGTAAGTCGCCCAAGTGTCCTGTAGTTGGCGTACCATGATGTGGCGCTTGATTAGGGTTATAGTGGCTACCCGCAGCTAAAGCGGCACCTGGTTTTCCATCTTTAACAGCAGGGTCGCACGATGCATTTTCATGAATATGGAAACCGCGAGTACCGCTTGGTAAATCTGCTAAAGCAGGGGTAATAATCAGGCCTTTATCACTGTCTTGAAAGCTAATTGTCCCGATTTTTTTACCAATCCCATTGGCTGTTACTTCATTCACATCGACTACTTTTTTGGTGTGCATTGTGGTTAATGCATGCGTCGTATCTGAAACAGTTTTGCTGACCGTGCTACAACCGACTGTTAATAAGGCTGTCAGTGCACATACTGCACTCATTTTATTTAATAATGGCATTATTGGATGTCCTTATAGATATAAAGCTGATTTTTTTATTCAAGCAAAGGCTCGTTAAGCCTACAAGTTAATTTAAATAGTCACTTTGTATCCTGAAACATTTTTAAATCATTGGCTTAATTTTGAGATGGTGGTAAATCATCATCCGAATCATAAATCATAGTGGTTTTTGGCATTGGTTCAGGATCAATGGTTTCATGGAGCCATTCGCGCCAAATCGCTAATAGAACGGCTAAAATAACTGGCCCAATAAATAAACCAACTAAACCAAAACTCGCAATACCACCTAATACACCAAACATAATGAGTAAAAACGGAATTTGGGTTGCACCAGAGATCACAAGAGGGCGAATCACATTGTCCGAACTACTTACAATAAGAACACCCCATAAAACTACGCCAATGGCTTCCATAGTTTGCCCTTGAGAGAACAACCATAGGCCAACGCCTAAATAGGAAACAGGAGTGCCGAAAGGAATGAGTGCTAATAAGAATGTTGCAATCGTGAGTACCATTGGATTTGGTACACCCGCTACGAAATAACTTAATCCAGCAAGTACAGCTTGAGCAATCGCAGTTAAACCCACACCGTAGACAACAGCACGAGTTGTTTCTGAAATCGTATCGAGATAATGATGAATACGTGGACCGATCACCATTTCTAAGGCTTTACTTACTTGAGTTAAAATGGTGTGACCATCACGATAAAAGAAGAAAAGCGTTAAAATTGCGAAACCAAGTTTGACGATATTTTTACTAATTTCATTGAGTAATACGCGACCATAACTTAAATGGCTTTGAACCCAAGCTGCAATACTTTGAATTGTACTATTGGGGTCGGTATTTATGTCGTTTAGTGTTCGGCTTATTTCTTTACCGACAAAAGGTAAGTTTTTAATGAAATCAGGTACGCTTAAATGGCCAGAAAAAACTTGGCGTTGCAAGTCGAAATAAAGATTACGGCCTTCGTGCTGCAAAATAAAAATAGCGCATGTGAGTGGAACGCCAACAATTAAAATGACTAAGCTAATCATCAATGTGGCATTCAAATTATGGCGGTTTTCACCAAAAAAACGCTGGATTCTTAAATAAATAGGCCAAGTCATGTAGGCAATAATCGCAGCCCAAACTACAGGTACAATAAAGTACTTCAGGATGTTAAATCCTAAAAACATCAGGATAAAAAACAACCCAAACAATAAAACGCGCTGTAAAGTAGGAGCGTATTGATGCACGAACAAAAATTCTCTAATTTTTTAAATAGGATGTGGCCATATTAACTGAAAAATGACCTGAGGCAAATTTTAGGCAGAAATGCTAATGTACACATCCCTGCTCAACAAAAATAAAAAGTTATTTTTAGAACCACTCAGATTTATCTTCAATCAGTTTATTTAAAAGTGGCTGCCACTGGCTTTGAATTGCAATAAAGTTTTTTTGTGGTTTATCAAACACACTCAAACCTTGCATTGCTAAACTGCCATAAGCACTACGCTCTGCAATCCACGCAATCGGTTCATGTTCGATTTTTTCAAAAAATTGCTGAATATCTTTTGAACTGGCGCTGTTCGGTTTAACTCGATTTGCAAGCAGTAAGATTTGTACTTTACCTTTGCGAATACGTTTAATGTCTTGCAAATGCTTGAGAAAACGACGTGTACTATCGATATCAAAAAACGAAGGCTGAAGTGGTGTAATAATGGCATGAGCTTCGCTAACCAATTGTTCAGCGTGATCACCTGAAAGAGCGCCTGGTGCATCAATAATTAAATAATCTAAATTTTTAGGCGCGTCGCCAATCGATTTTTCATGACGCCAATCTAGGCTTTGAATCGCAGCTACATTTTCTGGACGTTGCTTTAACCATTGTAAAGAAGATTTTTGGTTATCAGAATCTGCTAATGCTACTTTATATCCTTTTTGTGCCAAAGCTGTTGCCAACGTAATGGCTGTCATGGTTTTTCCGCATCCGCCCTTTTGATTTGCAATAAGTATCGTTTTCATAAATCCAATTATTTTCAGCAGCACATGTGTTTATGTTTTATACCTTAGCATCTTTTTATGCGAAGTAGATGACCACCTTTGACAAAAGTTTAAGCTACTCCGTAATTTTAGATATGATTGCTCATCTATCGCGATGATATGTATTTGTTAAGGAAAATTTATGTCTGTATGGCTGGCCATGCTTATAGGTGCTGGTATTGGTATTATTATCACTACGCTCATTTTATCAAATACCCGTAATGGTCGAATTAAGGCCGAATACGAGCAATATATTGCGGAGTTAGAGCTTGAGCATCAACAGGCATTAGCACAGGCACAAAAGAGAAGTGTGAATACAAGCCGCGCCGTATTAAAAGGTAAAATGGCAGAACAATTCGCGCCGATTTTACCTGAGTTTCAATACTTGCCGAGTGATGCCAAGTTCTTGGGTGATCCAGTTGATTACGTTATTTTTGATGGCTATACCGATTTTAGAGATGGGGACGGGACTGCCGAGGATATCCAGATTATTTTACTTGATATAAAAAGTGGGGGAGCGCGTTTAACCAAAGGGCAGCAGGCAATTGCTCAAGCAATAAAAGAAGGAAAGGTTCGTTTTGAAACGTTACGAATTGATTTTGAAGATTAACAACCTATTTAATTAGGCACAAAAATAGACGAAATTGATCTGTATTGTTACTAAATTCCGATATTTTTTTTATCGCTTAGCGCTACCATAAATTTGAGATCTACTGCATTTGATCTAGCAATATTTGAGGTATAAAGCGATGAAAAAACAACATGTAATGATAGGCTTATTGGCCTCTTTATGTATTAGCTCAGCTTTTGCTTCGACGGCCTCTACTTCTGGTGAATACAATATTGCAAATGGTCTGTTACCGATTGAAAAAGATCAGTCAATTTCTGTGTTACAACCATTTCAAGGCAATTTTAGAATTTTAGGTTCAAAAATTTATAAAAATGATGAACAAGCTAAATTTTCACCGATTGATTATGCGGTAAGTTGGGGACTGTTTGCTCAACCAGATATTGCTCGTACTATTTCAGTTAAACAGTATGACCGCTATTTGAACTGGAAAATGAGTAAGCTTCCTGTACCTGCTGAGCAAGCCATGCAAATGGTGTCTAATATGCACATCATTCCTGCAAGCCCTGAGATTGCTCAACAAATTAAACAAGTTAAACGCGGTGACTTGGTATACCTCAAAGGTGAATTGGTTGAAATTAAAGACAAAAATTTAGTTTGGCGATCATCTTTAACCTCAACTGATACAGGTGATGGTGCGTGTGAGTTATTCCGTGTTCAAGCAATTCACTGGGTTGAAAAACAAAATATATAAATTAAAAAGCCTTCTTAATCAGAAGGCTTTTTATTGCACGCTATAAAATTAATGCTGCTGCGAAGCTTTCCAGTATTTCAACTGGTTCTGTGCTTGTAAGTAGTCAGCCAGTTGATTGACCTGTTCATCTTTATTGGCGTGTTTATCATTGATGTGTTTTTCTTGGTTTTCCCAATATTGATAAAGCAAGCCTTGAATATAACGACCTTGTTCAGTTTTTAAGTCGAGGTCTTTTAACATAGTCAATGCTGAACGAACATTATCAAGTGTACGTTTCTGTTCAAACTCTGTGGTAAGTGTACCTGCTGCATGCATTTTTTCTAGCTCAGTTTCCATTTCATCGCTCATTTCAGTAAAGCGACGGTCATAGTCTTCTAATAAAGCAATGTCATGCGCATCGTCAGCAGTGGCTGCGAACTTTTTAACAGGTCTTTCAATGAGCTTTTCCATCACCTGATCGGTAGATGAATTTGTCTGATGTTGTTCGGTCTTTGCTGGCTCATCTGCTTTTTTACAAGCAGTCAATAATAGGCTAGAGCTGAGCAAAGACATTAAAATGATATGAGGCGCTTTTTTTAACATAGCTTTCAACCGAACCTATTCTCTATGATTTGACGATGTACTTTTCTGAAAGTGATATGCATATGTGACATATGGAAAATCAATCTGATCTTGTGGGCCTAGCCCTGTAAAATCATAAACAATTTTCTCAAACTGAGCTTTGAGCTGTAATTGATCTTTTTCGGTCATTGCTGCAATAAAACTTGTAGAGAGTAATCTTTTACTCACCACTTGTTCGACAGTACCATGCTGTGATTGCGAAAAAGTTTCTAAGCTATCAAAAGTAAATAAATTTTGATTTTCAAAAACCTTTTTCCAGTTTTCACTATGGTAACGCGGTGTATCACCTTCAAGGGGTAGCAAAAAATCTGCTAGGGCTTTTACCCAGTTCGTACGTTCATCACGCTGGTTCCACACGAGTCCCAAATGTCCTTGCGGTTTTAATATTCGATGGATTTCAGTCAGTGTTTCAATGTTGTCAAACCAATGGAAAGATTGAGCGCAAATGACCGCATCAGTTTGTTGATCGTTTAGCGGAATAGCATGGCTAAACGCCTGTAAAGTTTTAATATCAGTATAGGCTTGCTGAAGCTGTTGTAACATCTCGCCAATTGGCTCTACTGCAAGAATATCTGCATGGGTTTGTTTTAAGTAGGGTAAGAATTTGCCAGTGCCTGAGCCAAGATCAATAACAGTAGAATTTTCATGTATTTGGAGGCGTTCTTGCAGCCAACTGACTATTTCTGATGGATAATTCGGTCTAACTTGCTGATAAAGCTCCGCAGCGGAGCTGAAGCCTTTTTGAGCGGCAGGATGTAAGGATTGTGTCATATTTTGCGCTTTTTAATCTGACTGGCATCTATAAAATAAGATACTCCGCAATCATAAATTGGCAAAACACCTATTTTGTTTCATTTTTGACGATATATGTGGGAGTAAATTTTCTTTCGGTGTGAGCATGGATAAGCAAATTATTTTTGAAGACGAACACATTAGAGCCATTTTTTTACAAGGCAATTCTAATACATTAGTTCTCTCTTTTGGCGATTTGATTACCCGAGCGAGTGGCTTATCTATCAATGCTGAAAAGTCTCTAATAAAGTACCAATACAATGTTATTGGGATTATGCCAAAACAAAAATCGTGGTTCCCAAAAGCCAGTATGGTTGAAATGGCTAAAGCCATTTTGCCTATTATTCAGCGTTTTAAAAATATTGTAGGTTATGGCGGCTCAATGGGCGGCTATGCAGCAATCAAATATTCGAATCTTTTAAACATGAATCGAATCGTTGCATTTGTACCTCAATATTCAATTGACCCTGAACAAGTTGAAGACCGACGTTATGCTGAATTCTTTGATGCTGTCGCAAATAAAGACATGCAAATTCAGCTGCAAGATATAGATGCAAGTCGTGAATATATTATTGTTTATGACCCTTACTTTGCCGTCGATCGTGAACATTACTTAAAAATAAAAGAAATATTGCCAAGTTTACATACGGTTCATTTGCCTTTTACAGGACATGAGGCTTTATCTGTATTGGCGAGTTCAAGTCTTTTACATGATTTTATTGAACATGAGTTTGATGAAACATATTTCTATCAACACGTTCGTAAAATTAAAAAACAAAGTAAATTCTATTACCGTAATGTTCTTGCGAATGTGCTGACATACCATGACAGCATGTTATTGAAAATTTTACGTCAAAATGATTTTCAATTAGATGAGCGTTATTTAGATAACCCGCTCAAGCAAGCCATTACACGTAGTCTTGTAAAAACAAAGCAGGCGACTGAACAAGACTTCCAAAAACTTGGAATTAAAATTCAGTACAGCCAGCAAGTTGTAAGCTCTAACAAAGGCTTGCAGACTCACTCTGGTACAGTCTTAGTATTCAATTTAATTAATTTAAAACTTGAAAGCTATGCTGTAGATGTGTTGCTCGCAAATACATCGTATCTGATTCCGATTGTGGCAGAGCAGACTGGAGTTGCACATATTGAATTAAATAATGAAATTTATTTGTTAGGTATGAATGACCGAAAAATTATTAAATTATTTAAACAAGGTGATCCATTAAGCTCGGATATGAGTCCATTTGTCATTAAACAATATTCTGATTTTTTTGCATTGAGCTATAAGCAATTCAATTTAGATTGTGATGAACAAGGCGTTTGTGACTATATTGAAGGTTCAGTTCAACCATCGCAACAATTTGTATTGACCCGTTTTTAATTTAATTTACTGATTAAATAAAGCCCAAATCATCAAATTTGGGCTTTATTTTTTGCTCAAAAAATATTTTTTTATTAATTTATTTGTATGTAAAATTAAAAATCATTATTTAAATAAATAGTGAGGCTAATTTTTAAATAAAGATAGAACTAAAAATAGTCATGATAAATTAAGTGAAAAATTATTATATTTAAAAATTAATGGTTTTTGTTGATACATAAATTAAATAAATAGTATGGGGTTAATTAAAATACAATCTTTGCTTTTATATTTATTAATTTGTTGTTTTTTATATCTATTTTATTTTTGATAATAATAGTTGCTTAAAATAGCTTCACTATTCAAAGATAATTGCATATTTATTTTTTTCTCCTAAAATGATTTTTTACTAAATTGTCGTTACAGTTTTTTATATGCAATCATTAAATTATCGGAATAATGATGCATCGCAACATGGAAGTTCTGCACCTTTGAAACGAGCAATGAGTACTCGACATTTGGTGATGATCTCCCTTGGCGGTGCCATAGGTACAGGTCTTTTTTTAGGGTCTGGCGACGTAATTTCTCAAGCAGGCCCAATTGGCGCAATTATCTCTTATTTCTTGGGCGGTTTGATTGCCTACACTGTTATGCTCTGTCTTGGTGAGCTAGCAGTTCATGTGCCTGAATCAGGCTCTTTTGGTGAATATGCACGGCGTTATATTGGCCCGGGCACAGGTTATATGATCACCTGGTTATATTGGCTAACTTGGACTGCCACTTTAGGAACTGAATTTACTGCCGCAGCTTTACTTGTTAAGGAATGGTTTCCTACTACTTCTGTTTGGGCATGGACTTTGTTTTTTGGTGGTCTCGTCTTTTTCCTCAATATCAGTTCAACGCGGTTGTTTGCTGAATCTGAGTTTTGGCTTGCTCTTATTAAAGTTATAACAATTATTGTTTTTATTACTTTGGGATTGCTCGCGATTTTTGGTTTTATTCCTTATCACGGGCATGAAACAGCGCCATTGTTTAGTAATTTGACTGCTCAAGGTTGGTTTCCGCACGGGCTATTTCCAATTTTCACAACCATGCTGATAGTAAACTTTGCTTTCTCTGGAACTGAGCTTATTGGTGTGGCTGCGGGTGAAGCAGAAGATCCAGCGAAGACTGTTCCTAAAGCAATTAATGCAGCAATTTGGCGCTTACTTATATTTTTTGTAGGGACAATTGTTGTTATTTGCTCTTTGCTTCCATTTCATCTTGCAGGTCTTAATGCAAATGATGTGAGCAGTAGTCCATTTGTGACGGTATTTAACTATATTGGTATTCCGTATGCAGAAGATATTATCCGTTTCGTAATTATTACGGCTCTACTTTCTGCAGCTAACTCTGGTTTGTTTGCTGCTTCACGTATGATGTGGTCGCTTTCAGCAAAAAATCAATTACCTAAAATTTTCGCTAAACTCACACCATCTGGAACACCTATTGTTGCCATTATTGTGACCATGTTTGGTGCTATTCCCGGATTACTTTCAGAACAGTTTGCGCCAGAAACAATTTTCAAAAATTTACTAGGTGTTGCTGCTTTTACAATGGTGGTGGTGTGGATCGCAATTTGCGTTTCACAATTTAACTTCCGTAGACAATGGTATAAAGCCGGCAAAACAGCAAAAGATTTACGTTTCGCTGCACCACTTTTCCCTCTTACTCCAATTGTAGGCGGGTTATTCTGTATTGTTACCTGTGTGAGTATGGTATTTGATCCATCAATGCAAGCTGGTTTCGTTTGTTGTTTAATTTTTATCGTCTTATGCTATCTCAGTTATTTTATCTTTTATCGTAAGAAAGAGATTGCTCAGAACTAAACTTGGTTTGGTTGAAAAAGGTCCCTCAAGGGATCTTTTTTTATGTCTAAAAATTGAGCTTGGTTCTGATGTTTTATATATTTTTTTTAAAAATGTTTTTTTTATTTTAATAAAAAAATCAAATAATGATTCATAAATTAACCATTTGTCGGAATGTTATTAATAGCTAATTATTATAAGTTTTTAAATAAGTATATGTTTAACATGGTTATTTAATATTGAAGAAAATTTTATATTTCATTTTTTGTTTTAAATTAAATCAAACTAAAAAAATATTATGAAATTTCCTGCAATTTTTGAGTGTTTTTTGAAATTTTTTGTTAATTAAGTTATTGTTATTAAATGGTAATTTTTTGATCATTTTTAATTTTAATATTTTTTTAATTTCCATAAAATAAAATGATCATGTTCAAAGGTGTTTTTTAGATTGGTTACTTTTTTATTATAAAAAAGATGAGAAATTGATTATTTTTTCTCTGCTTGTTTATTTTAAAATGTTCTAAATTACCTTGCTCTGTGCTATATTTACTTAAAGATTTTATGTCTATATGAAAGCATCAATTATCTGCTTGAGTACCGATATAAAGCTTGCAGTATTAATGAACAATTTTTATTTAAAAAGACTAATGGAGGGATCTATCGATTAGTCAAAAATAATTTTATGGACTTATGGTTTTTCGGTTTATGAACCCGAGTTCTTTTTAACTCCCAAACGGTTGTATCACCTCTTTTGTACTTATTTCCAATCGGCTTGTTTGAGTTGGTTGCGGTGGACTTTTGCTTTTATAAAGACGTTTTTATAGACAGCAGATGAGGCAAAAGAAAGATTGTAAAAGATATCGATATATAAAAGTAAATCGTACTTTTGATATCACAAGATGGAATTTAAAGGGTCTAAAGCTTTAAAAGGGCTGAAGATTTTATAAATAAATCAAAACATTGTTATTGCAAGGTTTTGGTTGCTGAATAATAAAGACTGCGGATTTATCACATCTGAGTCTGTATAGGTAAATAGGAAAAAAGATGTCAGATCTTTCATACGTAAACGAACATAGCGATGCATGGCAAACTTACTTGGCACAAATTGACCGTGTTGCTCCGTACTTAGACCACTTAGCTGAGTTTATCGACACATTAAAACGTCCAAAGCGTGCGCTTATTGTTGACGTGCCAATCGTAATGGATGACGGTTCTATTCAGCACTTTGAAGGTTACCGTGTACAACACAACTTGTCTCGTGGTCCTGGTAAAGGTGGTGTACGTTACCATCCAAACGTTGATTTAAATGAAGTGATGGCGTTATCTGCATGGATGACAATTAAAACTGCTGTTTTGAACTTGCCATTTGGCGGTGCAAAAGGTGGTATCCGTGTTGACCCACGTAAACTTTCAAATCGCGAATTAGAACGTTTAACTCGCCGTTATACGACTGAAATCGGTCACATTATCGGGCCTCAAAAAGATATCCCGGCTCCAGACGTTGGTACAAATGCCAATATCATGGGTTGGATGATGGATACTTACTCTACAAGCCAAGGTTACACAGTAACTGGTGTTGTAACTGGTAAGCCAGTTCATTTAGGTGGTTCTTTAGGTCGTGTTAAAGCGACTGGTCGCGGTGTATTCGTTACAGGTCGCGAAGTAGCTGCAAAAATCAATTTGCCAATTGAAGGCGCGAAAATCGCTGTTCAAGGTTTTGGTAACGTAGGTAGTGAAGCTGCTTTCTTGTTTGTTGAATCAAAAGCAAAAATCACTCACGTTCAAGATCACACTGGCACAATTTTCAATGCTGACGGTATTGATCTTGTTGCATTACGTGAACACGTAAATGCAAACCAAGGCGGTGTTGGTGGTTTCGCTGGCGCGCAAGCAATTGCTGATGAAGATTTCTGGACTGCAGATGTAGACATCATTATTCCTGCTGCGTTAGAAGGTCAAATCACAGTTGAACGTGCTGAAAAACTTAAAGCTAAGTTGATTTTAGAAGGTGCGAACGGCCCGACTTATCCTAAAGCTGAAGATGTTTTAGTTGAGCGTGGCATTGTTGTGGTTCCTGACGTGGTATGTAACGCCGGCGGTGTAACTGTAAGTTACTTCGAATGGGTTCAAGACATGGCGAGCTACTTCTGGACTGAAGAAGAAATCAACGAGCGTTTAGACAAGTTGATGGTTCAAGCTATGCATGACGTTTGGAATACAGCAAACAGCAATGCTTGTACTTTACGTACAGCAGCTTACATCTTGGCATGTGAGCGTATCTTAAAAGCTCGTAAAGAACGCGGTATTTTCCCAGGCTAATCTGAGGAAATTACCTTTTAGAAAAAGTGGGCTGAGTAAATATAAAGGATGTTATAGAGTTATTTTCTCAGTCCCTTTTTCTAAACAAATTAAATAAAAGACAGTAAGACAGATTAAATAAATTAAATAGATACTGAGGTAAGCATGGAACAGCCAATTTCTGTAACTCGAAGCAACTTTAATGACTGGATGGTTCCAGTTTTTGCACCGGCAAATTTCATTCCGGTACGTGGTGAAGGTTCACGTATTTGGGATCAAGAAAATAAAGAATATATCGATTTTGCAGGCGGGATTGCAGTAAACGCATTAGGTCATGCGCATCCAGTGGCAGTAAATGCATTAACAGAACAAGCAACAAAACTTTGGCATGTCGGCAATGGTTATACCAATGAACCAGTTCTACGCCTTGCTAAACAACTCACTGAAAATACATTTGCAGATAAAGTATTCTTCTGTAACTCAGGTGCAGAAGCGAATGAAGCAGCTTTAAAGCTTGCTCGTAAAGTTGGGCTCGACAGCGGTGTAGCAGGTAAAAGCGGCATTGTGGCATTTAATAATGCGTTCCACGGCCGTACCTTATTTACCGTTTCAGCAGGTGGTCAACCAAAATATTCACAAGATTTCGCACCACTTCCAAATGGTATCAACCATGTTGCCTTTAATGATTTAGAAGCTGCAAAAGCAGCCATTAACGAACAAACATGTGCCGTGATTGTTGAGCCGATCCAAGGTGAAGGTGGCGTTATTCCTGCTGACATCGAATTTTTAAAAGGTTTACGTGCACTGTGTGATGAGTTCGGTGCCTTACTTATTTTTGATGAAGTACAAACTGGTGTAGGCCGTACAGGTTCACTTTATGCTTACATGAACTCAGGTGTTACTCCGGATATTCTTACCACTGCAAAAGCATTAGGCGGTGGTTTCCCTGTGGGTGCAATGTTAACAACTGATAAATTTGCTCCGCATTTTTCAGTGGGTACACATGGTACAACTTACGGTGGTAATCCGTTGGCAAGTGCAGTTGCTGGCGCAGTATTTGAGTTTATTAATACACCAGAAGTGCTTGAAGGTGTAAAACACCGTCATCAATATTTCCTTGATGCATTAAATACTTTAAATGCTGAATATCAAGTTTTTGATGAAATTCGTGGTCAAGGTTTATTGATTGGCTGTGTATTAAAAGCTGAATATGCTGGTAAAGCAAAAGACATTACGACTTGGGCAGGCGAAGAAGGATTGCTCGCTTTAATTGCTGGACCAAACGTGGTTCGCTTTACTCCGTCTCTGATTATTCCTGAACAAGATATTGATGAAGGGATTGCTCGTTTAAAAAGAGCTTTGGCAAAGTTGGCTAAATAAAAAAAAGGAAAGCTAGCCATGATGATTGTCCGTCATGCCGAGTTTCGAGACCTTGAAGATATTTATAAATTAGCAGGTAAGTCAGGTGTTGGCCTGACTTCCTTGCCACAAAATATGGATACGCTTTCGGCTCGAATTTCACGTACTCGCAATACTTTAAATGGTAATGTCCATAAGAGCGAACAAGGTTATTTGTTTGTTCTTGAAGATACAGAAGCTCAACGTGTTATTGGGGTAAGTGCAATTGAGGTTGCTGTAGGTTTAATTGAGCCTTGGTACAACTTTCACGTGGGTACTCAAGTTCACGCTTCAAAAGCATTAAATGTCTACAAATCATTACCGACATTATTTTTAAGTAATGACAGAACGGGAAGCAGTGAGCTCTGTACATTATTTTTAGATCCAGAACGTCGTGAGAATCAAAACGGTAAATTTTTATCAAAAATCCGTTTTATGTTTATTGCTGCTTTTAAGCAATATTTCGAGAAGAAACTCATTGCTGAAATGCGTGGTTTCTCTGATGAAAATGGATGTTCGCCTTTCTGGGATGCGATTGGACACCATTTCTTCAATATGGATTTCTCCACAGCAGACTATTTAAGTGGAATTGGTCAAAAAGTTTTTATTGCGGAACTTATGCCACGTTTTCCAGTTTATGTAGATCTCTTACCAAAAGACGCGCAAGAAGTAATTGGAAAAATGCATCCACATACTCTGCCTGCTTATCATGTGCTTGAGTCTGAAGGTTTACGTTATCAAGGATATGTCGATATTTTTGATGCCGGCCCAACGATTGAAGCCAATATTGATGAGTTGCGCGCAGTAAAAGAAAGCCAATTTTTAACTGTCAAAATTACAAATGATGTAACGGTAGGTAAAACACAATATCTTGTTGCCAATGATAATTATCACGACTATCGAGCCATGTTAATGAAGCTTGATCTCGTAGATAGCACTCTAAATTTAACCCATGAACAAGCTGAGAAACTCGGTGTACAAGAAGGCCACGCTGTTCGTGTGTTATCACTAAATCCTATGGAAGTATCCTGATGTCAAACTCTTTATTTATAAACGGTGTCTGGTTACAAGGCAGCGGTACAACATTTGTAAAAACAAATCCGGTTGATAACCAAACTGTATGGTCAGGTGGTGAAGCTACAGCCGTTGATGTTGATAAAGCTTGCCAAGCTGCACGTACAGCATTTCCTGCATGGGCACGTTTACCTCTTGCTGAGCGCGTTGCGATTGTAGAAAAGTTTGCAAAGCTGCTTGAAGAAAATAAAAAACATTTAGCAGAAGTCATTAGCCAAGAAACCAGCAAACCTTTTTGGGAAACCTTAACTGAAGTTCAGTCAATGATTGGCAAGGTTGCGATTTCGATTCGTGCTTATCACCAGCGTACTGGCGAAAGCTCAACTGAAATGGCAGATGGCGTGGCATCCCTACGTCACCGTCCACATGGTGTACTTGCAGTTTTTGGTCCATATAACTTCCCGGGCCATTTACCAAATGGACATATTGTTCCTGCATTACTTGCGGGCAACACAGTTATATTTAAACCAAGTGAATTAACACCTTGGACTGCTGAAGAAACTGTAAAACTTTGGCAACAAGCTGGTTTGCCAAATGGTGTAATGAACTTAGTTCAAGGTGGTCGTACCACGGGTGAAGCGCTAGCTGCTTCACATGAAATTGATGGTTTATTGTTCACCGGAAGTGCAAACACTGGTTATCACTTGCATAAGCAAATGGCGGGTGCACCTGAAAAAATTCTTGCGCTTGAAATGGGTGGCAATAATGCATTGATTATCGATGAAATTGTTGATGTCGATGCTGTGGTTAATCTGGCTATTCAATCTGCATTTGTTTCGGCGGGTCAGCGTTGTACATGTGCGCGCCGCATCTTGGTAAAAAATGGTGCAGAAGGTGATGCATTTATTCAACGTTTCGTTGAAGTTGCTAAGAACCTGAAAGTGGGTCGCTGGAACGATGAACAACAGCCATTTATGGGTGGTGTAATTTCATCAGTTGCTGCAACAAACATGATGAATGCTCAGCAAAAGTTACTTGAACTCGGTGCCAAAAGTTTATTAGCAATGACTCGTCCACAAGAAGACAGTTCGCTACTGACTCCGGGCATTGTTGATGTAACAGGTGTGGCTGGTATTCCAGATGAAGAATATTTTGGCCCGCTTACGACCATTCAACGTTATGACAGCTTTGATGAAGCATTGAAAATTGCTAATGCAACACGTTTCGGCTTGTCAGTTGGTTTGGTTTCTCCAAAACGTGAACTGTTTGATGACTTACTCATTGAAGCACGTGCCGGTATTGTGAACTGGAACAAGCCATTAACAGGTGCTTCAAGTGCCGCACCATTTGGTGGTGTTGGAGCTTCAGGCAACCACCGTGCAAGTGCATTTTATGCTGCTGACTACTGCGCTTGGCCAATGGCTTCACTTGAAAGTGAAAGCTTAAGTTTGCCAGAAAAATTATCTCCAGGGATTGTGTTGCCTTAAACACTAGGGAAAGAAAAAATGAAAGGATATGAAGTAAATTTCGATGGTTTAGTGGGACCAACACATCACTATGCGGGTTTGTCTTTTGGTAATGAAGCATCAACCAAAAACCGCAATAATACCTCGAACCCAAAATTAGCAGCGAAACAAGGCTTATTAAAAATGAAAGCCTTGGCTGATATGGGAATGAAACAAGGTGTACTTGCTCCGCATGAACGTCCACATGTTCCAATGTTACGCCGTTTAGGTTTTACAGGAGATGACATTAGTGTTGTGGCTCAAGCAATGCGTCATTCACCTGAACTGTTATCATCTTTAAGCTCAGCTTCTCCAATGTGGACTGCAAATGCTGCGACAGTTTCACCTTCGGCTGATAGCCAAGATGAGCGCGTGCATTTTACTGCGGCTAACCTGAACAATAAATTTCACCGTTCAATTGAAGCTGAAACTACAAGCCAAGTTTTACAAGCGATCTTTAAAAATGAGCGTCACTTTGTACACCACGAAGCTTTACCACAAGTGGCTTTGTTCGGTGATGAAGGGGCAGCAAATCACAATCGTTTAGGTGGTGATTATGCTAAGCGCGGTATTCAGGTGTTTGTTTATGGTCAACAACATTTAAATAATGGTTTACCGGGACCAAAGCGCTATCCAGCACGTCAAACGCGCGAAGCGAGTGAAGCTATTGCACGTTTGCATCGTTTAGATGATGCACATACGGTTTTTGTTCAGCAAAATCCGGATGTAATTGATCAGGGTGTTTTCCATAACGATGTGATCGCGGTAAGTAACCAACAGGTTTTATTCCACCATCAACATGCTTTCTTAAATCAAGATCAAGCTTTTGCTGAAATTCGTCAAAAAATGGCAAGCATTGGTGAAGACTTTATTTCGATTGAAGTGCCTGAAAACCGCGTTACTGTAGACGATGCTGTTGCTACTTATTTGTTTAATAGCCAGATTTTGACTCGTCCAGATGGCGGTATGACGATTGTTGTGCCAGAAGAATCTCGTCAAAATGCAGCAGTGTGGGGCTATTTGAACGATATGATTCAAATGGGCACACCAATTGATGCGATTCAGGTATATGACCTGCGTGAAAGTATGCGTAATGGTGGTGGACCAGCATGTTTGCGTTTACGTGTGGCTTTGAACGAAACTGAATTAAATGCTGTAAATCCAAAAGTATTAATGAATGATCAATTGTTTGGAACGCTCAATCAATGGGTCGATAAACATTATCGTGATCGTTTAGCGCAAGAAGATTTAGCAGATCCGCACCTACTTATGGAAAGCCGTATGGCACTTGATGAACTCACCAAAATTTTAGGTTTGGGTTCGGTTTATCCTTTCCAAAAATAATGAGGAGGTGGCATGCAAGATTTTCTAGCATTAACCTTACAGGGTAAGCAGCCTACAACTCGCGAAGGAAAGCAAGAAAACTTTTCTTGGCGTTGGCTAGGTGAAGGACTTCTTGAATGTACGCCACATGCACAGTACGACAAAGCTGTCGTACTGTCAGCTGGGGTACATGGTAATGAAACAGCACCAATTGAGTTGTTGTCTCAACTTTGCACCGATTTATTTGCAGGGCGTTTAAACCTTGCTGTGAGGTTGCTGCTTGTATTAGGTAATCCGTATGCAATGCGCCAAGGCAAGCGCTATGTATATGACGATGTAAACCGAATGTTTTGTGGTGGGTATAAAACTCTACCTGTAACAGAAGAGTCTAAGCGAGCTGAGGTTTTAGAGCAGGCAGTTGCTACTTTTTTTAAAGAAAGTGAGAGTAATGCTAAGCGCTATCACTATGATTTGCATACCGCAATTCGTGCTTCTTTGTTAGCCACTTTTGCTTTATTGCCTTATCAAACGCATGACTATGATGCTGATTTGACAGCGAGTCTTGAAGCTGCCGATTTAGATGCTCTGGTTTATCATCGTGCTGCGGGTAAAACATTTACACATTTTACCAGTGAGAGTTTTAAAGCTGCGAGCGCAACCTTAGAGTTAGGTAAAGCCTTGCCATTTGGACAAAATGACTTAAGTCAGTTTGCTGCAATTGATGAAGTCATTCGTCATGTGGTTTCTGAACAAGTTTTACCGAAGCGACATAAATCGAAAATTCGAGTGTTTCAGGTGTCTGATTCTTTAATTAAAAAAGATGAAGATTTTCAAATGAACTTATCGGCTGAGGCTCCAAACTTTTCGACATTTACGAAAGGTGAAATCATTACCATGCAACCTTCTGGGAATTATGTGGTTGAGCAAGATCAAGTCTGGATTTTATTTCCAAACCCAAATGTGAAAATTGGTTTGCGCGCTGGTTTGGTTTTAACTGAAACTCTTTAAATAACTGATTTAAAGTAAATAAAAAAGGGCAATTGATTGCCCTTTTTTATTGCTAGCTTTAATTAGTTAGTACCGAAAAGACCTTTCATGAAAGATTTCTTTTCAGTTTTTTGGGTAGAGCCTTGAGCACCTGCATTTAAGTTTGCATTTGCACTAACTCCAACTGGGGCAACATTAACACCAACGTTTACACCTGTTTGAGCATTAATCGCGTGCGCTGATTGAGCTGCATTTAATTTTACTTGAGCATCAGCTTTGGTGTCAGCCACTAATTCTTTTTGCTCAGCTTGATTTTGAGCTACGCGAGCTTTAACTGCATCTACACGTGCTTGAGCATTAGCTTGTTTTTCAGCAGTAAACTCTTTTTGTTCAGCTTCATGTGCTGCTACTTTAGTTTTTACCGCATTTAAATGTGCTTTTGTATCAGCTTTCGCTTCAACGGCTAGATTTTTAGTACCGTTTGCAGCTTGAGTCGCTACATTTTTAGTACCTGTTACTGCTTCGGTAGCAAAGTGTTTTGTACCATTTGCAGCTTTAGAAGAAAGTTCAGTCACTTTTCCAGTTGCTTTTTTAGTTGCTTTAACTGTAGTGTCAGCAGCAACATGACCAGCATGCTTTGCTGTGCTACCTACAGTGTGTGCAGTACTTTTGACTGTGTTGGCTACGCCACTAACAAGACCACCCGGTTGTACATTTACTTGGGCAGAAGCGTCTGCATTGATGTCCCCACTTTGTGCAAAAATAGAAGCAGAAGCAAGAACACTTGCAGTAACGATAGCTGTTTTCATCATTTTCATTGCGATATCCTTCAAAGAATATACCCTTTTAGTGAGGTATTTCATAAACGCAATCGCATCATAGTCAAACCTTGCTTTGCTTAGGAATAGACTTCAGCAAAACCTTACAACAGTATTACAGTCACTAAACAGATGAGGGAGAAATTGTGGAGAAAAGAAAATATTAATAATAAAGTGAAATAGATATCTATATTTGACTGTTTAAAAAACTAGTAAAAAAATAATTTCTCTTATTTTTAGAAATACAAATAATTAAACTTATTCAACATGACCATTTTTTTATATCTATAAAGAAGATTTCCTTTTCTTTTTTTAATCGAGATAACGGCATAGTTATTGCTTATTATGAGAATAAGGTGCTTTTTGGCACTTTTTTGAACCATATTCTGCCAGAAATATAAATGCACAGGGCAGAACAGTATTTTTGTTTATTCGGGAAAAAGAATTTTAGTGTTCCTCGGGCTTACATGTTTTATGAAATGAAATTTCACATGACATATATCTCAAGAAATAGCGCTTTATTTCGAATAATCAAAAATAAATAGAGATGTCTATAAACAAAAAAACAGAGATCTTAAATGATGAAAATTATTGCTTCCCTTGTCGTATTACTCGGCTTAGTCGCCGTTGTTCTCTATTTTAAGCCATCAAGCGGTGCATCAGATGTGATGAATTCTACTTTGCACAAGTCGAATTCATCGCAATCAGACACTTCATCTTTACATTCCCAACTTAAGGAGCCTGCTCAACCTAAAAATGTATCTTTAAATTCTACTCAACCTAAACCAGTATCCTCAGATACTGTTCCTTTATATGACACAAAAAGTGATCTTTCTATTCAACCGATTGATCCAGAAAAAGATCCTGCTAATGAAATTAAAACACTTTAAATAATCTAGTTTTCTTTATCCAAGAACTACTAGACGTTCAAATGTTCTTTACCAAAGAACTACGGAGAAAAATAATGCAAAGTAAAACGTTATTACTATTAGGTATATCTACAATATTAAGTACAACAGCTTTCGCTCTTCCTTTGGATTCTAAGGGAGCCAAACAGCAGCTAAATCAGGCAGCAAAACAAAAAGTGTTTCAGGGTAAAATCGATTTAGATGCCTTGGTCACCAATGAGTCTAATGACCTTATCGTTGAATATAATATTCCTACGGAAAGCGTGGCTTCAGGTTTGGAACGGCGAAGTTATATTGCTTCAAATAAAAAGAACTTACAGTCAAGGTTTAATCGTGGTGTAGGGGTGCAAGTACTTCGGGACTACAATAATTTGCCCTTAGCTTTTTATAGAGTTAGTAATAGAGAGGCTTTAGTTGATTTACTAAATGACCCAAACGTTAAGGCTGTATATCCAAACCGAATTAATCGGGCCACTACGATGGAAAGTTTGCCTTTAATTAATCAGCCTCAAGCTAATACCAAAGGCTTTAATGGTACTGGCTCTAGTGTGGCTGTATTGGATACTGGGGTAAATTATTTACATTCGGATTTTGGTTGTACGGCAGTTAATTCACCTTCAAGTACATGTCGTGTCGTTTATTCATTTGATAGCGCGCCAGATGATGGTGCACTGGATGATGATGGTCATGGGAGTAATGTCTCAGCAATTGTGTCTAAAGTGGCGAGTAAAACAAAAATTATAGGAATAGACGTTTTCCGAAAAGTTCGCGTGAATGGTCAATTGTTAAGTTCAGCCTATGATAGCGATATCATTGCCGGTATTAACTGGGCAGTAAATAATGCTAAAACCTACAATATTAAAGCGATCAATTTAAGCCTTGGTGTATCTGGCGTTAAATACACATCACAATGCAGTAATAGTAGTTATGCAACAGCATTTGCAAATGCGCGAGCTGCTGGCGTGGTCCCTGTAGTGGCATCTGGTAATGATGCGTTCCCTGATGGAATTTCGTCACCTGCTTGTGTTGCTGGAGCGGTAAGAGTTGGCGCAGTATATGATAGTAATATTGGTGGTGTATCGTGGGGTAAACCTGTGAAATGTACTGACTCAACTACAGCAGCAGACAAAGTAGCATGTTTTAGTAACGGGGGTAGTCTTGTGACTTTACTAGCTCCAGGGGCAATGATTACAGCAGGTGGCTACACTATGGGCGGTACGTCCCAAGCTACACCACATGTTGCTGGCGCAATTGCACTATTAAGAGCAAATAGTGTGACACCAACCGAAACTATCGATCAGACGATTAATCGTTTAAGAACTACGGGTAAACCTATTACTGACCCAAGAACAGGTTTGGTTTTCCCTCGTATTGATTTACTGGCTGCAACAAATGGTTTAACTATTAATTAAATAGCATATTTATAATTTTTTATTAGGTCCAAGAAATTTGAATGGCTATGGCCCGTTGCAGAAAACTGCCTCTGCAACGGGTTTTTTATGGAAAATCTTTAATCACATTTTGCTAAATTGGCTTTACTAAAATTGCTTTGGAGCTTTTTAAAATTATTTTGAATTGCTGGATCTTGAATATTAAAAGTGGTCGAGCTTTTTGTTGTTGAGTTGGTGGCTTGACTTAGTATGCCAGATGAGTCGGGATATTGTTCGGTAAATGATTGAGCTGAAATCAGACCTTTATTATTAAAAATCCAGTGCTCAGTGACTTGGCCTCCACCTAAGTAACCCGTAAATTCGATCATACAAGCTTGCTTATCATGTTTAATGAGCTTGGCTACATTTCCTGTGGTGGTTGGATAAGCTTCAATATTGGTGTCTTGTTCTAAAACCTTTGATTGAGAATAAGAAGAAACAGATTTAGTAGTTGCACATGCAGATAGTGCGATACAGCATAGTGTTGAAAAGAGAAGTTTTTGACTATTCATAAGGCAGATTCCTAGCTCTTTGTAATGGGTAGTATTTCTTTTTAAACGTATACATTTCTATGAGCGCGAAGTAATCGCGCTTCTCAAACCTAATTTTAATTAGTCGTCGTACTAGATTTACTTAACTCACCTTGTTCGATCGGAATGTTTTCACCATTTCGGCTACTGGTGATATTTTGTTTAGCTTGTTCTATTTTCTCTTCAGTATATGCTTTTGCAGTATCTACTTTTTGCTGGGCAACTTCTGATTTTTCAGCTGTAAATTCTTTAGTGCTTTGCCATTTTTCACTAATTTTATTTGAGGTGTTTTCAGAAGCACCTTGAATAGAGTTCCCTAGGTTTTGTATGCCTTTTCCTGTTTTATATAACAACACACGACCTAAACTTGGATTATCACCATAAGGTTGAGCTTTAGACGTTGTCTCATTTGTAGGTTGAGGCTGTGTTGTTTCAGCAAAGAGCGTCGATGAAGCCAATATAGAGCTTGCAATACATAAAACTTTTAAGGTTTTCATTTGGTTCAAACTCCCCAATGACTGTCAAAATATCAAGTGCTGATCTTACTGTTAAAAATAAACCTTGTGCAGCAATGAGATAAAACCCATACGATTTAATTACGATAAATCATCATTTCAAATATACTTAAATAACTTATCTAAATTCCTAGAATGATCTGGAGCTTCAGGTGATACAAAATATAGAATTAAAATGGTTATATGATCTGATCATTCTAGAAAAATACCGAAATTTTACAATCGCTTCTGATATTAGAAATATTTCACAGTCTTCTCTAAGCCGCCGTATTCAGGCTCTAGAAAATAGTTTGGGATTTGAGGTTTTTGACCGAGAAACTTCGCCGTTACAGCTCACAGAAAAGGGTAAGCTTTTTGTTCTGCACGCCAGAAATTTGCTAGATGATTTTGAGTTCAATATAGATCGAATTAAAGGTGACAATCATGTTAGAAGTAAAGTCACTATTGCATCTGCGCATTCTTTGGCAGGTTATATTTTTCCTAAAATTTTAGGAAATTTAAAAAACTACCAAGAAAAGATTTTTCATGTTGAAGCCATTAACGTAAATGAAACCGTAGATTCTCTTAAAAATGGTCAATGTGACTTTATCGCATCTTTTTATGATGATGATCTTATGAATCCACAGTTTTTGTGCCATAAACTATTTTCAGCAAAGCTTTATTTAGTCACTGCACCTAATCATTTAGGTCGTCCCAAATATTCACTCGAAGATGCTTCAGTTCCGCTCATGAATTACACCGACGATAGTTACATGGGTAAAAAAGTAAATAAGTTTCTACAAGAGCATCATTCAGATAAATTTGAGACAAACTTTGTGTCTTCAATGAGTTTATTACTTAAAGACATGATCAAAGGTGGGTATGGAGTAGGGTGGTTACCAGATTACAGTATTCAGGAGGAGCTTGAAAAAAATCAACTTTTGATTGTGCCTTTGAAAGATTCAGTCTTATCTGTAGATATTTATTTATATCGTAGTAGTGCGAGGCTCAATACAGCTTCTGAAAGTTTATGGAACTTTATGAAGGCAATTGATTGGACAATTGCCTAAACTAATTTATGCAAAAGTTGCATTATCTTTAATTTAACTATGCAACTTTTGCTATGGGAGCGTTTTGATACCACGCAATCGCATTTTTAATGAGTACGTCGGTTGTGTCTATGAATAGTTCAGGATAAGCCTCAATACTTTCTTCTAAAATGAGAGGTATTTCTGTACAAGCCAACAGGAATTTTATATTTCTCTTGTTAGTGTAAAAATTAATAACTTCCTTCATCATTTCTCTAGCTTGTTGAATATTTCCTGCTTTGTATTGGTAAATACTTTGCATTACTTTATTTTGCATTTCGGCAGAAGGAGTAGAGAAACCAATACTATTTTCAATAAACTGGCTTTGATAAAGCTCGGTGTTTATTGTGGCAGATGTAGCAAGAATACACACCTCATCAATTTGACTGTCTTGAATAAAATGAACCGCAGACTCAATGATACTGATCATTTTAGTTTGGGTGCGCTTTTGTAGTTGGTTAAACCAGAAATGAGCAGTATTACAAGGAATAATGATACAACCGACTTGTGCTGCTTCTAAGATTTTAAGATATTCAGCCATTTTTGCGAGTGGTTTATCATCATGATTTATAATGGATTGAGTTCTGTCAGGTATATCTGGGATAGAAACTGTAACGACAGGAATATGTTCTTGATCACAATGTGCTGGTGTATTTTTAATAATTTTATTCATAGCATCAATCGTAGCTTGTGGTCCCATACCACCTAAAATTCCAATTGCTTTATTCATGTTGAGCGACTCAAAAAATTCTATATGTTTAGAATGAGCGTATTTTTATTAGGATCATTGCAAAAAGCGGATGGCTTATGCAGATTTTATTTCTAAATCAAAAATTAATTTAATTTAAAGTATTTGTTTTATAAGTATAAAATTTAAATTTCTGAAATTTGGTTATGCTTTTTATGCATGACGATTTTATATAAAGCATAGATTTTTGCATGGATAGTTTGTTTCAAGCAAAAACCTAAACGATAAATTCAGACTTAATTAAGTCTAAAAACATATCTCTCGCTTTGTGATTGCTTACATTTTTGTGCCAGAAAAACTGGTTTTGCATAAAGGCAAGATGTTCAAATTTATAGCCTCGAATATTGGTTAAGTTTTTATATTGCTCAAAAAGACTCTTCGGCACTAAAGACACACCAGAGCCTGCACTCACGCAACCAATAATCGTGGCATAACTGGTAATGCTGGTGATGGGAAGTGAAATATTCTTGAGTTTAAGCCAATCTTCGAGAGCTGCACGGTAAGGGCAGCCTTCAGTCCACATAAAAATTTCCTTACCAATCAAGTCTTCTTGGCAGTGGATTTCACCGAAAGATTCTGGGGCAATTAAAATAATTTCTTCTTGATAAATACCCAGCTTATTTAACATTGGAAATTCAATATTACCCGCGACAATTGCACCATCGAGTTTATGCTGAGAAATATCAACTAATAGCTGTTTCCATGTGCCAGTAATAATTTGAATGGAGACCTCTGGATAGCGCTGATGATATTTCGCAAGTAAGCTAGGAAGACGAGTTGTGGCAGACGATTCAATCGCTCCAATTTTGAGTGGGCCAGAAGGCGGTGCATCTGGGTGAATACTACGTTTTGCCTCATCGCATAGCGCTAAAATTTTATGGCAATAATTAAGAAAAATTTCACCAGAAGGAGTGAGGTTTAAACTTTTTCCTTCCCGATAAAATAGCGGTGCACCTAGTTCTTCTTCGAGTTGTTTAATGCGCGTTGTGATATTGGAGGGTACACAATGCAGTTGCATTGATGCCTTTGCCATTGTTCCGCATTCAACCACGGTTTGAAACATTTTTAACTGAGTGATATCCATGTTTTATCATTCACTTTTAATGAATATATGACTTAATATAAGTTAATTTTATTCAACTATCCATGCGCATATGATGGAAGTGTTCCATTTCACTAGTGCAGATTTAACATGGCAATTTCCCTTGCTGCCGAAACCCAGCCTCCCGTATTTAAGCTCTCTTTATGTATTGCTGTAACCGTCTTTTGTTGGGGTTATTCCCCTATTGGCGTACATAGTGCTTTACATTCATATACACCTCAGCACATTGCCTTGCTCCGTTTTTTGATTGCATCTGTTTTTTTACTACTTTTGGTCATGAAAAAAGGCATTCAGCCTTTAAATTGGAAAGATGTTCCTGCACTTGGGGTGTTAGGATTTTTCTCTGTAACATTGCATCATTTGCTTATAAATACAGGGCAGCAATATGTGACTGCGGTTGCATCTAGTATTTTGAGCCAATCCATTCCACTATTCACTTTTATTATTTCAGCTTTGCTTTTTAAAGAAAAAATCAGTTTTAAACAGTGGTTGTGTATTTTGCTGGGACTTTGCGGCGCCGTGTTGGTGGTCAGTGGAGATCATGGTTTTGGTGTGCCGAGCCCTTATAGTTTGTTGATTGTTTTAGCTGCAATTGCATGGGGGCTGTACTTTAATTTATATAAGAAATTTGCTTTAAATTATGATGCTTTGAGCATGATGTGCTACATCATTTGGTTCGGTACCATTCCTTTACTATTTTATAGTGCCCATTTACCGAATGAGATGTTACATGCTACTTGGCAAGCCAATATGTCAGTTGTCCTATTAGGTATTTTCCCAAGTGCGATGGCTTATGTACTTTGGGGTTATGTACTTAAAAATATGCCGTTAACGATTGCATCGAATTTTTTATATTGTTCGCCGATTGTCGCTATGAGTTTGGCAGTTCTTTTCTTAAATGAAAAACCATCAATGATGGTGCTGCTAGGTGGAGTGATTATTGTGGGGAGTTTGGTGTGGATGAATTGGAAAAAATAATTCTTTGAGCCAGCCAAGTAGATAGCAATTAAATATTATCGTTGTTGAGAGCTGATTTAAAATGAGAGTATTTTATTAAAAAAATGATCATTTAAATCAGCATAACTTGATAGCTATATCTTATAACTCAAAATATTAGTAGTGGAATCATTCTATCCTTTCTACTTTCTCAATATAGTCAGAAGAATTATATGTAATTGCAATGACTACTTTCTCTCTGCTAATTACTGAGTCTGGGATTAATAGAGTTTCGTCCACGGAATCGAGTGGTAATTTACTCGGCATTACACTATGTATTGACGACACGATTGTATTCGCTATTAAGCCGTTATATAAAGCCACTCCGTATGCTTTGGGTTTGTTGTTCATTTTATACGAAGTGATTGTATCTACTCTTTTATCACCAATGAGTCTACTTACTACAGGGGGATGGAATTTATTTAAAAATTCATTTCGAGACATTCCAACTACATTAATCTTTTCTGTAGCAGGTGGATTTGCAGTGTTAGGTAAAGTGATCCGATGAGGATCTATAGAACAGCCCATTTGTCCAACAGATAACATAGAAATAACAAGTAATAGAATATTCTTCTTCATTTATTTATAACTCTAGATGATATTAATTGATAAAACCAGCAGACTTATAACGATATTTTTTAAAAATATCAAATTATTATAATGACTTATATAAGTAAAAGACTTGTATTAGGTAGTGTGGTGAAAAAGTTATAACACTCTAATAATTTTGTCGTTGGGTGGAGTAATTATTGTGGGGAGTTTGGTGTGGATGAATTGGGGGAATAGGCGTACTATCGAATAAGCATATGTAATGCGCTACTTGCTTTAAGAGAATGAGATGATTGTTGTTACCTTGACTTATAAAAAACCGTTAGCCGAAGTTGATGCTGTACTCAAAGAACATATTGCGTTTTTAGATCATTACTATGAGCAAAAGAAGTTTTTAGCATCGGGACGCCGAGAAAATAGAGTAGGTGGGGTAATTTTGGTGCTAAGCTCTTCGATTCAAGAAGCCGAAGAAATCATGAAAAATGATCCGTTTTATATTCATGATGTGGCCGATTATGATTTTATGTGGTTTGAGCCATCGAAAAGTTTAGAAGAAATTAAAGCATTTGTTTAACGTAAAAAATAAAGGGATCTCTAAAAGATCCCTTTATTTAATAATGAGCTAATTAGCCCTGCAATACACTCACATCAGCTACAGCAGTAAACAAGTTACGTAACTGAGCCAATAAACGTAAACGGTTTGCTTTCAGGTCAGCATCATCTGCCATTACCATTACGCCATCAAAGAATGCATCAATCGGCGCGCGAAGTGCTGCAAGCTTAGAAAGGGCAGCAGTGTAATCTTTTGCTGCAAGTAATGGTTCAACCACAGGAGTTACTGTTTGAAGCTCAGCAAATAATGCTTTTTCAGCATCTTCAACCAAGTTTGCTTCAACTACAGAACCTTCTGGTGCAGCTTCTTTTGCAAGAATATTAGCAACACGTTTGTTTGCAGCAGCAAGTGCAGCAGCTTCAGGTAATGTACGGAAGTGGTTAACAGCATTTACGCGCTTGTCAAAATCAAGTGGAGATTTTGGTGCAAGTGCTTGAACTGCTTGAAGCACATCAACAGCAACACCTTGGTCTTCGTACTTAGCACGGTAACGACCTTCCAAGAAAGCAACCGCATCAGCACGAGTTTTGTCGTGGTCTTTAACGATATTGCCATAACCTTGAAGTGCAAGATTTACTAACTCTTCAATAGTTACATCTAATTCATTTTCAATGATTAAACGTAAAATACCAATTGCTGAACGACGAAGAGCAAATGGGTCTTTAGAACCTGTTGGCGCTTGTCCAATACCGAAAATACCAACTAGAGTATCTAAACGGTCAGCAAGGGCAATCGTTGTACCTGTTTTGGTTTTTGGTAAAACATCACCAGCAAATTTTGGTAAATATTGTTCACCTAAAGCTTCTGAAACTTCAGTGTTTTCACCTTCAATACGCGCGTAGTAAGTACCTGCAATACCTTGAAGTTCTGGGAATTCACCAACAAGCTCAGAGGTTAAGTCGCATTTAGCAAGTAATGCAGCTTTTTCAGCATCTGCTGGGTTTGCCCCAGTGATCGGAGACAACGCAACAGCAAGTTTTGCAATACGTGTTGATTTGTCCCAAAGCGTACCAAGCTGTGCTTGGAATACCATATTTGCTAATTTTTCTTTACGAGATGCAAGCGGTTGCTTTTGATCTTGTAAGAAGAAGAATTCAGCATCAGACAAACGAGGACGAACAACTTTCTCGTTACCTTCAATAATTTGAGTTGGATCTTTAGACTCAATATTTGAAACAGTAATAAAGTAAGGCTGTAATTTACCTTCCGCATTGATCAAACAGAAATATTTCTGGTTGTCTTGCATTGTCGTAATAAGAGCTTCTTGAGGAACAGCTAAGTAGCGTTCTTCAAAAGTTGCACGTAAAGCCACAGGCCATTCAACGAGGCTTGTTACTTCGTCAAGTAAGTCAGCTGGAACAATCGCAGTTGCGTTCACTTCATCAGCTAACTTTTTCACTTGTTCTTGAATGGTTGCTTGACGCTTTTCAAAGTTCGCAACGACATAAGCTTTTTCTAAAGCAGCTAAATAGTCATTTGCATGCGCTAAAGTCACAGCTTCAGGTGCATGGAAACGGTGACCATAAGTCACATTGCCAGCTTTATGATCTTGAATAGTCGCGTCAACAATTTGGTTATCTTTAAGTAAGAGAACCCATTTCACTGGACGTACAAATTCGGTGCGGCTTGCAGCAGAACGCATACGCTTAGCAATTGGTAAATTGTCTAATGCAGTTTGTAAAATCTGTGGAAGTAAAGCATCAAGGCTTTGACCTTTTACATCTTTTAAATAGCAAACTTTTTCAACTTTACCAGCTTGGAAAGTAGAAAGCTGATCAACTGTAATACCTTGACCACGCATAAAGCCTTCGAGTGCTTTAGTTGGTTTGCCTTCTGCATCGTAAGCTGCTTGAACAGCAGGACCGTCAAAACGTTTTTGTGTATCCGCTTGAGCAGCATCGATATCTACAATTTTAAGCGCTAAACGACGTGGCGCTGCATAAGCTTCAATTGATGCGAAGTTTAAACCTGCATCTTTTAAGCCTTTTATCGTTTCAGCTTTTAGGGCATCACGTAAGTTTTTTAAGCTTTTTGGTGGAAGCTCTTCACAGCCAAGTTCGAATAAAACAGTATGTTTGCTCATTAGTTTTTCTCCGCCTTTGCTGCTTCACTTTCAGCTTGTGCTTTTAACTGTGCCAATACTTCATCACGTAAGTGTGGTTCTGCCATTGGGAAGCCAAGCTCTGCACGTGCTTGTACATAACTTTGTGCAATAGCACGCGCTAAAGTACGTACACGTAAAATGTAACGTTGACGCTCAGTCACAGAAATTGCGCCACGTGCATCAAGCAAGTTAAAGGTATGAGACGCTTTAACCACTTGCTCATAAGCAGGAAGAGAAAGTTTTGCTTCAATTAAACGGTTTGCTTCTGACTCGTAAAAATCAAAGAGTTCAAATAGTTTTTCAACTGGAGCGTATTCAAAGTTATAAGTCGATTGCTCAACTTCATTTTGATGGAATACATCGCCATAAGTTACAGTACCGAATTGGCCTTTCGTCCAAATAAGGTCATAAACCGAGTCTACACCTTGAAGGTACATCGCTAGACGTTCTAAACCATAAGTGATTTCGCCTGTTACCGGATAACACTCAACGCCACCGACTTGTTGGAAGTAAGTGAACTGAGTCACTTCCATGCCGTTAAGCCAAACTTCCCAACCTAAGCCCCAAGCACCTAGCGTCGGAGATTCCCAGTTGTCTTCTACGAAGCGAATATCATGAGTAAGCGTATCAATCCCGATTGCTTTTAAAGAATCAAGATAGAGCTGTTGGATGTTATCTGGGTTTGGCTTAAGCACCACTTGGAACTGGTAGTAGTGTTGCAAACGGTTCGGGTTTTCACCATAGCGACCATCTTTTGGACGACGTGAAGGTTGAACGTATGCCGCGTTCCAAGTTTCAGGCCCTAAAGCACGTAAGAATGTTGCGGTGTGGAATGTTCCAGCGCCCATTTCCATGTCGTAAGGTTGTAATACGACGCAGCCTTGTTCGGCCCAGTAGTTTTGTAGGGCAAGAATTAAACCCTGAAATGTATCAATATGCGAGATGGCGCGACTCATGTAGCATCCACGAATTTATGAGAAAAATTGCCCCTAAGTATAAGGATTTTGTAGGGGAGTGGCAAAGGCTTAATCAAAGGAATACGCGATTAGCCTATTTGTTTTCGGCTTAGCCACTTCAAGCTTAACCAGTAGCAAAAGCCGGTAAATAAAATCATGAGATAAAAACTGTAAATCTTATAAATATCCCACCAAGGAGATGGAAATGACCCGACAAAAAACAAACGTGCAATAGGGCTTATCAAAATCCAGATCGCAGTTGCGCTAATGAAAATACTCATCAGATTTAAACGATTTTTACGGGCGAGTAAATATGAAATGACATATGTGAAAGGAGTAACCAGAAGGCCATAAAAAAGTAAATAAAATAAGAAGTGGGCTAGAAAAATAACTCCAATCGAATAAAGGTTGAACTCAGCATTTAATGTCATTACTCCTAAGGCAGATAAACTTAGCAATGGTATAGGTGCAAGCGCAAGTGCGTGAATAATCGTTTTTTTGTTATATTGAAGCATATTAAAAAATTATAGAACTGAGAAGAAGTTATGTTGAAATTTTGCTGCAAACTTATTGTTTTATCCAGCCTTTTCTGTAGTCCGTGGTTATACGCACAAACCGAAACTGATGAGCAAGATGAATACAACCAATGTGTAGACCAGACTATTAAAGAAATGAAGCTTGAAAGTATTAATAACATGGTTGTGTATAGTTGTTCTGATAAAGCTAAAAAGACTTATGAAGAAAAAATTGTTGCTCTGATTGATCAAATTCGTGCACAAAGCGAAGAATACAAACAGCCAGAACGTTACCAAGATATTTTAAAATCTCAGCGACTCTGGAAAGCCTATGTAGATCAGGAATGTAATAATGCAGGTTCATACATTGGCTCACCGATGTATTCATATTGCCCAATGCAAGAGTATGAAAAGCGTGTAAAGCAGCTTGAAGAATACGTTAATTAAGCTAGTTCATTTTAAACGTCATCTCATGACGCTGACCGTACTTCACTAGATTAAATTTAAGAATGCGACATGATATTTTTTAAACGATGCCACAAATGAGTCGTTTGATATGTCTGATCGCATTCGAGAAAAACTACAGATTCTTGCTGATGCTGCTAAATATGATGTGTCTTGTTCATCAAGTGGCAGTGACCGTAAAAACAAAGATAAAGGTCTAGGGGATGCTAGTCATTCGGGTATTTGTCATAGCTATACTGAAGATGGCCGCTGTGTATCTCTCTTAAAAATTCTATTTAGTAATGTTTGTATTTTTGACTGCGCCTACTGTGTTTCACGCCGTTCTAATGATGTCCAGCGTGCGGCATTTACGGTGCAAGAGGTCGTAGACTTAACTATTAATTTTTACCGCCGTAATTATATTGAAGGGTTATTTTTAAGCTCAGGCATTTTTAAATCGGCGGATCATACGATGGAGCGTATGCTTCAAGTCGTGAAAAAGTTGCGTCTTGAAGAAAACTTTAATGGCTATATTCATCTAAAAACCATTCCGGGAGCATCGCCTGAACTGATTCATGAAGCAGGTTTATACGCTGACCGAATGAGTATTAATTTAGAGATGCCAACTGAGATTGGGCTAAAAACTTTCGCCCCAGAAAAATCACATCAGGAAGTACAAAAAGATTTAGGACTAGTCCGTGACAGGCTCATTCAGCTTAAAGATGAGCGACAAATCATTAAGCATGTACCGAAATATGTACCAGCAGGGCAAACCACTCAAATGGTAGTGGGGGCACATCAAGAGTCAGACCAAGATGTCTTGTTTATGGCAGACAAGCACTATAAGGAATTTAAACTCAAGCGCGTCTATTTTTCGGGTTATATCCCAATTAATACCGAAAATAATTACTTGCCAGCAGTGGGTTCTGCACCGCCGTTGCTTCGTGAAAATAGGCTCTATCAAAGCGATTGGTTGATGCGTTTTTACGGTTTTCAGGTCAATGAAATCGTCAATGAAAAACACCCAAACTTAGACCTTGATGTAGACCCGAAATTAAGCTGGGCTTTAAGGCATCCTGAACAGTTTCCAGTAGATTTAAACCGTGCAGATTATCAAATGATTCTGCGTGTACCGGGCATTGGGGTGAAATCGGCCAAGAAAATTGTGCAGGCTCGCCGTTTTGGAAAAATCCATATCGATTTACTTAAAAAATTAGGCGTGGCCTACCAGCGTGCAAAATTCTTTATTCGCTGTGAAGACAGTCCAAAATTCCAAAAGGAACTATCTTCTGGGTATATTCGACAGCAGATTTTAACGCAGGGATCTTCGAAATATGTGCAGCAACTCTCGCCACAATTAAGCCTTGGGTTTTAGGCCATGTTTAATGAGGAAGTTGCTTACTATTTTGATGGTTCAATGGTTGGGCTGCTAAGCTGTGTTTTTCGTGCATTTCAATTTAAAGAATTACAGGTCAAACTCTGTCTGAATGATGCAGCTCAGCATGGCTTATTTGCCGATAAAATTGAGGTTGCAAATAACGAGCAACATGCCGAACGTGTGTGGTCTGCGTTACAAAAAAAGCTTTCATCTTCTTCGTTAAAACAATTTTATTTTGCTTATTTATCTGAATCTTTAGACGCCTATCAGCACTTATTTAATTACTGTATTTATGTGTTTAGTAGTCATTCGTCTGTAGAAAAAGATTACTCGCACCCAAGTGTTCTAGCAATTGCACAGTGGACGAAAAAAGTCGGGCGAGAAAAGCATAGAATGGAGGCTTTTATTCGCTTTAAGAAAACTAAAGATGAGCTTTTTTTAAGTCTGGTTCGTCCCGATTTTAATGTTTTACCGCTTATTCAGCCGCATTTTAAACGGCGTTATCAAGATCAGCGTTGGCTCATTTATGACGAGCAACGTAATTTTGGTATTTATTATGATTTAAGTGAAATACATGAAGTTTCACTCGAAGCTTCTGAAGTTGACCGTAATTTAAAAAATGGCATGAGTCAAAGCTTTCAACTTGAGCTAGATCAACAAGAAGTTTTGTATGATCAACTTTGGAAAGATTATTTCAAGAGCGTAAATATTACAGAACGCCAGAATATAAAACTTCATGTGCAGTATTTGCCAAAACGTTACTGGCGCTACTTAAATGAAAAATTGATGGAATATTAAAGTTTTAAAATAGTAAGAATAACTTCAACAAATTCTCTGAACATTAAAAGATATAATTTAAATGCATTTTATATGGCTTTGGGCGTATACTTTTGCCCGTTATAAATAACGGCATATCCCCAAAGGTGTACTGTGAGTGTTATACAGCGAGAATGGTTACAGATTTTAAAACCAAATTTTAAGGTTTTACCTCTTAAAGAGCGGTTGCTTTGCGGTATTGGAGCGTTGTGTGGTTTAGCAATTTCTTCTTTAATTAGCTGGTATGTTCTTGGCGGAATTAATGCTTGGTACATCGCGCCTATGGGTGCCTCATCTGTTCTTTTATTTGCAGTTTCAACCAGTCCATTGGCTCAACCTTGGAATGTGATTGTTGGCAATACTTTAGCTGGCATTATTGGCGTTGCTTGTGCACAGTGGATTCCTGATTTAACTACGGCTTTTAGTGTGGCTGTCGGGCTTGCCATCTTTTTAATGATGACTACCGACTCGTTACACCCACCAAGTGGAGCAGTTGCAATTACGGCTGTACTGGGTGGTGCAGCCATCCATAAATTAGGCTTTTATTTTATTTTTTATCCAGTTTTACTCAATTCGCTTCTTTTACTTGGGTTTGCTGTTTTCTTCAATCGATTGATTGGGCGACATTATCCCGTTACCGCACATTTAAATGAGCGAAGTAAGGACCCAACGCCAACTCAGAAAGTGTCGATTCAGCCAAAAGATATCGAGTATGCATTAGGGCATCACACTGAACTGTTAGATATTAGCCAGTACGACTTAGAAAAAATCATTTTAGAAGCTCAAGAACATGCCAATGAACGCATGGTGAACCAATATATCTGTCAGGATATTATGAGCCGTGATGTGATTAAACTACATGAAAATGACGATATTCACCAAGCACTCGATAAGTTTAAACAAGTGAACTTGATGAGCTTACCTGTGGTCAATGCAGACAACCATTTGGTCGGAACTTTAGCGCTCTATGAAGTCGTCGAGTGGTTTAAAGGCGCAGCCGATCCAAGAAACTCTTGGCAGCATTATGTAAAGCAGATCATGAGTCGTCGAGTGGTTACTGTACTACCAACCCAACCTATTCAAGATTTAGTGCCATACTTTGTTGAAAAGTCTTTTAACTACATTCCTGTTGTTGAAAATCGTAAGCTTATAGGAATGATTAGCCGTGCAGATATGATTGCTGCATTACAGCAACAGCTAAATCGGAAGCTATAATTTTAGAATAAAAAAAGCTACGGTTGATTAGGGGATGCAACCGTAGCGACCAAAATAAACTAAGTTATTTAATGTACTTGTTCTTCTCGTACAGTACGAACAGGCTGTTGATAACCATGGACTTGTTCAGGCTGTCTTTTAGGAATGACTAACCATAAAACGAGATAAACTAAAATCCCTGGGAAAGCCGCACTCATTACCGAAACCAATACGAAAATAATGCGTAATAAATTTGTGTTCCAACCAAAACGTTCAGCAATACCGCCCATTACACCGGCGATCATGCTTTGTCGGTTCGAGCGATATAAACCAGAATTGGCCATCTAATTCTCCTCAAATATATAAACTACAAGGAATCATTTATTCACTTGTTTAATAAAGATATGGAGATCGAATTACCAAGTTAAAGTCTTAATAAAACTAAAAATGGTTAAAATATGTAAACGATTTAAGGGAATGAAAGAAACATCAACTAAAATGCACTTTTTCAGGGCTAAATCTTATTTATATAGGTAAATAGTTCTTGGATTAAAGATAAACTTGTAACATTGCTGTCGTATTTAAATGATGTATATATCTTTGAAGCAGTCTGGTTTTGTAATAAAGCATTTAGGTTTAATGATTATCCTAGGCATAGGGTTAACTGCCTGCGATATAAACCATGCGGAATCGAAAGATCATTCCAGCGTATCCACGACAGCTTCAAAGCATGAAAATGATGCTATAAAAAATAATTCGGCAGTAACAACTTTAGATGCTGCGGCTGGTCGGACTTTTCTACCAAATAATTCACAAGGCCACTTACAGAAATTGTCAGCCTCATCATTACAGTATGTTGGACGTTATCATACTCGCATATCTTGTACAGATGCTTTTGCTGATTGTGAGAATGGGGAAGCAGAATATATTTTAAATTTACTAGCCGATGGTTCTGCCTACTGGAATGTAATTCATTACGGACGTATAGGTACTAAAGATGGAGCTAAAAGTGCGGTTGTAAATCAATTGTGTCCTAACTTAACGTGGAAAGTAGATAATGTAGAACATAATTTAATTATTCATTGCCCCGCATCAGATGTGAATTTCTACTTTAATATTGATTCAGAAAGAATTTTATCGGTAAATTTAGAAAAACTCTTTTATAGTGATTATGGTAAAAATCGTGAGTTTCTAGAACAAAATTATTTTGTACCTACAAAAGCTTATATCCTTAAAAAAGAATAAAGTTAATTTAAATATAAAAAAGAGCGCAATATAAATTGCGCTCTTTTAATTTTAGTATTTACAAATCATTAGTAGTCGAAGCTAAAGTGTTCAACTGGTAATGAAGTAAGTGTGCGAGATGTAGTTACCATCGATTCTGCATGACCTTGTGCACGTGGCAATAAACGGTCGAAGTAGAAATCAGCAACTTTAATTTTTGCTTTATAGAACTCAGGGGTTTCTTGACCGTTGCCAGCTTCTAATTTTTCAGAAGCAATCACAGCTTGTTGAGCCCAGAAGTAAGCCATCATGACATAGCCTGAGAACATTAAGAAATCTACAGAAGCAGAAGACACGATGTCGCGGTCTTTACGAGCAGCAAGCATGATACGAACTGTTAAAGTGTTCCACTGAGCACAAAGCTTAGTTAAGTCCCAAGCAAAACGACGTAAGTATTTATTACGTGCGTGAGCAGCACAGAATTTTAAGATTTCAGCAGTGTATTCACGTACTACTTTACCTTTTGAACTTAACAACACTTTACGACCAATTAAGTCGAGTGCTTGAACACCAGTTGTTCCTTCGTATAGGGTCGCAATACGTGCATCACGTGCGATTTGCTCCATACCCCATTCTTTAATATAGCCATGACCACCGTAAACTTGCATACCGTGGTTAGCTGCTTCTAAACCAAGTTCAGTTAAGAAACCTTTTAAGATCGGGGTATAGAAACCAAGTTTGTCATCGTAGTCTTCGAAAGCAGCTTGGTCACCACGTGTTAACGCATCTGTCATTTTGTCAGCAATTTGCGCAGCGTAGTAAATCATTGCACGACCGCCTTCAGCGATTGCTTTTTGAGTTAAAAGCATACGGCGTACGTCAGCATGGTGAATGATTGCATCAGCAACTTTATCTGGATCTTTCTTACCAGAAAGGGCACGCATAGACATACGGTCTTTAGCATATGGAAGAGCACCTTGGAAAGATAACTCAGCATGTGCAATACCTTGAACAGCAGTACCGATACGCGCTGTGTTCATGAAGGTAAACATTGCATGTAAACCTTTGTTTACTTCACCAATCAGGTAACCGGTTGCATTGTCAAAGTTGAGTACAGCAGTTGCAGAAGCACGAATACCCATTTTGTGTTCAATTGAACCACAAGTTACGGTATTGCGTTCACCCACACCGCCATCTACTGTAGGCATGAATTTAGGTACGATAAACAATGAAATACCACGTGTACCTGCTGGCGCATCTGGAAGGCGAGCAAGTACGATGTGAATAATGTTTTCAGTTAAATCGTGTTCACCCGCAGAAATAAAGATTTTTGTACCCGTGAGTTTGTAAGTACCATCTGCTTGAGGTTCAGCTTTAGTTTTTACTTGGCCTAAGTCTGTACCACATTGAGGTTCAGTTAAGCACATTGTGCCGCTCCATGTACCTTCAACAAGTTTAGGCATATATGTTTGTTTTTGCTCATCTGTACCGAATTGCAAAATCGTGTTCATACAACCTGAGCTTAATCCTGGATACATGGTAAATGACCAGTTTGCAGTACCCATCATCTCTGATTTAATCAGGTTTAGAGACATTGGTAGGCCTTGACCACCAAATTCTTCAGGATAAGAAAGTCCTTGCCAGCCACCCATTACGAACTGGTCATAAGCTTCTTTAAAACCTTTTGGCGTTTTTACTTCGCCGTTGTCAAAATGGCAACCTTCTTCATCGCCAGATTGGTTAAGTGGTGACAGTACATTTTCACAATAATCTGCCGCACCTTCAAGAATCATATCTACAGTATCTGGATCTGCACTTTCACCATTTGATAAAGTTTTATAGTGAGCAGGATAATCTAGTACTTCATTCATTAAGAAGCGGATATCGTGTAGGGGAGCTTTATATGCTGGCATGGCTTTAATCCTAATTTTGAATCATTGTGGGATTATCTCAATCGATGATTTGATTATTCACTCGCATGATAAAAATACAATGTTAATCACACCCGAAAAGAATGTCAGAAAAGCGAATTTTGTCGAAAATAAATACACCGTAAATTATATTTTCTGATAAAGTCAGGGCTTATACTTTTATGTGAAAAAACAACTAATTTTTTATTTTTAGCAAGTTTTGCTGAAAAGATAAAGCGATAAGGTTTTAAAAAAGGTTATGCATTTAAAATATCTCAGTTTATGTTTATTTAGTTTGGGCTTGACGGCGTGTGCGCAACACAGTGTGCGTCCGCAATTAGCCTCTGCGAATTTAGAGCAAAAAGCTATTCAAAGCGTTAACGCGATGTATGAATATCCAAGTTATGATTATCGCGGAAACTTTAAAATTACGGTTGATCCATCACAAATAAAGCAAAATTCAAAAGCTGAAAATACGCCAAAGCTTGATGCTGAATTACAAAAGAAAGTCGATCAGTACTTACGTGAGCAAAAGGTTGGCTTAAGTAAAGCACAGAAACAAACCCTCTATGCGGCTATTGCAAATGAACAAGGTGATTTGGGACTGACCTCATCAGCACGTTCTGACAAAGTAAACGCCGTATTAATTAATTTATTAAATGATCTTCAATTTAGCTATGACGGCTCAATTCATTATCGTCAGAAAATGGGTTCATTTAACCTAACTGCTAGATATGAAAAGCCAACGCTATTGGTCCAGGCAAAATTGCCAATGGTGCTTGATTTAGAAAATTATAAGTTTTATGTAAATTACTTCGGTTTAATGCCGTATTTAGTCAATAAAGAAAATCAAAACAATTTAACTTACATTGATTTTTCAAAATACAAAGACTTCTTTAAAAATGTCGATATGAAGAAGTTTATTGAATATCTTAAAGCTTCTAGTGCAGTGTCATATCGGTTGGCTGACCCGCAAAACTTACAACGTGTATCTCTGACAGATACTGATCGTAAGGCTGGGGCTGTTGATAAAATTCGTTTGAAAACTACGATTGAAGAGTTGCTTTTAGAAGTTGAGCTGTATGGTCAGGTCAATGATAAATACCTTCAAAAAAGTGTTTTAGGCTTCGATAATGAAAAGATGGCAGAAAAGGTAGCAACTGAGCTTGCTGCTTCTGAAGCAAAAAAAGGAGCAACTAATAAGGAAGAACTAAAAGTTTCTTCCGATGACGCTGCTGCTGTAAGTCAGGAACTATATAGTTTAATCAACGCACACTTTGATGGCGCTCTTTCATCAGATGATGAAGGTGAAGATAATTTAAGTGCGGCGGCGCAAGCTCCTGAAGCTGCAGATGCATCGGCTTCTGAAGACGAAGATGCCAGTGAAGAAGCTGCTGCAGATGGTGTACAAGATGCACAAGCTGAAGAGGTTGTAACTCTCACTGAAGATCAATGTATTGAATTAAAAACACTGAAGAAACCTGTTGCTTTAGGTGATATTAATTATTGCCAAGTTTATGGCATTGATGTGCTAGACCAGAGCGCTGCAAGTGCTGAAAAAGTTCAAACTAAGTCTCGCCGAGACGCTTTAAAACAAACGTTTGAAGCTTATAACCAAAACCAGTTTATCAATGATGAAGCTTTCAAAGCTTTATGGTTAAAACATAAAGCTGAGATTGAGCAAGCTTTACCGAAGCAAAGAAATCCAATCACGATTGATGTGGCTTTAGATGACAAAGGCCGTGCAGTGAACATGGCTTATGATGTTGCTTATACGCCAGCCGAGTTTAAACATAGCTTCAATATTAAAGCTGATATGCAAATTTTAAACTACGGTAAAGCGACCTCAATTGATCAACAGCAGCTTAAACAAGCCAAATCTGTAGCTGAAGCAAGTAAAGGTTCTATGCTAGAAAACTTTATTAAAGGTTTTGGTGACAAACTCGGTCAAGGTGATGTGTTAGAGCATCCAGTAGGCACGCATAGTGACGTACAAGATCTAGATGCAAATCTGGCTGTACTTGCAGATAAAACCTATGACGCAACGCATGCCTATGACAAAACTTATAAAGCAGTATTTATTGCCAAATTGACTGCTGAAAAACCGTCATATATTAAGTATTACTCTGTTCAACAGCTACAAGAAATTGCTGAGGTTTATGCTTACTGGTTCTCAGAAGAAGATACCTATAATCCTCAAGGAAAAGCCTTAGAACGCATTACAGCTTTACAGAAAAAGCATCATCTTGAGCAAGATGAGCAGTTTGACCATGAGTTAGGTCGTGCTGTAGATCATATTGTAATAGAGACCATGCAAGGTAAAGCAGGGCGTGAAGCTTGGCAGAAATTACAGAAGCAATATAAGCAACCAGCCCAACTTTTCTCAAAACAGTATCAGTTAGAGTTTGAAAAACAAAACGGTGTTTCTGCTGAAGAAAAACATTTGTTATCAGAAACCGCTGATATTTTAGGAAACGTTTATGTGGCCGCTCGTAAACAACAGCTTACGGAAAAAACAATTCAGAAGTTAAAACCTGAACATAATGAATTTATTGATTATGAAATTTTCCGAGATGTTTATAAGCAAATGGTCGCTGCTAAAAAATAGTAAATGAGATAAAAAAAGAACCTACTTTAAGTAGGTTCTTTTTTTTGTTTATAAGAAATCTTTTAAGTCTGGCCTTACACCATTCCAGATATAAAAAGCTTCAATCGCTTGGCCTACTAACATGCCAAAACCTTCTGCATAAGGCACATTGCGTTGTTTCGCTTGATCTAGGAAATTAGAAGGTTTGCCGTAAGCCATTTCGTAAGCATGTTTGAATTGTAATTTTTCAGGTAATTGTAAAGCATCGCCTGAAAGGCTTGCAGAAGTCGCATTAACTACAATATCAAAATTCCCTTCTAAGTCATTTAGAGAAATAGCTTGTAATTGAGCTTGCGGAACTGCTGTTTTTAAGTCATCTACGAGTTGCTCTGCACGAGCCAGAGTTCGATTTGCAATCATAATCTTTTTAGCGCCAGCTTGTACAAGCGGATAAATAACACCACGAGTTGCACCACCAGCTCCTAAAATTAAAATAGTTGTATTATCAAGGTTCCATTCTAATGCTTGAATTGCAGCAACTAAACCTTGACCGTCAGTATTGTCACCATGCAATTTGCCATTTTCCATCCATAACGTATTTACAGCTTTAGCAATTTGGGCACGCTCAGTTAACACATCACATAAAGCAAAAGCTTGCTCTTTAAACGGAACGGTAACGTTCATACCACTTCCGCCCTCTGCAAAGAAGCCGCGCATGCTTGATTCAAAGCCATCGAGAGGAGCCAGTCGTTTTTGATAGTCGAGATCAACACCTGTTTTTTCAGCGAAAGCATGATGCAATTCAGGAGAGCGTGATTGTTCGATCGGGTTGCCAATTACTGCAAACTGTTTGGTCATTCTTGTATCCAAAATTTTAAAATGGCGTGAAGCAGATAAAGCCTATACTAAATATTCAGCAGGCCTCACTATAAGTCAAATTGGCACAAGAAAAAATATTGGGAGGGTGTCAGAAACCTTGAAAAATAAAAAAGGAGATTCTTTAGGGTGGAAGCCAAAGAATCCCCAAAACAAAAAAACTAAGCGACTTTTTCTTTTAGACCTAACCAATCACGCGGTTTTAAATAGTAGTCAGTTAAACGTTTCTCTGGTGAGTCTTCATCCCACTCAGGACGATATGACCATGCAGCTAAGTTAGGAAGGCTGACTAAAATAGACTCAATACGGCCACCTGTTTGTAATCCAAACAACGTACCACGGTCATAAACCAAGTTATATTCAACATATCTACCGCGGCGATAAAGCTGAAATTCTCGTTGAGCTTCGGTATACGGCTGTTCACGGTGTTTTTCGAAAATTGGCAAAATGGCATTTAAATAACCGTTGCCTACAGCTTGAATATATTTAAAGCAAGTTTCGAAATCCCAGCAATTTAAGTCATCAAAAAATAAACCACCGACACCGCGCTGTTCGTCGCGATGCTTTAAATAAAAGTAGTCATCACACCATTGCTTGTGTTCGTTGTAAACATTGTCTCCAAAAGGTTTACATAGGTCATAAGCAGCTTGATGCCAATTTAAAACATCTTGGTCATCTGGATAAAATGGCGTTAAGTCAAAACCACCACCAAACCACCAAATCGGATCTTGTCCTTCACGTTCTGCAACGAATAAACGAACATTTGCATGAGAGGTTGGAATATTTGGGTTTTTAGGATGAATAACTAAAGAAACACCGAGTGCTTGAGCTTTAGCACCTGCAATTTGAGGGTGACGTTCTGTTGCAGAAGCAGGAAGTTTGCTAATGTTGATGTGAGAAAACATCACACCGCCTTTTTCGATCACTGTACCATTTTGCAGCACACGTGAACGACCGCCACCACCTTCTGGGCGTTCCCAATCATCAATAATAAATTCTGCCGTACCACCGCCAGCTTTTTCTTGTTGTTCTAAACCAGCGCAAATACGGGCTTGTAAATCGAGGAGAAATTCGCGGACACGTTGAATATCTGTGGAAGTCGGATGTTGCATAATGACCCTCAAAGATGATTGATATAAATTAAATACATCAAAACATAAAACCATAAAAAAAGTAAGGGATTTTTTCTAAATCTTGAAAAAATCCCTTAAACATTGTTTTTAAACTTTACCCTTGAAATCAAAAATCATCTTTTTGATAAAGGTGATCCATTCTTTCACGTTTGGTTTTTAAATATTGTTCATTAAAAGGATTACGACCTACGGTTAACGGTACACGGTCTACAACGTTAATACCTTGATCTTTGAGTGCCTGAATTTTCAAAGGATTATTGGTAATTAACTTCACTTCTTTTACTTTTAAGTGGTCGAGCATAATGCTACACATATCGTAACGACGTGCATCGGCAGGTAAATTCAATAGTAAATTGGCATCTACCGTATCGTGTCCCTGATCTTGTAGGGCATAAGCACGAATTTTATTGGTTAAACCAATTCCACGACCTTCTTGGCGTAAATATAAAATTACGCCTTGTCCTGCTTCATTGATGAGTTTTTGAGTCGCTTGCAATTGTGGGCCACAATCACATTTCAATGACGCAAAAGCATCACCTGTTAAACATTCAGAATGTACACGGACTAAAACAGGGCCTGTTGGCGGATTTTCTAACCCTTTAGAAAGTGCCACATGTTCTTCACCTGTTGCTGGATCTTGAAACACAGAAATATTGAATTCACCAAAAGCGGTCGGGAGTTTTGATGTTGCAATGAACTCTATAGGCACAGATTAACTCATCTTTTAACCGAAAACGGTTTAAAGTATAGCGTAATGCTGGGAGATTGGTCGAATTGTCATAATCATTTTGCACACTAAGGTTTTCTTTTTTGTATAAAGAAGACGATAATAGTTGATAAATAGTCAGATTATTCAGGATAATCTGCCAACCATACCCATAATGTATGAGAGACTGCTTTGCATGATCTCGTTCGCAAATGTGGCTGATTGAAGGTGACTTCATTCGATTGTATGATCGACCCATTTTGACCCAGCTTAGGATTTGCCAGGCTTATAAAGGCTTTGCCACATATGTTGTATACCGAAATTCCAACTCAACGCCCTGTTACGCCATTGTTAGATGCAATTGATCATCCTCAACAATTACGTCAGCTCGAGCATAGCCAACTGGTTCAAGTGGCTGATGAGTTGCGTCAATATATTTTATATGCAGCAGGCCAGAGTGGTGGCCATTTCGGTGCTAACCTCGGCGTGGTTGAGCTGACGGTTGCGCTGCATTATTGCTTTAATACACCAAATGACCGTTTAGTTTGGGATGTGGGACATCAAGCATACCCACATAAAATCCTGACTGGACGTCGTGAACAAATTACCACTATCCGTTCAAAAAATGGTTTAGCAGCTTTCCCTGCCAGAGAAGAATCAGTTTTTGATACCTTTGGGGTAGGGCACTCATCGACAGCTATTTCTGCTGGCTTGGGCATGTCACTTGCACGCCGTTATCAAAATGACCCATGTGAAGTGGTATGTATCGTAGGTGATGGGGCAATGACTGCGGGCATGACTTTTGAAGCGATGAATGATGCTGTTGCACATGATGCTGACTTGATTGTTGTACTCAATGACAATGACATGTCAATTTCTTGCAGTACCGGTGGCTTCGCTAAGCATTTAGCTGCAATTTGGGAAAAGGGTCATTTAGTCAATGTAGATGAACATGGAGAGGCTTACATTCAGCCACACCCAAAATGGACCTATAACTCTCGCTTACACCAATCAGCAACCGATGCAGCAGATAATTTATTTAAAGCAATTGGTTTTGACTATTTTGGTCCATTTGATGGGCATGATGTTACTCAATTAGCTCAAGTTTTTAACGCGCTCAAAAAACGTAAAGGACCGCGTTTAGTACACGTTTATACCAAGAAAGGAAAAGGATTTGCTCCTGCTGAAGCAGACCCGATCACTTACCATGCGATTGGTAAAATAAATGCCTCTTCAGGTGGCAAAACTCCACCAAAGTATTCTGATGTATTTGGTGAGTGGTTGTGTGATGAAGCTGTTCAAGATGAACGTCTGCTTGCGATCACACCTGCGATGTGTGAAGGCTCAGGTATGGTTAAATTTGCCAAGCAATTTCCACAGCGTTTTTTTGATGTAGCGATTGCAGAGCAGCATGCTGTAACACTCGCGGCTGGTATGGCTTGTGAAGGGCTCAAACCTGTTGTTGCAATTTATTCAACATTTTTGCAGCGCGGTTACGATCAGCTTATTCATGATGTTGCTTTACAAAACCTTGATGTAACTTTCGGAATCGACCGTGCAGGTTTAGTGGGTGAAGACGGCCCAACTCATGCTGGTGCTTATGACTATGCTTATATGCGTACTGTCCCGAATATGGTGATCATGGCGCCAAAAGACGAAAATGAATGTCGTCAAATGCTTCATACTGCTTATGTCTACAATGGCCCAGCCGCTGTACGTTATCCACGTGGTGCTGGTGTTGGTGTCGAAATTCAAAAAGAAATGACGATTCTTGAATTAGGTAAAGCTGAAATCGTTGCAGAAATTAATGCAAACAATGATGAGCAAATTACAATTCTAGCGTTTGGTAGCCGTGTCATGGTTGCTATAGAAGCTGGTGAGCAACTTGCACAAAAACATGATGTTGGTGTGCGTGTGGTAAACATGCGCTTTGTAAAACCGCTTGATGAACAAATCATTCGAGACTTGGCTGAGCATACTCATTTATTCGTAACAGTTGAAGAACATGCGATTATGGGTGGTGCAGGCAGTGCAGTGAATGAGTTTATGGCACAAGAACAAATTGTTAAACCTATCATTAACTTAGGTTTGCCAGACTCATTCTTACATCAGGCTTCACATAATCAAATGCTGCAAGATTGTGGTCTAGATACGAAAGGTCTTTTGAACTCAATTGAGAGAGCTTGGCTTAAGCAAAATCAGGTCGTTTAAGCCTTTCACAAAAAATTTGAAACATTTTTTCCCATAAAGCGCATTCATTTGCTAAAATGTATGCGCTTTTATGCATTATTCTTTGTCAAAATCTTCAAATTTGTATTGTAGTGGGTGTTCAATGGAACCTATGGTGGTTATGGCTGCGCGTGCGGCTCAAACAGTTGGTCAAGAGCTTTTAAAAGCGCATCAAAATCGTCATAAACTCGATTTGCAAGTTGAAGAGAAAGGCATTGATGGCCCGGTAACACGTGTAGATCGTTATTTGGAACAATTAACGATTGATACATTACGTAAAAGTTATAAAAACCATAGCTTCTTAGGTGAAGAGTTTGGTATGCAAGAAGGCAAAGGCCACGATGCAGACTGGTGCTGGGTCATTGACCCGCTTGATGGCACGCAAAACTTTATTAATGGTTTCCCTCATTTCTGTATTTCTATTGCAGTTCAACATAAAGGCGTTACTCAGCACGGCGTAATTTACGACCCAGTGCGTGACGAATTGTTCTCTGCAAGTCGCGGTCGCGGTGCGGTTATGAACCAACGCCGTATTCGTGTAAATGTAAAAGATAGCTTAGAAAATACATTCTTGGCAGTAGGCCATCCTTACCGCGCTAAACGTGCTGGTGAGATCGTATCTTATGCAGAACAACATTTCGCATCATTATTAGCAGTGACTCAAGCGGGTGCTCAAATCCGTCGTGGTGGTTCAGCTGCTCTAGACTTGGCTTATGTTGCTGCTGGTCGTTTCGATGGTTTCTTTGAACTTGGTTTAAAACCATGGGACATCGCTGCTGGTGAGCTTATTATTAAAGAAGCGGGCGGTGTAGTTGTTGATGCTCGTGGTGGCAATGATTCACTTGAAAATGGTCAAGTGATCGCATGTTCACTTAAAATGTTAAAGCCATTAATGCAAACTGTTGTTCCTGCTTGGGACAAAGCTGCAAAATAATTTAGAAATAGTTTCTCTATTAAGACCCTCTTTTTATAGAGGGTTTTAACTTTTTAATGATCGGTAAAATACAAATAATAATAGAAATAACGAGAAAGTTGATTAAAACACATGACTTTTAAATTCTTTCTGCTATAATCCGCCCACGCACTTAAATTTCCGTTCATTACCTGAACATTCTGTTCTATTCATTGTAAGCGCACGCTGTCCATAGAGAGGACCATTTCTTGCGCCCCGATCGCTCAGCGATTCTTCAGGTTCGGCCGTAATCAAGCGTGCGTTTAATCCACATCGTCGTTACTCGGATTGCCGCTGAATAATAAGGTTCAGCTAATTTTGCTTTGCCGCTTTGTGCCGATGTCTATTTTGTACTTATTAAAAATGGAGCACCCATTAGGGTGAAACTCTCTATGAGCAAAACTTTTGCCGAATTTTCTTTGCATGAAACCTTACAACAAGCGCTTGAAGGTTTAGGTTTTACTACCCCGACTCCTGTGCAAGAACAATCTATTCCTGCAGCTTTAGAAGGTAAAGACCTTTTAGTTTCTAGCCAGACTGGTTCTGGTAAAACTGCAGCTTTCTTATTGCCGACATTAAATAACTTGGCTGGTCAAGAAACTTTCGTTCCGTTCAAAGAACGCATGAAAGCAGTAACTCAACCAAATATTTTGGTTATTTCTCCTACTCGTGAATTAGCACAACAAGTAAGCCAAGATGCAATTGCATTTGTACGTCACATGAAAGGTGTTCGTATTGCTGCAATTATGGGTGGTATGCCATTTGCTAAACAAATTCAACAGTTAAAAGGCGCGCAAGTTGTTGTTGCAACACCGGGTCGTTTACTGGACTTGGTAAACCGTCGTCAAATTAAATTAGACCAAGTAGATGCTTTAATTGTTGATGAAGCGGACCGTATGCTTGACCTAGGCTTCTCTGAAGACTTAGAAGCAATTAGCGAATTAGCGGCTAACCGTAAACAAACATTAATGTTCTCTGCAACATTTGCTGATCGTATTATTCGTCTTGCAGCATGCATGATGAAAGATCCAATGCGTATCGCAATTGAAACTGGTCATTCAACCAATACAGATATTACGCAAACATTGCATTGGACTGATGGCTTTGAGCACAAGAAAAAATTACTTACTCATTGGTTAAGTGATGAAAACTTAGATCAAGCTGTAGTTTTTGCAAGCACTCAAGAAGACACTGATATGTTGGCTGAAGAACTTGCAGAAGCAGGTCATTCAGTTGTTGCACTTCACGGTGCGATGCCACAAACAGTACGTAACCGTCGTTTACGTAGTATCCGTGAAGGTCGTGCGAAGATCTTAGTTGCAACTGACGTTGCTGCTCGTGGTCTTGACGTACCGACTATTTCTCACGTAATTAACTTTGGTCTTCCGATGAAGCACGAAGACTACGTACACCGTATTGGTCGTACAGGTCGTGCTGGTCGTACAGGTCAAGCGATTACTTTAGCGACTTATCGTGAACGCGGTAAGATTCGTGCACTTGAAGAATACTTAGAAGCTCGTTTAAGCGTTTCTGAAATTGAAGGCTTAGAGCCATCTCCACCTCCTGCTCGTTCAGGTCGTGATGGTGGTGGTCGTGGTCGTGGCGGCAATGGCGGTGGCCGTGATGGTCGTCGTGGTGGCGGTTTTGGTGGTGGTCGTCGTTTTGAAGGCGAAAGCAACTTCAAACGTCGTGAAGGTGGTCGTGATGACCGTCCACGTCGTAGCTTTGATGACAAGCCACGTGGTGATCGTCCATTTGGTGGCGAAGATCGTCCACGTCGTGAGTTCAATTCAGATCGTCCACGCCGTGAAGGTGGTTTTGAAGACCGTCCACGTCGCGAAGGCGGTTTTGAAGATCGTCCACGTCGTGAGTTCAACTCAGACCGTCCGCGTCGTGAAGGTGGTTTCAATGATAAACCGCGTTTTGACTCGAATGATGACAACCGTGGTAACCGTGTAGACTATAAACCACGTCGTGAAAGCGGTTTTGGTGATCGTCCAAAACGTAGCTTCGGTGGTGAAGATCGTCCACGTCGTAGTTTTGATGACAAGCCACGTGGTGAGCGTCCGTCATTTGGTGGCGAAGATCGTCCACGTCGTGAGTTCAACTCAGATCGTCCACGTCGCGAAGGTGGTTTTAATGATAAGCCACGTCGTAGCTTTGATGACAAACCTCGTGGTGAACGTCCATCGTTTGGCGGTGAAGATCGTCCAAAACGTAGCTTCGGTGGTGAAGATCGCCCACGTCGCAGTTTTGATGACAAACCACGTCGTAAATTCGACCGTTAATCTTTAAAAAGATTAAAAAAAAGGCCAGTTAATAAACTGGCCTTTTTTATTTTTCAGTTTTGCTATAAAATAATAAAGTGTGAAGCAGTTCAAATTTAATTGTAATAATGCGTAAAAGTAATCGAAAAAGGGCATCTTTGGCATGGTTGAGTAAATTATTACTTCAACATGGGTTGCCATATCTTTTTATTGTGCTCGCTTTGTGCAATGGGATTTACTTTGCCTATGCTTTGCTAACAGGCCATTTTGTAGATCAGTTCCAAGTGCTCAATCAGTAATTCCCTTCAAAAACTAACCTATATTTATACGTTTAGTTGTCTTTGCTTTTGTCAAAATTACAACAAGATTCCCAAAATTCAGTGTTATAGTATGCGGGCATAAAAGTGCAGGAATGATTGCCATTATGAATAATAAAACTCCTCTCTCGGCTCAATCACTGATAGAAGTGAAAAATTTGAGTTTTAATCGAGGGGAACGCGTCATTTATGACAATATTAGTTTAAATATACGTCGCGGTCAGATTACGGCCATTATGGGACCATCTGGTACAGGTAAAACGACTTTATTACGTTTGATTGGTGGACAACTTGTTCCTGATCAGGGTGAGGTTTTGCTTGATGGTAAAGATATTGCTCAAATGTCGCGTCAGGAATTGTTCGCCGCTCGTGCGCGTATGGGAATGCTCTTCCAAAGTGGCGCTTTATTTACCGATATGTCGGTTTATGAAAATGTCGCTTTTCCAATCCGTGCACATACCAAGCTTTCTGAAAATTTGATTGCTGAACTGGTTGCTTTAAAGCTTGAGTCTGTTGGCCTGCGTGGAACAGAACAGCTCATGCCTACCGAGTTATCAGGCGGTATGAATCGACGAGTTGCTTTGGCTCGTGCAATCGCGCTTGATCCAGATTTAATCATGTATGACGAACCATTTGCTGGGCAAGACCCGATTGTAAAAGGTGTTTTAACTCGTCTAATTCGTTCGTTACGTGAAGCTTTGGATTTAACCACCATTATTGTTTCGCATGATGTTTCCGAAACCTTATCTATTGCCGATTACATTTATGTCGTAGCGGAAGGAAAGATTCAAGGGGAAGGAACGCCGGAAGAATTGCAAAAATATGCTTCTCCTTTTGTAAAACAGTTCTTAACCGGTTCGGCAGAAGGTCCGGTTGAGTACCAGTTTAGCCACCAAGCTTATTTAGATAACGAGGTTCGTCCATGAATACGATTGCCTGGTTAGGTAGACTCGTTATTGAGCGGATTCGAGGGATTGGTGTTGCGGCACTGATGCTCTTACAGATTATTTTTTCATTACCTTCATCGGGTGGTTTTGGGCGTTTCGTCTATCAAATGCATCGTGTAGGGGTAATGTCTTTACTTATTATTACGGTATCAGGTTTATTTATTGGTCTGGTACTCGGACTGCAAGGCTACTCAATATTGGTCAATGTGGGTAGTGAATCAATGCTAGGCACTATGGTGTCTTTAACTTTGCTACGTGAGCTTGCACCAGTTGTTGCTGCTTTACTATTCGCTGGGCGCGCAGGTTCTGCATTAACTGCTGAAATTGGTTCAATGAAACAAAGTGAGCAGCTTGCCAGTATGGAAATGATTGGTGTTGATCCTTTAAAGCAAATCGTATCACCACGTCTTTGGGCTGGCATAGTCAGTTTGCCAATGTTAACCGTTATCTTTGCTGCGATTGGTATTGTTGGCGGCAAAATGGTTGGCGTTGATTTTCTTGGCGTTGATGAAGGCTCCTTCTGGAGTGGTATGCAAAATAATGTTCAATTTGGCCATGATGTTGTAAATGGCATCATTAAGAGCATTGTATTTGCTTTACTTTGTACATGGATTGCAGTTTTCCAAGGGTATGCGTGTGATCCAACACCTGAAGGCATTGCGACAGCAATGACCCGTACGGTTGTATATTCTTCATTATGTGTTTTAGGTTTTGATTTCGTGTTGACTGCGGTCATGTTCGGAGGGATTTAATGAAATCACGTACTAGTGAGCTGGCCGTAGGTATTTTTGTCATTATCTTCGGTATTGCTTTGTTTTTTTTAGCGATGAAAGTAAGTGGTTTAGTTGGTACAAACTTGAGTGATGGCTACACGATGAAAGCTCAGTTTGACAACGTTAATGGACTTAAGCCTCGTGCTAAAGTAACGATGAGCGGTGTAACAATTGGTCGTGTTGATTCAATTACACTTGATCCGGTTACACGTTTAGCTACAGTAACTTTTGACCTTGATGGAAAACTGACAAGTTTTAATGCTCAGCAGTTAAAAGAAGTTCAAAAAAATGCTTTAGACGAATTGCGTTATAGTTCTGATTATACGCAAGCGACGCCAGCGCAACAAAAAACAATGGAACAGCAACTGATCAGTAACATGTCATCCATCACCAGTATTGATGAAGATGCTTATATAATGGTTGCAACCAATGGTTTGTTGGGTGAGAAATATTTAAAAATCGTACCAGGTGGTGGTCTTAACTACCTTAAACGTGGTGATACGATTTCTAACACCCAAGGAACGATGGATTTAGAAGATTTAATTAGTAAATTTATTACTGGTGGTGGCGCAGGTAAAGTTGCCGCTGGTTCATCATCCTCAGCAGAAGAAAAAGCTCCTGCAAGTACTGACAGCAGCGCACAGCCGTCATTTGTTGAGTAAGAGATTATTTGAAGGAGTGGTTCCAGGTGAATAAGTTGTTTAAACAAACCCTGACAGCAAGTATTTTGTCTACTATGATTGCTGGTACAGCTTTTGCTGCACCTTCAGAAGCACCACCTGATTTTATTAAGCGTGTTGCTGATGGTTTGATTGCGCGTTTGAAAACAGACCATGCCAAGTTGCAAAACAACCCTGCTTTGGTTAAATCAATCATACGTCAAAACTTAGACCCGTATGTTGATTCACAAGCTTTCACTCGTATTGTGATGGGTACTTATGCAACAAATCAGTATAGTACTGCTGCACAACGTGCTCAGTTTGAAACAAACTTCCGTAATACTTTAATTGAGAATTACGGTAGTGCATTTGCTAAATACACAAACCAAACTTACACCATGCGCCCTTATAAAGCGACAGCAGGTAAAAACCCTGTTGTAACTTTAGATTTCAACCATAATGGCGACAAAATTCCTGTGTCGTTCCAGTTGGCTGATAAAGGCTCACAGTGGAAAATCCGTAACATCAATGTTTCTGGTATTGATTTAGGTTTACAGTTCCGCAACCAGTTTGCTGCAACTGTGAAACGTAATGGTGGCGATTTGAATAAAGCAATTGCGACATTCCAACCTGATGCAGATGCTGCTGTTAATCAGAACAAACAAAAATAAGTAGGTGAAGAGTGGTTCAGTATCTTAACCAAGAGTTAGTTGTTTCAGGCAAAATCGATTTTGAAAATGCTGAGCAACAATACCAAGCTGGATTGGCAATTATTAAGAAGCAAACAAGCTTTCCTTTAATAGTCGATCTAAAACAGCTTGAGCATGGTAATACGTTGGCATTGGCGGTGTTAGTCCAATGGCTACGTCAGACTCCGCAGAAGGCTGGCTTACATTTTAAAAATGTTCCAGAGAAGATGCTGAAAATCATTCAAGCTTGCCATTTGCAAGAAGACCTACATTTGGTCTAGTCATGCAAAAATAAAAAAAGCACCTAAATTTAGGTGCTTTTTTTATAAAAATTAATAGGGGGTAAGTGCAGGCTTTAAATCCATTTCTTCCAGCGGAAGTAAATGATAGGGCCAATAAAAAAGCCGACAATAATTAATAGCACTGCGATAAAACTACTTTTACCATGAGCAAAAGGCAATACTTCAGTGTTCATACCATAGATACTCGCGATCAGCATTGGTGGCGCTAACATACTTGGTAAAATCGAGAATCGACGAATCGTATCGTTTTGCTCGGTGTTAATGAACCCAGACGTTGTATCAAGTAAGAACCGTACTTTTTGGAATAAGAACGCATCATGTTCTACAAGTGAGCGGACATCTTCACTGAGCTCTCGGATATCTGCGTCGTAGATGTGACTACCTAAGGCTCGTGGACGAGATAAAAAGGTTAAGACCCGACGTAAATCAATTAAACAAAGTTGTGCCTTTCCAAGCATGTCTTCTTGTTGAGCCAAGCGGGTAATCATGTCATCAAGGTCTAAAATTTTCTCACGTTGATGGTTGTTAAGCACCTCAGTAGAGTATTTTTCTAGATCCTTGTGGATATCTTCTAAGATATCCGCAAGCTCATCTAGCTTTGCTTCAAGCAGTCCTAATAAAATCCAAGTTGGATCTTTATAATCCATTTCATAGTCGTTACGGCGAGCTCGGGCACGAAATGCACGAAACGCAACGAGCTTTTCACCGCGTAACGTAAATAAGCGATCTTTGTGTAAAATAAATGCTACGGTTTGCACCATGGCAAGCATATGTGATGACTCTTCAGCATCTCCATCGACCTGATAATTTTTATTTTTCGTTAAAAAATAGGTGCTGATATGCAAAATACCGTCATCATCGCGGTAGAATCGAGCAGAAGAAGAAATGTCTTCTAGGGACTTTAGTGTAGGTAAGTTCTGATCGTAGGCATCTAAGACCCATTGTTGTTCTTCTTGAGAGGGTGCAATTAGATCAAGCCATACTAATTCGGGATGTAGATCAAATCCACCGTTGATGGTGGCATCTTCCAGACTTCCGCGTTCTGTGGCATAAAAGGCTTCAAGCATGTGTCTTTTTTCCTCACGCAGTCTGATGGAAATTGATGGGTGTATTTTAGACAAGGATTTGCCGAAAAACACTTGCCAATACACTATTTTGCAAAAAAAAACTCTGTCGATAGTCTAGTTTGTCAGCATGACAGTTCAATAAAACGGTTTTTATACTATGAATTCAATTTGCATTTTCTGTGGTTCATCTTTAGGTTCAGACCCAATCTTTCAACAAATTGCTCAATTAACCGGTCAAACTATTGCCAAGCAAGGTAAAACTCTCGTTTATGGCGGTGGTCGTTCAGGTTTAATGGGCGTTGTCGCTGATAGTGCTTTGCAAGCCGGTGGGCAGGTCATTGGCGTCATTCCTCGTGCTTTAGTCGATCGCGAGTTAGCTCATCCCGGACTGACAAAATTATATGTCGTCGAGAATATGCATGAGCGTAAGACCAAAATGGCAGATCTGTCGGACGGTTTTATTGCGTTACCAGGTGGGGCAGGTACATTGGAAGAAATCTTTGAACAATGGACATGGGCACAATTAGGTATTCATCAAAAGCCGTGTGCTTTTCTAAATGTAGCGGGCTTTTATGAAGATTTGCTTAAAATGGTTCAAGGAACTGTAGATAAAGGTTTTAGTCAGGCACGGTTCGCTGATAAATTGATCGCTTCGGATAAAATTGAGGATATTCTTCAACAATTTGAACAATATCAACCACCAGCTCCAAAATGGGCTAATGCAGATGTTCAACCATAAACGAGGTTAAATCGGTGAAAATAATTACGGTCGCCGCTGCGGTGATCTTAAATGAGCACAATGAATTATTACTGGTTAGAAAGCGTGATACACAAGCTTTTATGCAAGTAGGCGGTAAGCTGGAGCCGAATGAGGCTCCGGAAACAGCCATACAACGTGAAATTTTGGAAGAAGTTGGCAGCTCTTGCGTAATAGAACAGTTTATAGGGCGTTTTGAGACAGCGGCTGCTAATGAGCCAGATCATACGCTGATTAGTCATTTATATTTGGTTCGATTAAAACAATCCCCACAAATTGCAGCCGAGATTGCTGAAATGAAGTGGATAAAATTTAATGATTCCGAAACTAAACTTGCGCCATTAACCAAAGAAATAGTAATTCCATGGTGTGAGCAAAACTTATCTGCAATTTAATAATTTTAATATGATGTAGATGAGGCAGCAGCTAGGCAGCTTGCATAAATAGATGTGCACCCTAGCTGTTTTAGCACTAGACTTAAAGCGGAAATTGAACTTCCTGTTGTGATCACATCATCAATAATCAGCACACGACGGTAGCGCCGTTTTTCTTGAGGTATCGCAACAAATTGCTGTTCAATATTTTCAAATCTTTCGAGTCGAGATAATCCTTTTTGTGAACGCTCATTGAGGCGTTGGACAGGCTGCCAAACGGGTATTCTTAATTGTTTACTTAGAAGCTTGGCAAGTAATAATGATTGATTAAAACCTCGCTCCGTTAGACGCTCTTTAGAAATGGGCATCGGTACTATGGCTTGTACCTTAGGAAATTTTAATTGCTGTAAAATTTCAGCAAGTAGGGTTTGGTAATGTAATTTTTGTTCATATTTAAACTGCTGAATTATGCGGTTCATTGGATAGGCATAATGGCAGGCCACAAGGACAGATAGATCATTTCGCTGAACTGTCTGCTTAAGCCATGGCAGTTGTTCCCAACATTCTTTACAAAGCGAGTGCTTACCCCGCGTTCCTATTTCACATAACAGGCAAGGGGACAATAACTGAAAAAGATATTGAGGATTGAACAACTTAAACATAAGCGTATCGGGGTGCTTCAGGTAGCCAGCGTTTCAAGAGGGCATCAGCTTGTTGTGGATAGTCTTTTAGAACCTGTTGTGCAACATAATGCGCTTGACTCAGTAAATGATCATCTCGTTCTAATCGCGCGACTCTAAATCCCATATCACCTGTTTGTTTTGTTCCTAATAGTTCACCAGGGCCTCTCAGCTCAAGGTCTTTTTCTGCAATCACAAAGCCATCGTTACTTTCTCTTAAAATCGAAAGTCTTTCTTGCCCATTTTGTGAAAGTGGTGGTTTATAAAGAAGAACACAAAAACTAGCCTTTGCACCTCGTCCGACACGACCACGTAATTGATGTAGTTGTGAAAGGCCTAAACGCTCAGCATTTTCAATAACCATAATTGAAGCGTTAGGTACATCTACACCGACTTCAATGACCGTTGTCGCAATTAAGAGCTGTAGTTCGTTTTTTTTAAATGCTTGCATAACAGATTGCTTTTCATCAGCTTTCATTTTGCCATGAACCAAACCGATATTAAGTTCAGGAAAGCGCTCTCTCATTTCTTGATAGGTGGCTTCCGCGGCTTGAGCATCTAAAGTTTCGGACTGTTCAACCAGAGTACATACCCAGTAAGCTTGTTTGCCTTCTCGACAATTTGTAGCAATTCGATTTAGCACTTCTTCACGACGGTCTAGCGGAATCGTGACTGTCTGAATTGGTGTACGACCTGGTGGTAATTCATCAATAATGGATGTGTCTAAATCGCCATAAGCACTCATAGCTAATGTTCTAGGAATTGGCGTTGCAGTCATGACCAATTGATGTGGAGTGAGTTGTTCTGCGCCTTTATTGCGTAGAGCCAATCGTTGGTCTACACCAAAACGATGCTGCTCATCAATAATCACAAGACCTAACTTTGCAAACCCAATGTTATCTTGAAATAAGGCATGAGTACCTACAATCAGTTCGGCATGACCTTCTTTAATTTGTTGTTCAGCTTGTGCTCGCGCTTTACCTTTTTGTTTGCCTGACAACCAAGCGACCGTAATGCCTAAAGGTTCAAACCAACGTTTAAAATTTAAATAATGCTGCTCTGCCAAAATTTCGGTAGGTGCCATTAATGCAACTTGCCAATCGGCCTCTAATGCATGACATGCTGCAACTGCTGCAACCAAAGTTTTCCCTGCGCCTACGTCACCTTGTACTAAACGTAGCATAGGCTGGTGTTGTTTTAAGTCGCTTAAAATTTCTTTGGATACACGCTTTTGTGCATTGGTCATTTGAAAAGGTAAGGCTTCTAACAGTTTTTTTGCCAGTACCTTACTACTTGGGAAAGCGGGTGAGGCAATTTGACGAATATAGGCCCGTCGTGTGAGAAGGCTAATTTGGTGTGCGACCAGTTCTTCAAAAATAAGACGCTGCTGTGCGGGGTGAGATCCTTCGGCCAACTGAAGCATATTGGCATCGACAGGTGGCTCATGAATGTAATGTAATGCTTCTTTGAGTGCATATCCATTTGTATATTGTTTAGGGAGCAACTCAGGTAAGGCATCACTATGATGCTTCAACGCCTGTTTAACATATTCGCGTAATTTAGGTTGTGTTAATCCATCAGTACTCGGATAAATTGCTGTGAGCTGCGTTTTTGGCAGAGGTGTGTGTTCATTAATGAGCTGAATTTCTGGATGATAAAGCTCAAGTCCTCGTGCACCTACGCGAACTTCACCAAAAATACGTAAACGGTTACCAGGTTTTATTTTATCGGTTAAGTTTTTATAAATATGATAAAAACGTAAAGTCACCTTACCAAATTCATCTTGTATTAATGCAGCCATAGATTTACGTTTACCTGGAGGGAAATCAACAGATTTGACTTCACCCTCAAGTAAATAACTACGACCAACCACCAACTGATTCATAGGAATAATGGTACTGCGATCTTCATAATCACGGGGCAGATGAAACAGTAAATCATCTGTGGTAAAAATATTTAGTTTTTCGAGTAGGGCTGCTGAAGCCGATCCAACGCCTTGTAACTGATGGACTGAAGTCATGTCCCCTCAACGAGTTCTCTATGCATATATTATTTATCGGTTATGGTAAAACATCTCAGCGTGTTGCTAAACAACTATTTGAGACAGGACATCAAATTACCACAATTAGCCGTAGTGAAAAAACAGATCCTTATGGGACACACCTCATACAGGATATTTTTACGCTCGATTTAAGTGAAATTGCGCCTGTAGATGTCGTTTATATTTTGCTTTCTCCAGACGATAGTACAGTTCAAGGTTATCATCATACTTACGTGGATAGTATTGAGCCTATTCGACAGGCCTTAAAATCACATCCGGTCAAAAGATTAATTGTGGTGTCATCTACGCGGGTATATGGTGAAAATTCTGGTGAAACGATTGATGATGATAGTCAGATTCACCCGAATGATGCTCAAGGCCATATTCTTCATAATATGGAATTGCTATGGCAGAAATACTTTCCAGCTCAATGTGTGATTGTACGTCCCACAGGGATTTATGGTGCTTCGGTTGATCGATTAAAACGAATGGCTGAAAACACACAAACCTATCCAAATATTCACTATAGTAATCGTATTCATATTGATGACTTGGCAAGATTTTTAGCATTTTTAGCCGATTATGAAAAACCACATAAGAGTTATCTTGTTGCCAATAATGCCCCTGTACCGTTACATGAAGTCATCCTTTGGTTTCAGAGCCAGTTAGACTTACCGCTACTTACTTTAGATTCAGCTCATGTTTCAGGTAAAAAAATATATGCGAAACATTTATTTGAAACAGGTTTTCAGCTTGAACACCCAATTTGCTTTAATGACTATTTATTATGTTTAAATGCTCATGGTACAAATCAAAATTTAGACTAAACTTTAAATAACAATAGAAATACCTGAAGAGGCAAATAAATTGCCGATAAAGATAAAAATGTTGAAAGTGAAGAAATTTTGTTTAGCGCTTATTTTGAGTGCAACGTCTGTTGCGAGTTGGGCAGAGGATCAGTTGTGGTGTACATATGATCCTATGGGCACCCAAGGGGATATAACACGTCGTTTAAATGACATCCGATTATATGCTCAGCAATATAATGTCAAATTCAAAGTTGTCAGTTATCAAAAAGAGCAGCAAGCCATTCAAGCTTTTGATGAAGGGAAGTGTTCAGGTTTAGCAGCCAGTAACTTTAATACGTATCAATACAATCATTTTATGGGAAGTAGTTCAGGTATAGGCCTTATACCTAATAACAGGACTGCCCGAAATTTATTACAGCTTTTAAATCACCCGACAATTGAGAAAAAACTCATTAATCAAGACTATGAAGTAGTTGGTATGATTCCCGTAGGAACTGCCTATATGGTCATGAAAAACAAAAAAATATCGAAAGTGGCACAGCTTAGAGGTCAACGAGTCGGGGTATTAGCCAATAATCCGCCACAGCAGGCGTTGGTGAGAAGTGTAGGTGCACAGCCAGTCTATGTTGATTTATCCAATGCAATCACTCAGTTCCAGCAAAACAAAATCGATATTATGCCTGCACCGATTTATGGGCTTTTACCATATAACTTACAGAAAGATTTTGGGCCAGACACTCAGGTGATTAACTTTCCATTGGCTTATTTTGGGGTAAATCTAATTATTAAGCCTAAATCGTATCCTGCCAATTTTGGCCGAAAAATTCGTTCTTGGTTTGTGCAAAATAGCCAATTATTAACGAATCGAGCGATACAGTGGGAAAACCATTTACCTGCCTATTATTGGGTAGATGTTTCTTTTTACGAAAAGCAGAGCTACGACATTATGGTAGCCAAAATACGCAATCAATATGTGCGTTCTGGATATTACGATGCTTACTTTGTTGAATTAATGAAGCGCTTACGCTGTATTGATGATCCACGTTACTTCGAGTGTTCAATGCCTCGATAAAATAAAAGGCAACTTAAGTTGCCTTTTATTTTGAGTCAAACTTTAAGATTTTTTACGTTTTAAACGACGTTTCGCTTGTTGAGAGGCCATTGCTTCAAGTGCTTCTTTTAGTTCTTCATCAGTAAAGGTCGTGATGTGCTGCAACATCTGCAATGTTACTTCATCAAGTACTAACTGTGCGCCTGCTGCCATTTGACGGAAATTATCGTCAAACTCAATCTGACCTTGGTCATTAGTACGGATGTAATTTTGCTGAGTTAAAACTTTAATAAAGCTTTGGAACAATGCTTTGTCAAAGAACTCTGGAGAATTAAACTCGTAAAGAACAGACAAGCGTTGTCCTAATAAATGACTTAGTTCTTCAACTTGTTTTGCTGAAATATTGCCTGAACCGCGCTGAGTAATTAAAGCTAAAGTCATGTAATAACGTTCAAGACTTTGCTTAACAGGTGTTGCCAATACAACAAGCTGATTGTGCTCCTCAGTGTTTGGTGCAGAGCTAATCAAGTTACCTTCTTCATCTTGATGAATAAGGTTTGATTGAACCAATGCATCTGCATATTGTTCAATCTGTTCTTTAAGCTCACTGCTTTGCCACTTAAGGAACAGTTCAGCTTTTAAGAATGGATAAAGTGTGTAGATGACATTACTTAAATCAGCACGACTGATTTTACCGTTATGCTCAACAAGCGATGCAACCAATGAAGGTAAAACGAAAGCATGCAAAATGTTATTACGGAAGTATGTAAGCAGAACTGCTTGATTATCTTCAATCGCAATAATATCGCCCAGTGCATGCTGTACACGCTTAATTAATTTTAGCTTTAAGCCGTAAGCAATAATTTCCTTGCCAGATAGTGGCGTTACTTCTGTACGCTGATCGTATGGGAAATTCGATGCTAAATTGCGGTAAGCTTCAAGCTGCTTAATACAGATTTCTTCATCAAGGGTATGCTTTGGAGTAGCAAGCAAAATAATTGAGAGTAAAGAAACCGGGTTAATGACTACCGCACGGTTAATGTTTTCTAAAATTGCATGTGCAGAGCTATTTACAGCATCTGAAACGGCTTGAGGAATAGGGTCGTCATTTTTCTCGATATAGACATTTTCTGCGTTATGCTGTTTAAGCAAATCATCAAGAAAAACGGGTTCACCAAAGTTAACGTGTACCTTACCGAAAATGCGTTCAATTTTTCGTAATGTTTTAACAATACCAAAAATAGATTCAGCTTCTTTTGGCTTACCTTGCATTTCGCCAACGTAAGTCGAACCTTCCATCAGGCGCTCATAACCAATATAAGTTGGTACAAATACAATTGGCTTTGTACGGCCACGTAAATGGCTATGAACCGTCATGGCAAGCATACCGGTTTTCGGTGGTAATAAACGACCTGTTCGCGAACGACCACCCTCAATAAAGTATTCAAGTGGCGTATTGCGAGAAAGAATGCTGTATAAATATTCTTTAAATACAGTTGTATAAAGACCATTACCACGGAAAGAGCGGCGAATAAAGAAAGCACCACCACCACGTAAAAGCTGACCTACGAAAGGCAAGTTTAAGTTGTCACCAGCAGCAATATACGGAACCATTAGGCCGCGTCTATAAATCACATAAGACAATAATAGGTAGTCAATATGGCTGCGATGACACGGTGTATAAACAATTTCGTAATCTTTCGCGAGTTCACGAACCGTACTAAAGTTGTGAACCTCTACGCCGTCATAAAGCTGAGTCCATAGGCGTGTTAATGCTAAATCTGCAAAGCGGACTGCTGAGTGTGAGTAGTCAGATACGATTTCATTGACATAACCAATCGCACGACGTTCTGCTTCGAGCATACTGATTTTGCCTCGAATACTCTCACGTCGAATAGCCTCTTGCACGTCACGAGACTTTACAACTGACTGCATGACATTGCGACGATCTGATAAGTCAGGGCCTAAAACCACTTCACGTTGACGGTCAAGGTAGTCATTTAAAGTGCTAACAATATAAGTCGCTGGTGAAAGGTTTGGATAATGCTGTTGAGCATATTCAACAAGGTCACGTAAAGACTGCGGTTCATGGAACTCCAAATAAGATTGGCGACCATGTAAACCGATATTCACAAGCTGCTTAACTGTACTTGGTGTTGCCCATGTGTCTGAGAACAAGAGCTTGAACCAAGAGTCTTCTTTATCTGGAGAACGACCCCACAAAACGGTTACTGGAACCAGTTCTATATCGAGCTCAGGATTTGCCTGTAAAACTTCAATCAGTTTAATTAAGCGAGGTGGAAAAGCATGAGGTGGGGGATTTAACAGGTTATTTTCATCATTATGTTGTAAAAATAAAACTGATGCTTTTTCCTGATGAGAACCGATCACTAATGGATCTAATGCAGGCTTTAAATTTAAACGACGAGTTTCCCCATCCACCACTAAAGCATTGCTGCGAGAATGGTTTTGTAAGACATAGCACACCACTTTTTGGCGCTCAGTCTTTGCTTCAGTTTCCGTTGTTTCTGATACTGGTTCAGTAGGAACTTCCCCAAGAACATGTGGTGTTACCACGAGGTCAAGTAGCTTACTCGAAAGCCGACGATACATTTGACCAAACCCACTCTTGGACATAAGAACTCCTACTTCTTAAAGACAAATCCCGGCACCAAATGCAGAGGGTAATTATTTTGAGGCATTTATTAAAAAAACAATATGCTACTTTCTTATAAATTATAATGCTTTTGGCATTTTTTATCGTTAAAAATCGTATTTTTAGCTGTTTTAAGGGTAATGTTCGTCAGAAGTTGACTGATTGTTCCATGTACAAATAGTTTTTTATGGCACAATAGATTCTACACATCTGTCTTTTAATACCAATTTTGCCTGCAATATGAAGGTATCTCTCATGAATGCGTTAACCCAAGAACTGGTTGAGCTGCTCACTTTAGAAAAGCTTGAAGAAAATATTTACCGTGGAATTAGCCGTAATTTGGTCGGTAAACGTGTTTTTGGAGGTCAGGTTTTAGGTCAGGCTTTACGTGCTGCCTCTTATACAACCGACCGTCCTGCGCATTCAATGCATGCTTACTTTTTATATGGTGGTGACATTAATGCTCCAATCATCTATGAAGTAGATCGTTTGCGTGATGGAAAAAGCTTTGTTAGCCGTCAAGTTCGGGCAATCCAGCATGGTCGAGTTATTTTCTCGGCAATGGTATCTTTTGCTAATCCTGAAGAAGGCTTGAACTACCAACATTCAGAACCAGAATACCCTGCTCCTGAGACGTTAAAGTCAGAAAGTGAGCTTAAAGAAGGGATTCTTAATTTTGTACCAGAGAATGTCCGTGCAAGTTTCATGCGTGAACGTCATGTTGAAATTCGTCCGATTGATCCAGTCAATCCATTTCAGCCTCAGCCGGAAGCACCGTTCAATGCGCACTATATCCGTACCCATGATCGCATTCCAAAACAGCTAGATGACATTGCTTTACACCAAGCAATTGTAGCGTTCTATTCAGATTTTACTTTAATGACTACGGCTTTAAGACCTCATGGTTTAAGCTATATTTCTCCAAGTTTGCAGTGTGCCAGTATTGATCATGCCATTTATTTCCATCGCCCACTTCGTGCTGATGAATGGATGCTTTATGACATGGAAGCCACAGTGAGCGCAGCTTCTCGCGGTCTAAACTTTGGCCGTATGTGGCAAAATGGGCAGCTCGTTTGTAGTACGGTGCAAGAGGGTTTGATACGTTTGCGGGAAATTGAAACTCAATAATTAATAATGAGCCATCTAAAAAGATGGCTTTTTTATTTTTAATTCAAAGCATGTGACAAAAAATTGCTCGAATGAAAATCAAGCTCATGTCATATTTGCAAAAGTATTGCCTACTGAAAAAAATAACGTTGATATGAACTTAAATACACAAATTCTGATTGCCGCGATTTTAGGTTTAGCCTTTGGCTTCCTACTCACCATGTATCCTGATACTGCTTTTGTAAAGCATAGTTTATATGGCTTGGGTATATTGAGTAGTGTTTTTATTGGGCTACTCAAAATGTTGTTGGTGCCATTAATTTTTAGCTCGATTGTAGTTGGAGTTTCAAATTTACAGGCAGGCGGACAGCTAGGTCCTGTTTGGAAAATCACATTTTTATGTTTTATCACCACCACCACATTGGCCTTAATCTTAGGTATTGGCTGTGCTCATTTATTTGAGGTGGGCCGAGGCGTGGATATTTCAATTTTTCAGGCATCAATGCAGAGCTATCAAGCACCAGATAGTTTAAATCCAGCAACTTTTTTTACTAACTTTATTCAAAATACTTTAATTAATCCCTTTAAAGCATTTAGCGACGGAAATGTTTTAGCTGTTGTGGTATTTGCACTATTTGTAGGTTTTGCATTGGTTCAAGGTGGTGAGCGTTTTAAGAGTATTCGTTTATTGAGTCATCAGTTTTTTGAAATGATGATGATGCTGGTTGGATGGGTAATGAAACTGGCACCATTAGGAATTTTTGCATTACTTGCTAAATTAATGGCGACAGAAGATATTTCAGTATTAAGTCGCTTGGCAGAGTTTGCTGTTGTGGTAACTGGAACCACTATTTTTCATGGTGCTGTTGTTTTGCCATTACTGCTTTGGATTGTTGGTCGTATGAGCCCTTGGACTTTTTTCAAAGGTACGCGTACAGCCTTAATTACTGCATTTGCAACAAGTTCTAGTTCGGCAACAATGCCACTGAGTATGAAATGTACACAGGAAAACTTAGGTGTTCGTCCTCAAACGGCAGGTTTTGTTATTCCACTAGGCTCGCAGCTTAACATGGATGGTACAGCTTTATATGAAGCTGCCGCTGCGCTCTTTGTTGCAAATTTAGTTGGACTAGACTTAAACCTAACTCAGCAAATTGTTGTGTGTTTAACTGCGATGATTGCATCACTTGGAGCACCGGGAATTCCGAGTGCAGGTATGGTCACCATGATTATGGTATTGCAGTCTGTGGGTCTACCAGCCGAAGCAATTGCTATTTTACTTCCAATCGACCGGTTGCTCGATACAGTAAGAACGGTGGTAAATGTGCAGGGCGATATGATGATTAGTGTGGTTGTAGATCGATATACCAAAGAGAAAGATATCAGTATCTGATCACTCAATAAAAAAGCAGGATTTATATCCTGCTTTTTTTATTTTTAAGCGGCTTGTAGCTCGGCTCTTTTTGCTGCTGGAGATTGAGATAAATAACTTACCGCATCTTCAGTGCTACCTTCTTTAACTGGATCATACCAAGGCATGAGGTAATCAATTTGCTGAGCAATAAGCCAAAACGGATTTGGTAATACCTGATTATCCTTACGGCTAATCTTATACCACTCTACAGCAACCCAAGCTGGAAAAAATTTAGATTTGGCAGCATCGGCAAAGCGAGGATCTTGCTTCATGATATGTGCTGCACCATCTACCCACAATCCCAGCACAAGGGTAATAACTGCAATGCTTAAGTAGTAACGTGGAATATATCCGCCACCAAGATGACGATATAAATCAAACGCTACTGTGCGATGTTCAATTTCTTCAGAACCATGCCATTTAACCAGATCAACCATTTCAGGGTCTGCGCCTAGTTCCTCCCAACGGTTGTTATAAAGCGCATATTTACCGAGTACACAGGTCATATGCTCAACAGTTGCAATAACACCTAAACGGAATAAATCCCATTGCTCTTGCAAGAACTGAGGCACTTCTTTGTCAAAAGGTTTATCTGCCAAAGCGGTGGTAAATAGATAATTCATAATGTCCAGATTTCTCTGGATATCAATATTACGTGCACTTAAATATTCTTTATTGGCAGAAGAGTGTGCATTTGCATGCATAGCCTCTTGGCGAATAAATGCTTGAACGTCCTGTTTAAGTTTTTCATCGGTAATGCGAGGTAAAACTTTGTTATATAAACGGCAGAACCAGAACTCTCCAGCAGGCAAGATATTATTAATTTCATTAATAAAGTAACTTGCAAACGGTTGGTTTGGAATCCAGTCTACAGGCGTGTCTTTCCAATCAAATTTCACCTTGCGTGGAAGAATTTTATAATCAATAGAAGAACCTAAAGCCTTATTCTTCAAAAAAGATAGCAATTTCATCATTTAGTCCTGATTTTTAACTCGATGAAGTTATAACGAGTATAAAAAAAGCCCCTGCATTTGTGTTTAGCAATAGGGGCCATTTGAATATAAATTTGATAAAGAAATTGTATCTGTTATGACGATTTACTCTTCAGCATCCTCATCGCTTGCTTCAGGAATCGCATCAACGTTAAATTCTGGCTCTTGATCAAGCGTAAAATGTAAGCGTCCAGCCATTACACTGGCGAGTTCTTCTAAGCCTAGTTTGTTCAATGAAGAGAAAAGCTGAATCGAGAAATCAAGCTTCATTTTTTTCAGTTGTTGTTTAACTTCAAGCAAGACTTTGTTTGCTGGGCCACGATTAAGTTTGTCTGCTTTAGTTAAAAGAATATGTACAAATAGATGGCGTGAATAAGCCCACTCTAACATCATCATGTCAAAGTGCTGTAAAGGGTGGCGAATATCCATAAGTAAAACTAATCCTTGTAAGCTTTTACGATGGATTAGATAGTTCTCTAATTCTTTTTGCCATACACGTTTCATGTCCTCTGGTACGGCAGCATAACCATAACCAGGAAGGTCAACTAGGCGCTGATCAGGATTACCTAGGCTGAAGAAGTTAATCATTTGTGTACGGCCAGGTTTTTTTGAGGCGCGTGCAAGTTGTTTTTTGTTGGTTAAGGCATTAATAGCACTAGACTTACCAGCATTTGAGCGTCCTGCAAAAGCAATCTCGTAGCCACTATCTTCAACACAAAGTGCCAATTTAGGTGCACTCATTAAAAACTCAGCTTGGCGTAACCAGTTCAGAGATTGTACGGCATATTCCGTGATCGCTGGATCTGGTTTCTTTTCATAACTGATCTTTTGTTTGGGTGCGAGTCTGGCTTTGGTGTCTTTCGATTTTTCACTACGACGCATAAAAAATAACTTTTTAAATGAGAGGGCTCGCGCCTAGTATAAAGGAGCTTGGTTATTCTTGCTAATTTTCAGTAAGCTTGCTTGTAAAGATAAATAGAATTACGAAGTTTAGATTTGCAAAAAGTCTATCGGAGAGGTATTTGAAGCAGATCTCGGCTTTTGTAAGACTTCTCCAAGTGTGTACTGGTCTAAGCTTTGATAAAAACTTTCTAAAGCCTGATCGAGAATTCCTTTTAAGCCACAATGAGAGCGTAAAACACATGGTGGTGTATTGCATTCAACGATTTGATTATCACCTTGTAATATACGAACAATTGCACCCAAATTTGAGTTTAGTGCATTAGGATTTAAGCGAATTCCTCCACCTTTGCCGCGAATGGTAATAATCCATTCTTGCTTACCCATGAAATGAACAACTTTAACCAGATGGTTTTGCGAAACATGCAAATCTTTCGCGATTTCTGCAATCGTATACGGTGCATCACTTGGTCGAGCGACGTACATTAATATTCGTAAAGCATAATCGGTAAATTTATTAAGTTGCATGATCACCAAAAACTAAAGGTTGACGGACGATCATCTTAGCCTGAAAGTCTAAAGAAGAAAACTTTCAGGCCAGAGCTTTTTATATTAGAGCGTTAAAGGAGCTGAAACTTGTACTTGGTCACCCACTCTATAGTGCTCAAGTAAAATATTAGCAACGGAAAATTCAGTATGATTTTCTTCTGGCTGCACCTCAAAGTGGTACGCATTATTTTCCTGAGCTTCTGTAAATTTAAATGCTTTAGGTTGTTCCAGTTGTTGCTCAGGAACTTGAACTTTTACTGAAATAAAAGCATTTGCTGGGCTAGTCAGTACATCTTCATGATCAGTCGCTTTTAACGTAAAGCGCTTGCCAGACTCAAGTGGATCAATTTGTGTAATTTCAAATGAACGCCAGCCAGCCCATCCACCTTTTAAGCTTTCAAGCTGTTCATATTTTTGTTTTTCAACGCCAATTAAAATATCTGCCAACTGTAAATAAGCTTGTTTCCACGCTTCAATCAGTTCTGATTCAAATGGGACATTTAAAACTTCACTAATTGAATGAAGTAAGTTGTCTCCAACAATTACATATTGATCTGGTTGAATATCTAAACTTACGTGCTTAGTGGTAATACGCTCAACTGCTTTGGCAAGCACTGTAGGATTTTCAATATTTTCAGCATATGCGAGTACTGCTGCTGCGAGGGCGCGAGGTTGGCGTAAGCTTGTCTGGTCATCTAGGTTAAAAACATTTTTTAATTCAGGACTGTTATTTAACATCCGCTTATAAAAGTATGTGGTCAGTGTAACGCCGTGTTCACGCAATACAGGTACAGTAGATTTTACGAGTTCAATTTGTTGTGGAGTCATGGCTAGACCTTAATTATCTGGCTTTATAAGATGTATTTAAAATACATCTTATAAAAATTAATCGCAATAGTTTTCTTAATAAAACCATAAAAAATTTAAGGGATATAAAATCCCTTAAAATAAAGTGCTGATTTAAATGGTCTATTTTCCAAATAATGAGCCAAGTAATCCGCGTACCAATTTCTGTCCTGTACTGCCGCCTAAAGTGCGTGCAGCGCTTTTTGCAAAAGTTCCCACTATATCTTGAGTTAGTTTTGCTCGTTCTTTTGCAGCACGTTCTTCTTCCTTTTGCTGTTCTCGTGCTAAACGTTCTTGTTCCTTGGCTTGTTGCTTCGCTAAAGCTTCTTGCTCTTTGGCAAGCTCAGCATCCTGTTTTTGCTGCTCACGTTCAGCAACTTTATTTTGGAGCATTTCATAAGCGCTCTCACGGTCTACAACTTGTTCATAGACACCAGCAATAATACTTTGGGAAATTAGGGTTTTTCGTTCTTCAGGTGTAATGGGTGTAAAAGAGGAGTAGGGGGCCATCACCCAGCCACGCTCTACAATTTGTGGAGTACCTTGTTCATCTAGGCAACTAATGAGGGCTTCACCTACTGCTAGCTGTGTAATCGCTTCATCCACTTTGAAATTAGGATTAGCACGAAACGTATCTGCAGCAGTTTTTACTGCCTTTTGATCTTTCGGAGTAAATGCGCGTAGAGCATGTTGTACGCGGTTACCAAGCTGACCCAAAACACTTTCTGGTAAATCAAGTGGATTTTGAGTAATAAAATAAATACCGACACCTTTAGAGCGAATTAAACGTACAACTTGTTCAATTTTCTGTTGTAAAGCTTGACTGGCATTATCAAATAACAAGTGAGCTTCATCGAAGAAAAACACGAGTTTTGGTTTATCCATATCGCCAACTTCTGGAAGCTGTTCAAATAATTCGGAAAGCATCCATAATAAAAAAGTAGCGTATAGCTTGGGTGTATTCATTAGCTTGTCAGCAGCAAGAATATTGATATAGCCGCGGCCATTAGCATCGGTTTGTATAAAGTCCAGAATATTTAAAGCTGGCTCTCCAAAGAATTGATCCCCACCTTGGTCGGCAAGAGCGAGCAAATTGCGCTGAATTGCTCCTAAACTGGCTGGAGATAAGTTGCCGTACTCAGCTTTAAATTCCGCTGCATGTTCACTCACAAAAGTGATCATGGCTTTTAGGTCTTTAAAGTCGACTAACAGTAATCCTTGATCATCTGCGATGCGGAAAACAGCAGATAGAACACCTTCTTGAGTGTCATTTAGATTGAGTATACGTGCTAATAAAATTGGCCCAATTTCAGAAATAGTGGTTCGAATAGGATGGCCTTGTTGCCCAAATAAATCCCAAAAAATAACGGGATTGGCAGCAAAAGGAACGCTATCAATTTGTAGAAGCTTTAAACGCTCATTAAATTTATCCGAAGCCTCTCCAGCTTTTGCTAGGCTAGAAACATCGCCTTTTGCGTCGGCAAGAAAGACGGGAACACCGATTCTAGAAAAACTTTCTGCAAGAACCTTTAGAGTGACTGTTTTACCTGTACCCGTAGCACCTGCAATTAAACCATGCCGGTTAGCAAATTGAGAAAGCAAAACAATTTCTTTAGAGGTGTCATTAATATTTTTAGCAATAACAATCGGTGTACCCATATATTTTTATCCTTCGGTGTGAGTCACTGTTGATCTTGTCGTTTTACAAATATTTCAGCGCATTTTCGATATCTTGAATTAAATCTTGCGGATCTTCCAGACCTATACACAAACGAACCAATAAACCTTGTTGTAAATGTGTATTTTCAAGTTTTCGCATCATTTTTAGATCATAAAGCATGACAAGACTAACTGGACCACCCCAACTAAAACCAAGTTTAAATAGCTTAAGAGCATCGCAAAAGCGACGTATAGCTGAAATATCATAATCAGGTTTAAATATGACACTGACTAATCCTGCACTCTTACCTGTAGTGCAAATCTCTTGCCAATATTGATGACCTGGGGAAGCTTTATCACTTGGATGTAGAACTTGTGCAAATTGAGGCTGTTGCTTTAACCATTCCAATAAAGTTTTCGCATTATTTGATTGCTGTTCATATCGTAGAGACATGTGTGCGAGGCTACGCTGAACTTGTGCTGCATCATCTCCTGAAATAGCAATACCTAGAATTGCATGTGTACGGAACAGGCGGTGATATAGTTTTTCATCACGAGTTACAATGCTACCCATCAATATATCGCCACCACCACTTGGATATTTGGTAAGTGCATGCACAGTTAAGTCAACTGATAGATGTTCGTTAGAAAAATCAAAAGCATTAAATGCAAGCCCAGCCCCCCAGGTGTTATCTAAAGCTGTTAAAACACCTTGAGCTTTTGCCTTTTTTACTAACTCTTTAAGATTTGGAAACTCCATAGTGACAGAGCCCGCGGCCTCTAGCCATAAAAGCTTGGTTTGTTCAGTAGGTTGAAAAGTTGAAACATCAATTGAATTATAAACTTTAACCCTGATGCCATATTGTGCTTTTAAATAGTTTAAATGCTCTAGGTTTGGACCATATATATTGTCTGGTACCCAAACTTCATCACCTGTTCCTAAGAAAGCAGAGTTAACTATATTTATTGCAGATAAACCACTTGGTGCAAGTAAGCCGTACAAACCACCCTCTATTTGCGCAATATTGTCGGCTAAAGTGAATGTGGTAGGTGTGCCATGCGTCCCATAGCTATAATCATAAGGGTCAGTCCAATGGCGATCAAAAAGGTGCGTAGTTGATTTGAAAATAATAGTTGATGCACGAAATAAGGGAGGTTGCACGGTCTCGATAAACTGAGGTGCTTTTCGTGGTGCATGAATGAGTTGGGTTTGAAAATTGTTATGCTTTTTCATAGGGCGCTGTACTTTAAATAATAAGATTAGATTAAGAGAAAACTTACTTATTCGCTAGATTTTTGATTATTTCTAAGATGTTTCGTTACTGCTGTAACATTCACTAAAAACTTGGCTTTATTTTTGCAAAGATCTAACCAACATTCTAACAACAATAGGTTTAAGCGCATGAAGTCGCATTTACGTGTTCACTATTTCCAACATATTGCTGGTGAAGGTTTTGGAAGTTGCTACTCATTTTTAAAAGCTCATCATGCAACTATTAGCTCTACTGAGTTTTTTGCACTTCCAGTTGACCGTTCTCTTGAAATAGAAGCTTTGCCACGAATTGAAGAAGTTGATTTGTTATTGGTTATGGGTGGAACCATGAGTGTTAATGACGAAGCAAATTACCCATGGCTGAAAATAGAGAAAAGATGGCTACGTCGATATTTAGCGGCAGGTAAGCCAGCTATAGGTCTTTGCTTGGGAGGCCAACTGATCGCAAATGCATTGGGTGCAGCGGTTAGCCGTAATCGTTATCAAGAACTTGGATGGTCGACAGTTCAAAGAGTTGCAAACTTACCTCAGGAAAGCTTTCCTTTGCCTGAAGAAATTAATGTGATGCAGTGGCATAGCGAAACATTTGAAATACCTAAAGGTGCTATACGTTTGGCTGAGAGCAATGCTTGTCGTAATCAAATGTACCAGATTGGAAAGAATGTACTAGGCTTTCAGTTTCATCCAGAGATGACCCCAGCAGCCCTAAAACTTCTTTTGGAAAATGAGGAAGAACTTTCAATTTTTAGTGGGGAATATGTGCAATCTACACGTGAGCTTGAATATTCAGAGGCAAAAAAATTTGAACAGGGTAATCAGCTTTTAAATAAAGCGATTGAATTTGTAATAAATACCTAAAATGATTAACTAAAACAGGATTTGAGCAAAAAATAGAAAAAGAGAATTGCATAAGACTTAAACAATCGTTATAATGAGCGACCCTCAATAAGAGGGCATTTACTGCGAAGAAAGTAGTAAATGTGCATTACAGTCGTGGCATCGATCATGACCTTAGTGATTATCACTGCCTTTGACACTTACCAATGGGTGAGATGCGTCAAAGGTGATTCTTTATATATTTGGCTTGGAGTTTACTGGTATGTCTAACCAGAGAATTCGTATCCGTCTTAAGTCTTTTGATCATCGTCTGATTGATCAATCTGCTCAAGAGATCGTAGAAACCGCTAAGCGTACTGGCGCACAAGTGTGTGGTCCAATTCCGATGCCTACTCGCATCGAACGCTTCAACGTTCTTACTTCACCGCACGTTAACAAAGATGCGCGTGACCAGTACGAAATCCGCACCTACAAACGTTTGATCGACATCGTTCAACCTACAGATAAAACTGTTGATGCATTGATGAAATTAGATCTTGCAGCTGGTGTTGATGTTCAGATCGCTTTGGGTTAAGGCTTTCGGTTAATTAACGATTAGTTAATTAGGCCGCTTTTTTAGAGGTTTATGCACATGGCTATTGGTTTAGTCGGTCGCAAATGTGGTATGACTCGCATCTTTACAGATGCTGGTGTTTCTGTACCTGTTACAGTCATCGAAGTCGATCCAAACCGCATTACGCAAATCAAAACACTTGAAACTGATGGTTATCAAGCTGTTCAAGTAACTACTGGTGAACGTCGCGAATCTCGCGTAACTAACGCTCAGAAAGGTCACTTCGCGAAAGCTGGTGTTGCTGCTGGTCGTTTAGTTAAAGAGTTCCGTGTTACTGAAGCTGAGCTTGAAGGTCGTGAAGTTGGTGGTACTATCGGCGTTGATTTGTTCACAGTTGGTCAAGTTGTTGACGTAACTGGTCAATCAAAAGGTAAAGGTTTCCAAGGTGGTGTTAAACGTTGGAACTTCCGTACCCAAGACGCTACTCACGGTAACTCAGTTTCTCACCGTGTATTAGGTTCTACAGGTCAAAACCAAACTCCTGGACGCGTGTTCAAAGGCAAAAAAATGGCTGGTCACTTAGGTGACGAACGCGTAACAGTACAAGGTCTTGAAATCGTATCTATTGACGCTGAACGTTCTGTTTTAGTTGTTAAAGGTGCAATTCCTGGTGCAACTGGCGGCGACGTAATTGTACGTCCTACCATCAAGGCCTGAGGGGAAATACCGTGAATTTGAAAACTGTTTCCGGCTCTGCTGTTGAATTGTCTGAAGTTGCTTTCGGACGTGAATTTAACGAAGCTCTTGTACACCAAGTTGTTACTGCTTACTTAGCAGGTGGTCGTCAAGGTACTCGTGCTCAAAAATCGCGTGCAGACGTTTCTGGCGGTGGTAAAAAGCCATTCCGTCAAAAAGGTACTGGTCGTGCTCGTGCGGGTTCTATTCGTAGCCCTATCTGGGTTGGTGGTGGTAAAACTTTTGCTGCTCGTCCACAAGATTGGTCTCAAAAAGTAAACCGTAAGATGTACCGCGGTGCAATGCAATGTATCTTAGCTGAACTTGTTCGCCAAGATCGTCTTGTATTAGTTGAAGAGTTTGCTGTTGCTGCTCCAAAAACTAAAGAATTGCTTGCAAAGCTTAACGACTTAAATGCTGCTCGTGCATTAATCGTTACTGACGCTGTAGATGAGAACTTATATCTTGCAGCACGCAACCTTCCACATGTAGATGTGGTAGATGCAACTGCAATCGATCCTGTGAGCTTGATCGCGTTTGATAAAGTTGTGATGTCTGTAGCTGCTGCTAAGAAAATTGAGGTAGAACTCGGATGAACAACGAACGTATCTATCAAGTCCTTAAAGGACCAGTCTTCTCAGAAAAGGCACAAGTTTTAGGTGATACTGTTGGCGTTCAAGTATTTAAAGTAGACATCAATGCTACTAAACTTGAAGTTAAAAAAGCAGTTGAAAAACTTTTTGGTGTAGAAGTTGTTAAAGTTAACACTACTATTACTAAAGGTAAAACTAAGCGCTTTGGTAAAACATTAGGACGTCGTTCTGATGTTAAAAAAGCATACGTCACCCTGAAAGCCGGCCAAGATGTTGAAATGGCTGACTTGGGCGATACCGCTGAAAGCGCAGCGGAATAAGGACGAAAATTATGCCGATTCAAAAATGTAAGCCAACGTCTCCAGGACGTCGCTTTGTAGAGAAAGTGGTTCATGACCACCTTCACAAAGGCGCTCCTTACGCACCGTTGGTTGAAGCTAAAAAACGTACTGGTGGTCGTAATAACAACGGTCACATTACTACTCGTCACGTTGGTGGTGGTCATAAACAACACTATCGTATCGTTGACTTTAAGCGTAACAAAGACGGCATTCCAGCTGTTGTAGAGCGCATTGAATACGATCCAAACCGTACAGCACATATTGCTTTATTGAAATATGCTGATGGTGAGCGTCGTTATATCATTGCTCCTAAAGGTTTACGTGCTGGCGATAAAGTACAATCTGGTAACGATGCTCCAATTCGTCCAGGTAACTGCTTGCCACTTCGTAATATGCCGATCGGTTCTACGCTTCATAACATCGAACTTAAAATTGGTAAGGGTGCGCAATTAGCGCGTTCTGCTGGTGCTTCTGTTCAGTTGTTGGGTCGTGATGGTTCTTACGCAATTGTTCGCCTTCGTTCAGGTGAAATGCGTAAAATTCATGTTGAATGCCGCGCTGTAATTGGTGAAGTTTCTAACCAAGAAAACAACCTTCGTTCATTGGGTAAAGCTGGTGCTTCGCGCTGGCGTGGTGTTCGTCCTACCGTACGTGGTATGGCGATGAACCCAGTTGATCACCCGCACGGTGGTGGTGAAGGGCGTAACAAAGGTATTCAACCTGTAAGCCCATGGGGTCAAAAAGCTAAAGGGTACAAGACACGTACCAATAAGCGTACGACTAAGATGATTATTCGCGACCGTCGCGTCAAGTAAAGGAATCTGACTAATGCCTCGTTCTCTGAAAAAAGGCCCATTCGTCGATGCGCACTTGTTCGCTAAGGTTGAAGCGGCTGTTGCTAGTAACTCTCGCAAGCCGATTAAAACTTGGTCTCGTCGTTCGATGATCCTTCCAGATTTTGTTGGTTTAACAATCTCTGTTCATAATGGTCGTAATCACGTTCCAGTAATTGTTACTGAGCATATGGTTGGTCATAAACTCGGTGAATTCGCGCCAACTCGTACCTATCGTGGTCACGGTGTTGACAAGAAATCTAAACGTTAATAGGTGTCATGATGGAAGTAACTGCTAAATTACGCGGTGCCGCTATCTCGGCACAAAAGGCACGTTTGGTTGCAGATCTTATTCGCGGCAAATCTGTTGCGCATGCTTTAAACATCTTAAACTTCAGCAATAAAAAAGCTGCTGTTTTAGTGAAAAAAGCATTAGAATCTGCGATTGCAAACGCTGAACACAATAACAGTTTAGATGTTGACGATCTTAAAGTTTCTACGATTTACGTTGATGAAGGCATGAGCCTTAAACGTATTATGCCACGTGCTAAAGGCCGTGCAGATCGTATTACTAAGCGTACTTGTCACATCACCGTTAAGGTAGGGGTTTGATATGGGTCAGAAGGTTCATCCAATCGGTATCCGCCTAGGTGTTGTGAAACGTCATAACGCTAACTGGTATGCGAATCCGAAACAATACGCTGAATACTTGCTTAAAGATCTTCAAGTTCGTGAGTTTTTAACTAAAAAGCTTAAGAATGCGATGGTAAGCAATATTCTTATCGAACGTCCATCAGGCGCTGCTAAAGTAACTATTAGTACAGCTCGTCCTGGTATCGTAATCGGTAAAAAAGGCGAAGATATTGAGAAATTACAGCGCGAACTTACCAGCATTATGGGTGTTCCAGCGCAAGTAAGTATCAACGAAATTGATCGCCCAGACTTAGATGCGCGTTTAGTTGCTGAAGCAATTGCTTCTCAATTAGAAAAGCGTGTTATGTTCCGTCGTGCTATGAAGCGTGCGGTTCAAAACACTATGCGTGCTGGTGCTAAAGGTATCAAAGTTGAAGTGTCTGGCCGTTTAGGTGGTGCAGAGATTGCTCGTACAGAATGGTATCGTGAAGGTCGTGTACCTTTGCATACATTACGTGCAGACATTGACTATGCAACTATGCGTGCAGAAACAACTTACGGTACGATTGGTGTTAAAGTTTGGATTTTCCGTGGCGAGATCTTAGGTGGCATGAAACAAGTCATGAACCCTGCTCCTGCTGAAGATCGTCCAGCTAAACGTGGTCGTGGCCGTGGTGAAGGTCAAGAGCGTCGTGGTCGTCGCGGTGACCGTGCTGCTGACAAGGGAGAATAATCCATGTTGCAACCTAAACGTACCAAATTCCGTAAAGTGCACAAAGGCCGTAACACTGGTCTAGCGCATCGTGGTAGTACAGTATCATTTGGTTCGATTGCAATTAAAGCAACTGAACGTGGTCGTATGACTGCGCGTCAGATTGAAGCTGCACGTCGTACTATTAGCCGCCGTATTAAGCGTGGTGGTAAAATCTTTATTCGCGTATTCCCGGATAAACCAATTACTCAAAAGCCTCTTGAAGTGCGTATGGGTAAAGGTAAGGGTAGCGTGGAATACTGGGTTTGCCAGATCCAACCAGGTAAGATCCTGTACGAAATTGAAGGTGTGAACGAAGAATTAGCGCGTGAAGCATTTGCTTTAGCTGCTGCTAAGCTTCCGTTTAAAACCACTATCGTGACTCGGACGGTAATGTAATGAAAACTAAAGATCTACGTGAAAAATCGGTAGAAGAGTTGAAAGCTTTGCTTGATGAGCAACAGCTTAACCAATTCCGTCTTCGTATGGCGAAAGCAACTGGTCAGTTGGGTAAATCGCACGAAGTGCAAATTGCTCGTAAGACAATTGCTCGTATTAAGACACTCCTTACCGAAAAACAGGGGAACGGACAATGAGTGAAAAAACAGTCCGCACGTTAACCGGCAAAGTCGTAAGTGACAAAATGGATAAATCTATTGTTGTTCTTATTGAACGCCGCGTTCAACACCCGTTGTATGGCAAGTCAATTCGCCGTTCAACTAAGTTACACGCTCATGATGAGAACAACGTTGCTAAAATTGGCGATGTTGTAACCATTAAAGAAAGCCGCCCAATTTCTAAAACTAAAGCTTGGACTTTAGTGGAAGTAGTTGAAGCAGCTGCTGAGTAATTCGACGTTCTTGTTGCATCATCGGTCAATTTCGAGTACTCTTTGAGCCTTTCGAAATTGTGACCGGTGATGCTCGGTTTTGGAGTAGGGCAATGATTCAAACCGAAACTATGCTCGACGTAGCAGACAACAGTGGTGCTCGCCGCGTACAATGTATTAAAGTACTTGGTGGTTCACATCGTCGTTATGCTTCTGTTGGCGACATTATTAAAGTTACTGTAAAAGAAGCAATCCCACGCGCACGTGTTAAAAAAGGTGACGTGATGAATGCGGTTGTAGTTCGTACTAAATTCGGCATTCGTCGTCCAGATGGTTCTGTGATCCGTTTTGATGATAATGCTGCAGTTATCTTGAACAACAACAAAGCTCCGATTGCTACTCGTATCTTCGGACCAGTGACTCGTGAACTTCGTACTGAACAGTTCATGAAAATCATTTCATTGGCTCCTGAAGTTCTATAAGAGGCAATCATGGCTAAGATTAAAAAAGGCGATCAAGTTATCGTGATCGCAGGTAAAGAAAAAGGCAAACAGGGTACTGTATTGTCTGTTTCTGAAGACCGCGTTAAGGTTGAAGGCCTTAACTTAGTGAAGAAGCATCAAAAGCCGAATCGTGTAACTGGCGCTGAAGGCGGTGTAGTTACTCAAGAAGCTTCGCTTCATATTTCAAACGTGGCAATTTTAAATGCTACAACCCAGAAGGCTGACCGTGTTGGTTACCAAGTGATTGATGGCGTGAAAACTCGCGTTTATAAATCAAATGGTGAATCAGTGGCGGTAGCGAAGTAATAGGTTGAAAAGGCAATGGCCAGACTTAAAGCACGTTACAATGATGAACTTAAAGCAAAGTTAAAAGAAGAACTTAGCATTAAGAACGTGATGGAAATTCCACGCATCACAAAAATTACCCTAAACATGGGTGTAGGCGCAGCTGCAACTGATAAGAAATTATTAGATGGCGCTGTAGTCGACATGCAATTAATTGCTGGTCAAAAACCAGTAATTACACTTGCTCGTAAATCTATCGCAGGTTTCAAAATCCGTGATGGTTGGCCGATTGGTTGTAAAGTTACTTTACGTGGCGACCAAATGTACGAATTCTTGGACCGTTTGATCTCTATCGCAATCCCTCGTATCCGTGACTTCCGTGGTTTCTCTGCGAAATCATTTGATGGTCGTGGTAACTACTCAATGGGTTTGAAAGAGCAAATCGTTTTCCCTGAAATCGATTTCGATAAGATTGATCGTATTCGTGGTATGGATATTACCATTACTACGACTGCTCGCACCGATGACGAAGGCCGTGCGCTTATGCGTGCATTCGGCTTCCCGTTCAAATAAGAGGTCGATATGGCTAAGAAAGGTATGATTAATCGCGAATTGAAACGCGAAAAAACTGTTGCTAAATACGCTGCAAAACGTGCTGAATTAAAAGCTACGATTGCAAACGTAAATGCTAGCGACGAAGAGCGTTTCGAAGCGATGTTAAAGTTACAAGCATTGCCGCGTAATGCATCTCCGGTACGTCTTCGTAACCGTTGTGGTTTAACTGGTCGTCCTCATGGTTACTTCCGTAAGTTCGGTTTAAGCCGTAACAAACTACGTGACACAGTAATGCAAGGTGATGTACCAGGCGTTGTTAAGGCAAGCTGGTAAGGAGCGACTAAATGAGTATGCAAGATACCGTTGCCGACATGCTAACACGTGTTCGTAACGCACAAATGGCTAAGAAACAAACTGTTTCTATGCCTTCTTCTAAGTTGAAAGTTGCTATTGCAAACGTACTTCAACAAGAAGGTTATATTTCAAATGTAGAAGTTGCTCAAGAAGAGACAAAATCTACTTTGACTATTACTTTAAAATATTTCGAAGGCAAACCAGTTATCGAAATGGTTAAGCGCGTAAGCCGTCCAGGTCTTCGCCAATACCGTGGTAAAGATAAACTTCCAAGCGTTAAGCAAGGTTTAGGTATTGCAATTGTTTCTACAAGCAAAGGCATCATGACTGATCGCGCTGCACGTGCTGCGGGCGTTGGTGGTGAAGTTATTGCTTTTGTTTCTTAATAGGTGATTCCTCATGTCTCGTGTGGCTAAAGCCCCAGTAACTGTACCTAATGGTGTAGCAGTTACTCAGAACGGCCGGCAGGTCGAAGTGAAAGGCACTAAAGGTACATTGTCTTTCAACCTGCATGCGCTGGTCGAGCTAAAACAGGAAGAAGGTAAACTTCAACTTGCTCCAGTTAAAGAATCGAAAGATGCTTGGATGCAAGCTGGTACTGCTCGCGCTGTATTGAACAACCTTGTAAAAGGTGTTAGCGAAGGCTTCGAACGTAAGTTGCAGCTAGTTGGTGTTGGTTATAAAGCTGCGGTTAAAGGTACTGTTGTAAACCTTAACCTTGGTTACTCACACCCAATTGACTACGCTTTACCAGAAGGTGTAACAGCGGAAACTCCAACTGCTACTGAAATCATTTTGAAATCAGCAAACAAGCAGTTGTTAGGTCAAGTAGCGGCAGAAATCCGTGCATACCGTGCTCCTGAACCATATAAAGGTAAAGGTGTTCGTTATTCGGATGAAGTCATTCTTCGTAAAGAAGCTAAGAAGAAATAAGGCGCGAGGTTCTTATGAACGAAAAGAAACAATCCCGTTTGCGTCGTGCGAAAAGCACACGCTTGCACATTCGTGCATTGGGTGCGACTCGTTTGTGTGTAAACCGCACTCCGCGTCACATCTATGCTCAAGTTATTTCAGCAGATGGTGGCAAAGTTTTAGCGCAAGCTTCAACTTTGGATGCATCTTTACGTAGCGGTACTACAGGTAATGTAGATGCAGCTACTAAAGTAGGTGCTTTAATCGCAGAACGTGCGAAAGCAGCTGGTGTAACTAAAGTTGCATTTGACCGTTCTGGTTTTAAATATCATGGTCGTATCAAAGCCTTGGCTGATGCTGCTCGTGAAAACGGCTTGGAGTTCTAATCATGGCTAAAGTTGAACAAAACGAAGGTCTTGTTGAAAAGCTGGTTGCCGTTGATCGTGTAGCCAAAGTTGTTAAGGGCGGTCGTATCTTCTCTTTCACAGCATTAACAGTTGTGGGTGATGGTAATGGTCGTGTTGGTTTTGGTCGTGGTAAAGCACGTGAAGTTCCAGCTGCTATTTCTAAAGCGCTTGAAGCTGCTCGTCGCAACATGATCACTGTAGACCTTGCTGGTACTACTTTACAACACCCTGTGAATGCTCGTCATGGTGCAAGCCGTGTATACATGCAACCTGCTTCAGAAGGTACTGGCGTAATCGCTGGTGGCGCAATGCGTGCCGTTCTTGAAGCTGCAGGTGTACATAACGTACTTGCTAAATGTTATGGTTCTACTAATGCTGCTAACGTAGTAAACGCAACTTTTAAAGGTTTGCGTGATATGACTTCTCCTGAGAAAGTCGCTGCGAAACGTGGTAAATCAGTAGAAGAAATTCAAGGGTAATCAATCATGAAAACGATTAAAGTTACCCAGACTAAATCTTCTTCACATCGCTTGAAAAATCACAAGCTTTGCTTACAAGGTTTAGGTCTGCGTCGTATTGGTCATACTGTAGAAGTGCAAGATACGCCTTCTAACCGTGGTATGATCAACAAAGTCTACTATATGGTTAGTGTAGAGGAATAAGCCATGACTCTGCGTTTAAATGAGCTTGCACCTGCAGAAGGTGCAAAACGTGAACACCGTCGTTTAGGCCGTGGTATCGGTTCTGGCGTTGGTAAGACTGGTGGCCGTGGTGTCAAAGGTCAAAAATCACGTAAAAGTGGTGGCGTTCGTCCAGGTTTCGAAGGCGGTCAAACAGCGATTTATCGTCGTTTACCTAAATTCGGTTTCACTAGCCAAATCGCTTTAAAAACTGCTGAAGTACGTTTGTCTGAGTTAACTAAAGTGGAAGGCGACATTGTTAGCCTTGAAACTTTAAAAGCTGCGAATGTTGTTCGTCGCGATCAAATTCGTGCTCGTATCGTGCTTTCTGGTGAAATCACTCGTGCATTCACTGTTCAAGGTGTTGCATTGACTAAAGGCGCTAAAGCTGCAATTGAAGCAGCTGGCGGTAAAGTCGAGGAGTAATCTCGAGTGTCTATGTCTCCTAGTTCTTCAGGTCATGTCAACATGATGAAAGGTCAGCCATTTCATGTGAAATACCGTGAAATTATTCGCCGGATGAGTTTTCTAATCGGTGCATTGCTGGTCTTTCGACTAGGAGCGCATATTCCAGTACCAGGCATTAATAATGCTGCGTTAGAAAATTTATTTCATGCAAACCAAGGAACTATTCTTGGGCTATTCAATATGTTTTCTGGCGGTGCTTTAGAGCGAATGTCTATTCTTGCTTTAGGGATCATGCCTTATATTTCTGCATCAATTATTGTGCAGTTAATGTCAACAGTGATTCCTTCTCTTGAAGCCTTGAAAAAGGAAGGGGAGCAAGGTAAGCGTAAAATTAACCAATATACGCGTCAGGGTACATTATTACTTGCAGTGGTTCAGGCAGTAGGTATGTGTGCAGGCTTAATTGGTCAGGGTATTACTCTGTCTACGGGTCTTGCATTTTATATTCCTGCTGTTACGTCACTTATCGCTGGAACTATGTTCTTAATGTGGTTAGGTGAACAAATCACTGAAAGAGGTATCGGTAATGGTATCTCAATGATTATTTTTGCAGGTATTGTTGCTGGTTTGCCTAAATTAATTATGCAATCAGTGTCATCTGTAGATAATGGTCAAACAAGTTTGATTGGTCTTGTCATCTTTGGTCTTTTGTCTCTTGGCGTATTGGCTGCGATTGTGTTTATTGAAAAAGCACAGCGTCGTATTCCAGTAAACTATGCACAAAAGCAACAAGGTCGTCGTATATTTACAGCTCAGCAAACACATCTACCATTAAAAATTAATATGGCTGGTGTGATTCCTGCGATTTTTGCAAGCTCTTTATTGTTGTTCCCAGCTAGTTTGGGTCAATGGGTAGGTAGTGCAGATCCGAATGCTGGTTTAATTAAGCGTAGCTTACAAGATTTAGCTCTGGTATTGTCGCCTGGACAGCCTTTGTATTTGGTGCTCTTTGGTGCGTTAATTATCTTTTTCTGTTACTTTTATACGGCTTTAGTATTTAGCCCTAAGGAAGTATCAGAAAATCTAAAACGCAGCGGAGCTTATGTGCCTGGTATTCGCCCAGGTGAGCAAACTGCTCGTTACTTAGATCATATTCTTAATCGTTTGACGTTTATTGGTGCGATTTATATTACAGTCATTTGTTTAATGCCAATGATTTTACAGAGTTCTTTTGGTATTCCATTCTATTTAGGTGGTACCTCATTACTTATCGTAGTCGTTGTTGTTATGGACTTTATGGCTCAGCTACAAGCGCATTTAACTTCTCATCAATATGACAATCAAACATTAATGAGAAAAACGACTGCTCATCCTAAGGGATAAGCGCACTTAGAGGTTTCATCATGAAAGTACAAGCTTCTGTAAAGAAAATTTGTGGTAGCTGTAAAGTTATCCGTCGTAATGGGGTTATTCGCGTGATTTGTAGCGCAGAACCTCGTCATAAGCAGCGTCAAGGTTAATCTAATCAAGACCTGTTGATTTCAGTAGGCGAATTGGGTTAATATCCGCCCCTCAAGATTTTTGTGGGGCGGTTGATTATCTCTACTGCCTTTTTGGAGAAAAGTGAATGGCTCGTATTGCCGGTGTAAACATTCCGGATAACAAGCATGCTGTTATCTCCCTCACTTATATCTTTGGTATCGGTCGCCATACTGCTAAGAATATCTTAGCTACAGTTGGCATCACTGAAACTACTAAGATTCGTGAGTTGGACGATGCACAGCTTGATGCGATTCGTGCAGAAGTTGCTAAGGTTCCTACCGAAGGTGACTTACGTCGCGAAATTTCCATGAACATTAAACGTTTAATGGATTTAGGTTGCTATCGTGGCCTTCGTCATCGTCGCAGCTTGCCTGTCCGTGGTCAACGCACCAAAACTAACGCACGTACCCGTAAAGGTCCGCGCAAACCGATTAAAAAGTAAGATTTCTGGAAGCTAAAAGATGGCTAAAGATACTCGCACACGCAAGAAGGTCACTCGTACCGTCTCTGAAGGTGTTGCACACATTCACGCGTCTTTTAATAACACCATTGTTACGATTACCGATCGTCAAGGTAATGCATTGGCTTGGGCTACCTCAGGTGGACAAGGCTTCCGTGGTTCACGTAAATCAACTCCGTTTGCTGCTCAGGTAGCTGCTGAAGTTGCTGGTAAAGCAGCTTTAGATTACGGTTTGAAAAACCTAGACGTCCTTGTAAAAGGTCCTGGTCCAGGTCGTGAGTCTGCGGTTCGTGCATTAGGCGCAGTGGGTTATAAGATTAACAGCATTACCGATGTGACTCCAATTCCTCACAACGGTTGCCGTCCACCTAAAAAACGTCGCGTGTAAGGAGAAACATTCATGGCTCGTTATATTGGTCCAAAATGCAAACTCTCTCGCCGCGAAGGGACAGACCTGCAACTTAAATCTGGCGTTAAACCATTTGACGTCAAAACTAAAAAAGCTAACAAAGCACCTGGTCAACATGGTCAGGCTCGCGGTGGTAAGCAATCTGAGTATTCACTACAATTACGTGAAAAACAAAAAGTCCGTCGTATTTACGGTGTGTTAGAGCGTCAATTTAGTAACTACTATAAAGAAGCAGCTCGTGTTAAAGGCGCAACTGGTGAGAACTTGTTGAAATTGCTTGAAAGCCGTCTTGATAACGTTGTTTATCGCATGGGTTTTGGTTCTACACGTGCAGAAGCTCGTCAGTTAGTAAGTCACCGTAGCATTACTTTGAATGGTCGTCGTGTAAACATCGCGTCTATTCAAGTTAAAGCGGGTGATGTAATTGCGGTTCACGAAGGTGCTAAACAACAATTGCGTATTAAAAACGCGATTGAATTAGCTGCTCAACGTGGTATTCCAGCTTGGATTGATGTTGATCATTCTAAACTTGAAGGTACGTTTAAAGCTGCACCAGATCGTTCTGATTTACCTGCTGAAATCAACGAAAGCTTGATTGTAGAATTGTATTCTAAATAATCCTTGAGGTAGCAATAATGACGCGTACTGCAAACGAGTTTCTCACTCCGCAAGCGATCAAGGTCGAAGCGGTAAGCGGGACCTCGGCAAAAGTGATTCTAGAACCTTTAGAGCGTGGTTTTGGCCACACTCTAGGTAATGCTTTACGTCGCATTCTATTGTCTTCTTTACCTGGCGCTGCTGTGGTTGAAGTAGAGATAGAAGGTGTCGAGCACGAGTACAGTACTTTAGAAGGCTTGCAGCAGGACATCGTCGAGCTCTTGCTGAACCTAAAAGGATTGTCTATTAAGCTGTTCGATCAAAATGAAGCTTATTTAACATTAGAGAAACAAGGTCCTGGCGATATTACTGCTGCTGACCTTCGTTTACCTCATAATGTTGAAGTGGTTAACCCAGATCATTTAATTGGTACTTTGAGTGCTTCAGGTTCATTAAAAATGCGCTTGAAAGTTTCTCAAGGTCGTGGTTATGAAACATCTGATTCTCGTTTCCCTGAAGGTGAAACACGTCCAGTAGGTCGTTTGCAATTAGATGCTTCTTATAGTCCGATTAAACGTGTTTCTTACACCGTTGAAAATGCGCGTGTTGAACAACGTACCGATTTAGATAAACTGGTAATCGACCTTGAAACAAATGGAACGGTTGATCCGGAAGAAGCAATACGCAAAGCGGCAACAATCTTGCAACAACAAATTGCAATTTTTGTTGATCTTCAGAAAGATCAAACTCCAGTTGCTCAAGAACCTCGTGAAGAAGTTGACCCAATCTTGCTTCGCCCAGTAGATGATCTAGAGCTTACTGTTCGTTCTGCTAACTGTTTGAAAGCAGAAAATATTTACTACATTGGTGATCTCGTTCAACGTACTGAAGTTGAGTTGTTAAAAACGCCTAACCTTGGTAAAAAATCGTTAACAGAGATCAAAGATGTTTTGGCATCGAAAGGCTTACAACTCGGTATGCGTCTTGAAAACTGGCCACCAGCTAGTCTTCGTATGGACGACCGTTTTGCCTATCGTAGCCGTTAATTAAGTAGGACTATCACCATGCGTCATCGTAATAGTGGTGTGAAATTAGGCCGTACAAGCAGCCATCGTAAAGCGATGTTCCAAAACTTGGCTAATTCTTTATTTGAACACGAGTTGATCAAAACAACTGTTCCTAAAGCTAAAGAATTACGTCGTGTTGCTGAGCCTTTAATCACTCTAGCAAAAAACGATACTGTAGCAAATCGTCGTTTAGCATTTGCTCGTACTCGTAATGCTGCAACTGTAGGTAAATTATTTACCGTACTCGGCCCTCGTTACAAAGAACGTAACGGCGGTTATCTACGTGTTCTTAAAGCGGGCTTCCGTGCTGGTGATGCAGCACCGATGGCTTACGTTGAGCTTGTAGATCGTGAAGTGAATACTTCAGCTGAATAATTGATATTATTCGAAAAAGGCCGGCTTTATGCCGGTCTTTTTTATTTTCTAAAAGTTATAAAAATAAAAAATTGTCCCCAAGTGACATAAAAAAGCGGATAAACGGTCAAACTTGACATTGTGTATTGTCAAAATTGTGCTTTAATAAAGTCATATTCTCAACAATGGGTATAAAAATAAAATGGAAAAGCAAGTTGATATTCTAATCATTGGTGCCGGCATTTCAGGAATCGGAGTTGCTGCCCATCTATCTAAAAACTCTCCGCAGCGCCAATTTGAAATTTTGGAGCGTCGTGAATCTTTTGGGGGGACTTGGGATCTTTTCCGTTATCCTGGTATTCGTTCAGATTCAGATATGTCTACATTTGGTTTCAACTTTAAACCATGGTGTAAAGCAAATGTACTGGCTGATGGTGCTTCAATTAAAGGTTATTTAGGTGAAGTAATTGATGAGTTCAAATTAAAAGAAAAGATTCACTTTGGTCATCGTGTGCTTTCTGCAAATTATGATTCTACTTCAAAGAAATGGCATGTTGTTGTCGAGGATAGCAATAAAAAGCAACAGACTTGGGTAGCTAACTTTGTTGTAGGTTGTACTGGTTATTATAATTATGACCAAGGTTATGCTCCGACTTTCCCTAATCAAGATGCTTTTAAAGGTCAACTCATTCATCCGCAGCATTGGCCAGAAAACTTAGACTATACAGGTAAGAAAGTAGTAATTATTGGTAGTGGAGCTACTGCAATTACTCTGGTTCCAGCAATGTCAAAAGGTGGAGCAGGTCATGTGACGATGTTACAACGTTCGCCTACGTATATTGCAACTGTTCCTTCTATTGACTTCATCTATGAAAAGACTCGTAGATTTATGTCTGAAGAGGCGGCTTACAAATTTACCCGTGCTCGTAATATTGGTATGCAACGCGCAATTTATGCATTATCTCAGAAGCATCCTAAAACAGTTCGTCGTTTACTCTTAAAAGCAATTGAAATGCAGCTTAAGGGTAAAGTAGATATGAAACACTTTACGCCTTCTTATAATCCTTGGGATCAGCGTTTATGTGTAGTACCTGATGGTGATCTATTTAAGATTCTTCGTGAAGGTAAGGCGAGTGTTGAAACTGATCAGATTGAGAAATTTACAGAAACTGGTATTCAATTAAAGTCTGGTAAACACCTTGATGCCGATATCATAGTATCTGCAACTGGTTTACAAGTTCAAATTATGGGTGGTGTTCAAGCTAAAGTTGATGGTAAGCCAATCAACTCCTCAGAACATATGCTTTACAATGGCATTATGCTAAGTGATATTCCAAATATGGCCATGATTATTGGCTATGTGAATGCATCTTGGACATTAAAAGTTGATATTGCAGCTGATTATATTTCCCGTCTATTAAACTATATGGACAAGAATAACTATGATGAGGTTATTCCAGCGGGTAATAAAAACGAAATGGAAGAAGATACTGTAATGGGTAAATTGTCTTCTGGTTATATTAGTCGTGCAGCTCATGAGCTTCCAAAACAAGGTAAGCATGCTCCATGGCAAGTAACCAATAATTATCTTGAAGATAGAAAGTCATTACAAAATGCTAAATTTGATGATGGTATTCTTCATTTTCACAAACATTCAGATGTAAATACACGTAAGCCAAAGCTAGTGTCTTAAGATTTGAAATAAAAAAGGAGGCAAATAGCCTCCTTTTTTATGCTTGGTATTAAAGTGTCCTAGAGATTAATTCTTTCATAATTTCGTTTGTACCTGCATAAATGCGGTTTGCTCGGTGATCAATATAAGCACGAGCAATTGGGTATTCCAGCATGTAACCATAACCACCATGTAATTGAAGACATTCATCGACTATTTTCGAGAACATATCCGAAATTTTATATTTAGCAGCTGCGGCAGCTTCAACACTCAACTTTTCTTCAAGTTGTAATTCCATACAACGATCTAAATAGGTACGGCAGAAATCAATTTCAGTACGTAGTTCTGCGAGTTTGAAACGTGTATTTTGGAAAGCACTAATTGGCTTGCCAAATGCTTTACGATCTTTTGTATATTGAACAGTATGTGCAAACGCTGCTTCTGCACCAGCTTGGCAGATAATTGCAACCAACATACGCTCCCATGCTAATTCTTTCATGAGCATAATAAAGCCCATACCTTCCATGCCTAAAAGATTTTCTTTAGGAACACGAACGTTATCAAAGAAGAGTTCACATGTATCTTGGCCTTTCATGCCAATTTTATTGAGTGGTTTACCTTTAGTAAAACCAGCACGGTCAGCTTCAACAATAATAAGTGATAAATTGGCAGAGCCTTTATCACTGTTGCCTGTTTTACAGACCACGATGGCCATATCACACAAATAGCCATTGGTAATAAATATTTTTGAACCATTAATCACATATTCATCGCCATCAAGAACGGCTGTAGTTCTTACAGCTTGTAAATCTGAACCTGTGCCTGGTTCTGTCATGGCAATTGCGGTCACTGTTTCACCAGTTGCCATTTTAGGGAGCCATTTTTGCTTTTGTTCTTCGTTTCCAAAGTTATTGATATAGTTGGCGACAATATCGGAATGTAGCGAGAAACCTGTACTTGAGTCCATTGCGTATGCTTGTTCTTCGATAAGAATCATACTGTATAGGCGATCCACACCTGAGCCACCGTATTGTTCTGGCATGGTGGTGCACAGTAAACCTAATGCACCAGCTTTATTCCAAAGATCTCGGTCCACATGTTGTTGTTTTTCATATTTTTCAGTATTTGGTACAACTTCCTTCTCATAGAATTTACGTACCGTTTCACGAAAAGCTTCATGTTCTTCGTTAAATAGATGGCGAGGTAACATATTTGGAATGGGACGAATAGCACCAGATTGCATTGTATTTCTTCCTTGGTTTGGGCTTGATGTTATGAGTCTAAACATAAGGCAAGCTCATTAGGTCTAACAATGTGATGAATGCTCATTTATAGCTATGAAGTGATAAGTTTGGTCAATTTGAGATTTTTAGCGAACTTTCTTATGTGATCAGGTAAACTAGGCGCACTATCAACGCAGATGGGGAAATAAATGTCTGAAGAAATGACCTTGGAAGAACGTAAAGTAGTTTATCGCGCACGCCGCGGTTTAAAGGAAATTGATGTCTATTTTGACCCGTATGTGAAAAATTATTATTTAAAGGCAGATCCAGCAGAAAAAGCATTGTTTGCTGAATTAGTAGAGCAGGAAGATCCTGATTTACTTGACTGGTTTATGGAAGTATCTGAACCGCCGCGTACAGAATTACGTGATTTTATTCATAAATTAAAGCATTATGTTCATGGCTGATTAGTTTTGGTCAACCAATTGAATTTTAAACTGAAATATAGCCGTTTCTCGATTATATTTCAGTTTTTTATTGGCTTAAGCTTAGCAGTTCTGTTTTATCAACTCCTACCAATACTCTGGTGGTTGGTTACGGTCAGTTTACTATTTATAAGTTTTGTTTTCTTTTTAAAGCGACCACGGCTCGCTCAAATTGCTTATTTAGATCAGAAATTATGGTCACTTAGCTTTCATTCAGAACAAACCATTTCTCGTGTAGAAATTTTAAAAATAATTGATTATCAGATTTTCATAGTGATCTATTTTGAAGGGCATAAAACATTAACTTCTGTGATTTGGTTTGATCAAATGTCCTTATCTCAATGGAAACAGCTTAAGACTTTAGAAAAATTCTATTAATTGTTAGACAATTCTACATTTGTATATTTATTTAAAAATTTGAAAAATCAAACAATTAAGATTTATTTCTTTTCGGAAAATGTAAATTGTCTAGTTAAAATACAGAAAAAAGAGCAAGAAAGCTAATTGTCCGACAATTTCTCAATATGGTTATTATTCTATCGGTTAAAGTACAAACACCAACGTAAAGTGTGTCGGAGGTCTCAAATGGAGATGCCAACATGGTCGTTCTTGGTCATTGCCATCATTCTGGCAGTGGTGATAGGAAGAGCAGGAACTTTACTCAGGGAACATCTTAATAAAGCTAATTATAGCAAAGTTAAGAGACAGAGGATGCAAAGGTCGTCGGTCAGTCAATAGTTTAATTGGTTAATCGATTCATTTCATCAAGTGTCCAGTTTTACTGGGTGCGAATGTAGTAAGGAGGTCTCTCATGGAGATTTCAATGTGGATGTTTCTGTTAATTGCAGTTGTTATGGCTGTAGTAGTAGGAAGAGCAGGAACTTTACTCAAGGATTATATAGAACAACAATAATATAAGCCGTTAAAAGCTTATCCCAGTTAATAAGTAGCATGTGCTGAACCGTCGCAATGCTACTTTTTTTTGCCTAAAATTTTTGTTTCCCTCAAAAACTGTCAATTTTATCTGCTGTAAAGTGTGTCAAAGTATAAGCGCTACAATTAGAGTAATTACTCTTTTATTCAAGATATGCATCTGCTAATGTACATCTGAAAAGGAAAAAACAAATTACATCGAGGACAGGAAGATGTCTAAAGTCCAAAAAATAAGCCAAGGTTTGGCGATGAGTTTTCTTGCAGCTTCAGTTTTATCAGGTTGTTCATACGTCGTGAAAAGCGGAGCAAATGTTGCTTTAGGTTTTACGGAAAAGCACGTTGTTCCACCTATTTTGGCAATGCAAGATGCTGAAATGGTTTGTAATACTGGTAGTGCCTTAACTCCTGCAATCATGTCGACTAAAGGGATGGGTGCAGATCCTACTCGTGTTGCTGTCTTAATGTATGCTGCTTCAGGTGTATGTGCGGAAAACCAAGCATTAGAACAGGAGTTACGTTATTTGCGCGCTTCAAAAGCAGGACAAGTAACAGAAGCTCAAGATGCACGTATTGCGCAGAAGCGTTGGGCTGCAATTGCTGCAGAGCGGCAATATACGGGCTATAAATTATTCGCTGATCGTTGGGAATCTAAATATAAGTACCATTTAGGTGACTCTTGTCCAACTATGCGTAGTGATACCGATCAGACTGTATATCTACTTGGAATGATCAGTGGTCTTCAAGCGGTGACGAATGACATTAACTCAGGTGGTTCTGTCAATGTTCCGAAAGATATTGCTGCTATCGTAGAGCGTGGCATGGTTTGTCTTGATAACCAAAAGTTCTGGGGAGCACCAAATGCAACACGTGCGGTGATCTGGACTTTATTACCAGGAGCTAATGAAGGTAAGCCAGACCCGTATGAGACTTTAAAACAGTCAGTGCAAATCGGTGAACAAAAAGGTGTCCGTTTGTCTCACGCACTCTATGCTGTAGCTGCACAAGCAAGTGGTGATGATGCCAAAATCCGTGATGCATTAAAAACTTATGCAGCATCTCAAGCAGATGATAAACCAGTTAATCCGAACTTTAAGTTAATCGATAGTATGGCTGGTTTAATTGTTCGTGGTATTTCTGACCGCTATTGGACTGAGCATACAGGCGTTCGTACAGGTGACGGCGGTATGTCTCATTTCTGGGATGAGAAAAACGAGGGTTCAGCAGAACTGGATGAGTTATTTGACGGTGGGGCTGCATCAGAAGTTCCAGCAGACTCAGCAACTGCACCTGCACAGTAAAAAGATCTGAAGAAACTAACTCCTTGCGTTGCTACTTATTTTTCGTATTAATCGTAAGGAGTCTAGTTTTAAAAGGAGTGTGCTATGAAGGATCATGTACTCAATAAAAAAGTGCTTTTGGTCGCAGGGTGCATTTCTGTTTCTGCATGTCTACAAGTATTTCCAGATTATTTTATTTATTGGCGTGAAAGCTTACTTGGTGAGTTTTGGCGTTTGTGGACAGCGCATTGGGTACATGTGGGGTGGATTCACTTCCTTTTAAATATGATGGCATTTGCATGTTTGCCCTTCATATTTCCACATACCAAAGTGTGGCATATCTTAATTCTTCTTTTTCTTCTACCACCATTTATTAGCTTGGTGTTCTATTTTTATTTACCTTATATCGATGCATATGCCGGCCTATCTGGTGTACTTCACGGGCTATATACAGCCGTTGCTCTAGTTTATTTGCAATATCGCAAAGAACGGAATTTTGCATTGTTAGTTTTAGGACTAATTATTGCCAAACTGGTTTGGGAAAACACCTTTGGGCAAACGGGCACTGCACAACTAATTGGTAGTCCTGTTTTAACCGAAGCACATTTGTATGGTGCGATAGGCGGTGCAATCTTTGGGGGATGCTATTGGCTTATACAGAGATTCAAGTAGGAAGATTGACAATACAAACTGTTAAAAAAGAGATTTTAGTCATTCTTTATTGATAAAGTTTGATGCAAATTTGATCGTTGAATAAAGGGATTGGTAGAAAGGGGATGGACGATACCCCTGACCAAGGAAATTGCATGACTCAGAGCCTTTGTTATGAGGGATTTGAGAGAACAAAATTGGAATATTTATGCAAGAATATCAAGAAAAAAGATCTGGATTAGGTCTGCTGGGTTATATATGGAACGAATGGATCTCAACATTCGTAATCCTCATTTTGCTATTAATGACACTAATCATTGGTACCGGGGAGATGATCCACGGGCAATTATTACGTATCGGGGAGCGCCTTTATGGTGACCCTGCGATAGGCATGCAATATTCATTTTTGCGTGCTGAACCTGAAAAGCCATCTTGTGATCGAAATCCAAATATTGATGCTCAAGTAAAAGAGCAAATGAAAGCGAATGCATCTGATGATTTCGCAAGCTTCTTTGGTGCTGCCTCAGAAAGTGATGTCCGTGCATCCTTACAAGCCGCAAAGCAGCAATGTGAAGATAAATATAAGGCCTACGATAAAACTATTAAATATATTGAGGCAAATCCGGGAGTACGTACATACCGTACGATTGAAACGGGTTTCTTCGGTATATTTAAATTTGGTACAGAGAACCGCGCCATTTTACTGGTCTTTATGGTTTTAATTTCTGCAATTACTGCATCATTGAAATATCACCATATTGGCTTGCGTAATCCAGCAACAAAAATTGATTACAAAGTGTATTCTCTCTTTATGTTGCTTGGTAATGCACTACTAAGTTTTTCTGTGATTAGTCAGTATCGTTCTGTCATTAATTCTGGGGTAACACCTACTTATGAAACAGTAACAATTTACTGGATATGGATGATTCTGTTTGTTGTTCTGAGCTTAATTAGTCTGTATCAATTATTTGTTTCACCTCCACCAAAACGTGAAGGCGGTAACATAGGCTTAGCCTTACTCTCTGTGCCTTTATATGCTTATATGGCACTAATTACAGGTATTGTCTTCACATTCTTTATGGACTATCCAATGGGGCAAGGGATTTACCTTGGTTTGTTGGTTGAGTTCTCAGGTATTTTCTTAAATCTTGCCTTATTTATTTGGGCAGGTATGTTACTTACACAAACACGTGTTATGGACTTGTTCTTAAATGTACTTCGTCCATGGAACTTAGCGCCAGAAACCTTAACTTGGTTAATTCTGATTGCTGCTGCTGTACCAACAGCTTATACAGGTGCATCAGGGATTTTCGTTATTGCGGCCGGTGCGATTATTTATAAGGAAGTTTGGAATGCAGGTGCTCGCCGTCAGTATGCACTTGCTGTATCTGCAATGTCAGGTTCATTAGGTGTTGTGGTACGTCCATGTCTATTGGTCGTTTTAATTGCCATGCTAGACAGTCGCCATGTTACATCTGATGAATTATTTGGACATGGTATTTACGTATTCTGGTTAACTGCATTTATTTTCTTAGGTGTATCTCTTTTCTTGGCAGAAGAAAAGTTCCGTGTGAACTCACCGAAAGTAGCACTTCCAGGCATGGCACGAGCTTTCGTACCCGTTATTCCATATATCTTAATTACAGTAGTTGTTCTTGCATTTTATAAATATGCATTAGATACCGGAATGAATGAATTTACTGCACCAGTCATTCTGCCACTCGTACTGATTGCGATGATCTTGTACGATAAATTGGTGATGCCTAAAGAGACACCAGCTTTAAATATTCATGAAGCAATTGTTCGTGAGCATGAGAAAAAATCTCCGTTCTTACAATCACACGATCCGCATAGTTCGCAGTTCCGTCTTGGTTTTGGTGGTGCATTGCGTTTTGCGACATCAGAAACCGTTGGACATATCGGTGCCTTAATTATTTTGATGGCATTGTCTGCAAGTGTAGGTGGTTTAATTGAGCGCTCTGAAGTGGTTGAGTTATTACCAACTCATTTGGGCAGTATCTATATATCACTGGCGTGTATTGCATTGTTGCTTGCTATTATCGGTATGTGTACAGATCCATTTGGTGCTGTAATTTTAGTAGCAGCAACGATTGCGCCTGTAGCTTACGAAAATGGTATTCATCCAATTCATTTCTGGATGATTGTATTGGTTGCATTCGAATTTGGTTATGTAACACCACCAGTTGCCTTAAACCATCTACTCACGCGGTTGTCCGTCGGAGATGATGAAGTGAACGCTGCTGATGCTGAAGCGAAAGAGAAATACACAAGTTTCTATTATCGATATGAACGTTGGTTATTACCAATTATTGTCTTGTTCTCTTCGTTGGTACTGGTAACTTATGCTCCATTAGTACTGAAACTTTTTGGTTGGTACAAATAGTTTTAAATGTATAAACCTAATAAAAACACTCTCTAAGGGGGTGTTTTTTTTATGGTGAGTTTTTAAATAAGCCAGTTTCTAATTAGTAAAAAAGCTAGTTCAAGGTGAACTAGCTTTTTTACGTTATCTTTAGATTTAGGCAAAAGCTATTGTTGTTTAACCTGAGCTTCGAGCAGTTTTACTTGCTCTTCTTTTAGCTTAATAAGTTGATCGGCATCAGCGTGTTGAGCTTTTAAAGTCGCTTCCTGATCTTGTAATTGATGGTTGATATCATTGAGCTTAGAAACTTCTTCTTTTGCTAAAGATTCTTGAGCTGGAACAGGCTGTTTGAGCACATCTTCATTCACAAGCTGCTGAGAACTAGCAGTTTGCGGTTGAGCTACAGGTATGGAACTTGCTGAGGGTGCTGTAGGTTTTTCAGGAGCAGGTGTCGATACAGGATGAGGATCGACTATCGGTGCTGGCGATTCAGTTTTTTTTAAAAACCATTGTGCTGCGAAAAAAAGCACTGCCAGAATGCTTAAGCCCCCAATTAAAATCCACAAGAGTTTTGAGTTTTGTTTTCTTTGTAGTGGCATCTCTAAGACCTTTAGTCAGAACGACGAGGCTTGAACTGTATTACTCCAACTTCATCAGGTATAGCAGGTGTTTCCGGTTCATCAACATGAGTCGGACGATTTTCGCTATAACCGCATTCGATACATTCAATCCATTCGTCTTCAGCGGTGGTTAGCATGACAATCCGATCTATGGCTTCACATTTTGGACATTTAGCCCCAGCAATGAAACGTTTTTTCATCTTTATCACCCTAACCACACGATCAATTTAGGCCCATAGTTTAAGCGGTTTTGTTGTCGTTCGTCCAACCTTGATGACGTAACAATGCATCAATTTTTGGTTCACGACCACGGAAATTGACAAATGCTTCAAGAGCAGTATCTTTCCCACCTACAGCTAAAATTGCTTGACGGAATTCTTTACCTGTTTGAGTGTTGAAAATACCTTCATGTTCAAAGCGGTCAAAAGCATCACTTGCTAAAACTTCTGCCCACTTGTAAGAGTAGTAACCCGCCGCATAGCCGCCTGCAAAAATATGGCTAAAGCTATGTTGGAAACGGTTGTAGTCGACAGTTGGTACTACTGCATATTGTTGGCGTATGTCATTTAATGTCTCTTGAATTTGCTCGCTATTCAACGCAGGAGTCTTGGTGTGAATAGTTAAGTCAAACAGTGCAAATTCAAGTTGACGTAAAGTTTGCATACCAGATTGGAAGAAACGCGCATTTAATAAAGCATCAAGTAATTCTTGAGGTAAGGTCTGCTTGCTCTCAATATGTTCACTTAAAACATCAAGACTTTCTTTATCCCATGACCAAAACTCCATAAACTGACTTGGTAACTCGACTGCATCCCAAGCAACACCGTGAGTACCTGCAACCGAAATATTATCTACTTCAGTTAGCATATGGTGTAAGCCATGTCCAAACTCGTGGAACAAGGTAATAACTTCATCGTGAGTCAGTAAGGCTGGCTGATTACCTACAGGTGGAGTGAAATTACACACCATATAGCAAATTGGTTTTTGTAAACCATGAACAGTTTGCATACGTGAGCGGAAGCCGCTCATCCATGCGCCGCCGCGTTTACCGGTACGTGCATATAAATCAAAGAAGAACCCGCCAACCACTTGGCCTTGGTCTTCTAACTCAAAATAACGTGCATCTGGATGCCAAACAGGAGCTTCACGTTCAACGATATTAATGCCGTATAGGCGCTGAACAATCTGGAATAAGCCCTGAATGACTTTCGGAGCAGGGAAGTAAGGTTTTAATGCTTCTTGAGATAAGTTGAACTGTTGCTGTTTAAGCTTTTCAGAATAGTAAGTCGTATCCCAAGGTTTGAGCACTTCAATTCCATCTTGTTTGGCAATTGCTTGTAGCTCAGCAACTTCTTGAAGAGCAGGTGTACGTGCATGCTCAGCGAGATCAACTAAAAAGTCATGTACCGTTTTTACATCTGGTGCCATTTTGCTTGCAAGAGAATATTCAGCGTAGTTATTGAAACCAAGTAGCTTCGCCATTTCCTGACGAAGACTTAAAATTTCTTCCATAATTTTGCTGTTATCAAACTCAGTTTGCTCAGACTGATCAGATGCGCGAGTAACATAGGCTCTGTAAAGCTCTTCACGTAATGCGCGATCATCTGCATAGGTCATGATTGCAAAATAAGCTGGGAAATCTAAAGTCGCTACTGCTTGGTCAAGCTCGCGCTGTTTACCGTACTGCTTTAATAATTCAATATTACTTTCTGGAAGACCTTTTAACTGATCTTCTGTAAGCGGTTTAAAGTAGGCTTGTGTAGCATCAAGTACATGGTTCGAGAAATCAGAAGAAAGCTGTGAAAGACGTGCAGAAATTTCTGCATAGCGTTTTTTCTTTTCACCTTCTAGAGCAACGCCAGAAAGCTTGAAATCACGTAATGCGAGGCGGATGGCACTTTGTTGCGCAGCGCTAAGTGTTGTATAGCTCTGACCATCATGAATATGTTGATAAGTCTGATATAGAGCCGTGTGTTGGCCTAGTTGAGTGTAATATTCACTTAAAGCGGGTAAGAGTGACTGATAGACTTCTCTGGTTTCTGCATTACTCATCACTGCATTTAAATGTGACAACACTCCCCATGATTCACTAAGGTTATTTTCAAGTGCATCAATTTGTTCAAGCACGGCAAGTTGCTGATCTGTCTCGGATGGTGCAACCGTAAGGGTATTTAAGAACTCTTGTCCTGCTTGAATTGCTTGTTGAATGTCTTGTTTTAAATTATCTAATGTAATTTGGTCAAAGCGGGGAGTAGGTAGAGTTGCTTGCTGTAAAGTCATTGCTAGTAGCCACATTATTTTTTAAACATAGTATTAGATGTAGGTATTGTTAGGCAGGAAATCAAGCTTAATTTGAAAAATAAACGTTCTAAAAGTATTAAGCCCCCATTTTTGGGAGCTTAATAATAAATAATGTAAAAAAACTATGGATTAGTCAGCCTTGGACTTGGCATTCGACTTTTTCTTTTTGGGTTTTACTTTTTTCTTTACTTTTTCTGGCTTGGCCTCTGCTTTCGTAGTGGTTTTTTTACCAGACTTTTTAGTATATGAACTTGGTTTACCTTTTTCCTTCTTTTTACGGACAGGTTTTTCACCATCATTTGAAGTGGTAGGTGGTTTACCAAAAACTTCTTCAGTTGCTTGGGTTGATGTTCTGGTTGTACGTGGGGCACGACTGCGAACTACTCGTCCAGCATGGGTGACTTGCTGAATAAGTTGAAAATCGATCTTACGTTCTTCTAGATTTACAGCAGCAACCTGAATCTTAACTTCATCACCTAAACCAAAGACCTGACCGCGATTTTGTCCAATAAGGTTTTGACTCGCTTGATCATAAATAAAGAAGTCATCGCCAAGCTGGCTAATATGAATCATGCCATCGACATATAAGTCTTTAAGGGTAATAAATAGGCCAAATTCAGTGACAGCACTTACTATACCAATGAATTCATCACCTAAGTGCTGTTGCATATAGTGGCACTTCAACCAAGTCGTTACACTGCGAGATGCTTCATCTGCACGGCGTTCAGTTTGAGAGAAATGTTCACCAGCATCGTCTAAAGCTGCACCCGAGAGTGGGGACGGCTTTTGTTTTAAATGAGCTTTAATTGCGCGATGTAACAATAAGTCTGGATAGCGACGAATTGGTGAGGTGAAATGCGTATAAGCTTCATAAGCTAAACCATAGTGGCCTGCATTTTTTGCGCCATAGTAAGCTTGCATCATTGAGCGTAATAACACGGCATGAATGCTTGGTGCATCAATACGGTCTTTAGTTGCCTCAATAACTTTTTGATAATCTGCTTGAGTTGGTTGGTCAGGGAACGGTAAACCAAGAAGTTTTACAAAGTCTTTTACTTTCTGAATACGTGAGAACTCAGGCGCTTCGTGTACGCGATATAACATTGGAACATCATGTTCTAATGCATATTCAGCCGCAGCCACGTTAGCAAGCAACATGCATTCTTCAATAAGTTTGTGTGCTTCATTACGTGTGCGAGGCAAAATTTCTTTAATTCCACCTAGCTCATCAAAAGTCATATACGTTTCAATGGTTTCAAATTCCATTGCATGACGATCAGCACGTAAATTTTTCAAAATCTGATAAAGCTGGAAAAGCGTATTGAGCGATTTGTGAATATCACGATCTTTCGGAATTGCGTCAGTTGCACCGTCAAAATATTGCGCTACCTGCGTGTAGGTCAAACGTGCTTTTGAATGCATGACCGATGGATAAAACTCATAACCCGTTACACGACCAGTACGGGAGAGTTTCAGGTCACAAACCATACATAAGCGATCTACATGCGGGTTAAGTGAACATAATCCGTTTGATAATGCTTCTGGTAGCATTGGTAATACAAAATGAGGGAAGTAAACCGAAGTACCACGTTCTTCCGCTTCCTCATTAAGAGCTGAATCTAAGCGCACATAATGGCTCACATCGGCAATTGCAACTACAACGCGATAACCCCCACCTGGACGTTTTTCTGCATACACGGCATCATCGAAATCTCGTGCATCTTCACCATCGATTGTGACAAGCGCTAAATCTCTTAAATCAACTCGCCCTTCGCGGTCTTGTGCAGAAGGTTCTTTAAAACTTTCAGCTTCTTTTATAACTTCATCTGGAAATTCGTAAGGTAAGCCAAACTCAAGAATGGTCTGCGGGATAATAATTTCGGTATCCGCTTTATCTGCCATAGATTGAATAATATGCGCTGTTGCAAACTCTTCACGTGTTGGGTAGGTATCTATAGCAATACGAAGCATGTCGCCAACATTTGCGTTGGCATGTGCAACTAATTCTTTTTCTAATGGAATCGGTTGGTGCTGATTTGGATTATTAGGTTGAATAAAGTATTCACCGTCGTGTATAGACAATTTACCAATTAACTGTTTTACACGGTGCTGTAGAACCTCGGTAATGAAACCCCACGGTTTACCTTTACGATCTACTGATGTCTGTCGAACTCGAACCCGATCACCATTAAAGACTAAGCGTAATTCACGTTCAGGAAGTAAAAGGTCATTTTGGCCGTCAATATGAGCGGTACCTAAACCTTTACTATTAATATAGACAGTCGCTTCATAAGTGGGTTGGTCTGCCACCAACTGAAACTTAAACCCGTCTTTCATGATTTGACCATCGCGAACCATTGCACTTAAGCGATGACTAAGAGCTTCGATACTTTTCTGGTCTTGAATATGAAAATGGTCAACAAGTTCTGCATGGGATTGTGGTGTCTGCAATTGCTCCAATGTATCTAAAATAAGAGTACGGCTTGGAATCGGATTGTCATAACGTTCAGCTTCAGCTTTCGCTTCGGGGTCAGCCCAGTTTTTTGTCATGTCTTTTGGTTTCACGCTTGGCAGATAAGTTTAGCATAAGTCATGCAGACCCGAACTGCACGTTTAGGTTTGCAATAATGTGTATGCACTACTGTATTTTAATGAAGAAATAATATCTATCTTAACAAGCGTTTGATCGAAAAAGATGAAAATAATAAGGAAATTGCTTAAAAAATAATTCATTGAACTAAAAAACAAGAAAATTTCACTATGATGACTTGAACAATAGGGTTTTAGTTTGTATTATGGCGGCTCGTTCCGGTGAGGTGGATGAGTGGCTGAAATCACTTCCCTGCTAAGGAAGCATACCTATTACTGGTATCGAGGGTTCGAATCCCTCTCTCACCGCCATTTACTTAATGCGCTCATAGCTCAGCTGGATAGAGCACTTGGCTACGAACTAAGGGGTCGGGAGTTCGAATCTCTCTGAGCGCACCAAGTAAAATAGAACGAATCGCTGAAAGGCACACAAGTTACGCGCTCATAGCTCAGCTGGATAGAGCACTTGGCTACGAACTAAGGGGTCGGGAGTTCGAATCTCTCTGAGCGCACCAACTTGAAGAATTAACCGCTTTTATAGCGGTTTTTTTGTGTCTGCTATTTAGTAATTTTTAAAAATTTAAATTTATAACTTTTTAATTATATTAGAGATAATCATAAATGAATCTGGCTTTATTTGATTTTGACGGCACGATAACCCATAACGATACTTTTAGTTTGTTCCTTAAATTTTCTTTGAGCAGGAAAACTCAAATACTTGGTGGTATTCGACTTGCACCTTATATTGCGGGCTATAAGTTTGGCTGGGTAACGGATAGAACTATACGGACCAAGCTCTGTCAGGTAGGATATGTTGGCTATAATGCCGATTCTCTGAAACATATAGGACAAGAGTTTGCTAACAAAGTAATTCCTACCTGTATTCGTGAAAATGCACTAGAACGTATTCTCTGGCATAAACAGCAAGGGGATCAGGTTGTTGTTGTATCTGCTTCGTTAGGGGTTTATTTAGAAAGTTGGTGTCAGTCATTAAACTTAGATGTTATTTGTAATCAACTTGAGATACATAATGGTGTCTTGACTGGTAATTTTATTAATGGTGATTGTGGTTATTTAGAAAAAGTAAATAGAATAAAAAATAAATATGATTTAACCAAATATTCTACTATTTATGCTTATGGTGATACTCCTAATGATTATCCGATGTTAGGGTTAGCGCATAAGAAATATTATAAATGGCAGGAAATGAATTAATATTAATTAATCTTTAAAAATATATACAAAAATAAAGCCACTATAAATAGTGGCTTTATTTAATTTTATTAAAGAGTGTGTGAAGAGCTATATAAGAAATTATCAGTAAGTAATGATTGAGGAACTAAAGTATGAACCGTATTTGTTACGCTTGATACTGTAGAAGTTACTCCTCCTAAGTTACCTGTTAATCCACCTAATAGCCCAGAAATCACATCTGAGCTACCTGTGCCAGTTACACCACCAGTTAAGCTACCCACGATATCTGTTACGATGCCAATAGGATTGCTGCCAGCTGTACCGCCAGTTACGCCACCAATGATATCGGTAACTGTACCAAGTGGATTGCCACCAGTTAAACCACCAAGAAGATCAGTAACTACACCGAGTGGATTATCGCCACCAACACCACCAGTTACGCCACCAATAGCGCCAGTCGCACCACCAAGAATGTCAGTTAAAATACCAGTCGCAGTTGTACCATTTGTAATGAGTGTGTTGACAATATCAGTTGCATGATCAGTTGCACCTTGGATATTACCGCCCACCAAATCAGATACAACCTCAAGCGCACCATTCACTGTATCGTGAGACGTTTCAAAAGTTAAAGTGCCAAGATGAGCAACATCGGTAACAGGGTGTTCCGTTTGAGGAAGCACACCAACCACAGTGTCTGCAACAGTATTAATTGCTGTATTAATAATACCAGTTTTTAAAGTTTCCACGCCCTGAAGAACATCGATACCACTTTGGACCACATCAATTACTGGAGATATAGGAGATGTGCCGCCACCAATAATACCGCCAGTCACACCGCCAAGAATGTCAGTAACAGTACCAAGTGGATTGCCGCCAGTAACACCACCAGTCAAGCCGCCGATAGTGCCAGTCACACCGCCAAGGATGTCAGTAACAGTACCAAGTGGATTGCCGCCAGTAACACCACTAGTCAAGCCACCGATAGTACCAGTCACACCGCCAAGGATGTCAGTTAAAATGCCTGTTGCAGTTGAACCGTTATTAACAAGTGTCCCAAGAATACCTGTTGCAGATTGAGTAGCTCCTTGAATGTCGCCACCTACTAAATTAGATACTGTTTCTAATGCGCCATTGACTGTATCGCGAGAGGTTTCAAAAGTTAGAGTGCCAAGATGAGCAATATCGGTAACAGGATGTTCCGTTTGAGGGAGTACGCCAACTACAGTGTCAGCAACAGTATTAATTGCTGTATTAATAATACCAGTTTTTAAGCTTTCAACGCCTTGAAGAATATCAATGCCGCCTTGAACTACATCAACAACTGGAGAAATAGGAGATGTACCACCACCAATAATACTACCAGTTAAACCACCGATAGTGCCAGTCACACCGCCAAGGATGTCAGTTACTGCACCGATTGGATTGCCGCCAGTGACACCGCCAGTTAAACCACCAGTCAGACCGCCGATAGTGCCAGTTACACCGCCAAGGATATCAGTTACTGCACCGACTGGATTGCCGCCAGTGACACCGCCAGTTAAACCACCAGTCAGGCCGCCGATAGTGCCAGTCACACCGCCAAGGATATCAGTTACCGCACCGACTGGATTGCCACCAGTCACGCCGCCAGTTAAACCACCAGTCAGACCGCCGATAGTGCCAGTTACACCGCCAAGGATGTCAGTTACTGCACCGACTGGATTGCCACCAGTCACGCCGCCAGTTAAACCACCAGTCAAGCCACCGATAGTGCCAGTCACACCGCCAAGGATGTCAGTTACTGCACCGACTGGATTGCCACCAGTCACACCGCCAGTTAAACCACCAGTCAGACCGCCGATAGTGCCAGTTACACCGCCAAGGATGTCAGTTACTGCACCAACTGGATTGCCGCTAGTAGCACCACCAGTTACACCACCAACAGCACCTGTTACTGTTCCGACTACACCAGAAACTAAGCCTGTTGTGTGAGAAACGGTATTGGTTACAGTTGAAACAACATTAGAAAGTAAGCCTGATGTTGAAACATTTCCAGTAGCAATATTTATATCAGAAACGTTTACGTTAACAGAGGAACCTGTATTTACAATTGGGGTTACCGATATAATATTACCCAAGTCTTGGGTAACTTTTGATATCGAAGTTACTAGATTTTTTAATAAGAACATGATGGTCTATTTCCTGTGTATTTATGTATTTTTAAGTAAGTATTTATTTATTACGTTAGGCAATTATTGAGATATGCTTCTCAATAATTAAAAATTAGTATTGGGTACATCTCAAAAAGTGTCAATGCATATTTCTACTCAAATAATTTGATACTTATAATGTTTTGACAATTAGATATTCATTTTGATTTAGACATAAAAATAATAATTTTTTTTATAATATATGGTTTAAAGATCAATGTATTTTTTCCTCTTTTTTTGATTATTTTTTATAAATATTAAAGCTAAATAAACTAGCTAATAAAAATATTTATGGGCAGATAGAAATATTTTATTTATATAATCCTGACTAAAAAACTATACTTTTATTTTTATGCATTTGGCCAAAATGCCCAAATTGGAGTGTAGCCGTAAAGAACTTTAATTGAAAAAAAATATTTCAAACTGATTTCATAGCTAAGCAGACTACATTCCTGAGCGAGATCATACCTTTGTATTTTCTTATGGCTAAGAACTAGACGTTCGATGTCAAAAAGATGAAAAATGTCTTTCTAAAATAGAAAAAATGCGTATAATGCCCTCCATCAAGTACGCGCTCATAGCTCAGCTGGATAGAGCACTTGGCTACGAACTAAGGGGTCGGGAGTTCGAATCTCTCTGAGCGCACCACTTGAAGAATTAACCGCTATTTATAGCGGTTTTTTTGTGCCTATTTTTTATAGTTTTATTAAAAAAGCTGGTGCTCATGGCAACCAGCTCTAAACAATAGTACAAAATATTGATTAGCCAAATGTTTTAAAGCGGCTTGAATCATCAATAAAGGCTTTTTCTCCAGCATTTCCTTCAATAGAACCGAAAACTAACTGAGCTCTTAGCTTCCATTCAGCTGGGATATTGAAAGCAGTATTAATTTTCTCATCAATAATTGGGTTGTAGTGTTGCAATGAAGCACCAACACCTTGTTCAGCTAATACGTTCCAAACTGCAAATTGAGCGATTGCTGTTGAGTGCTCAGACCAGATTGGAAAATTATCAGCATAAGCTTCAAACTGTTCTTGTAAGCCTTTAACCACGTTCTGATCTTCATAAAACAAAACTGTGCCTGCACCAGCGGCAAAACTTTGAATTTTTTGTTCTGTTCCAGATACAGCTTCAGCTGGGATAATACTTTTTAAAACTTCTAGAACAGTATCCCAGAATTTTTGATGTGATTGTCCAAATAAAATAACAGCGCGAGATGATTGAGAGTTAAATGCAGAAGGACTATGTCTGATTGCTTCTTGAATTAATTTTTCAATTTCGTCGTTGGTTTGGCTTAAGTTATTTCCAATTGCATAAATAGAGCGGCGGTTCTTAATGAGTTCTAAGAAAGAAACTGCGTTTGAAGGCTCTAGTTTTTGAGTGGCTTTAACAGCCACATCTTCTTGAGTTGCCGATTTTTGATTTAAGCCAAATAGTTTTGCAAAGAAAGACATGACGAATTCCACTAAAAGAGACAATAGAAGCATTCTATAAATTTAAGAATATGAAATAAGCCTTATAAATATGAATCTATGTTCTATATATGAAACGAGTAAGCCGCTTGTACAACTGAAAGTCTTATAACTTGAGCAAAAATAAAAAATCACTTTTGATTCATTTTAAAGCGTAGATGAATATGCTCTAATAGTTTCGATTTATTCAATATTGACACATTGTGATGACCGAGCAAAAAAGCGCTTTATCTTTACGTTATTATTTAAATTTAGAAGAGTCTCAAGACGGGTTTGGCTTGGTGACGTTCGGAAAGAAGCAATTCAGCCGTTTTTTAACCCCTGTTATTAGTGTTGCAATCATTATTTGGGGGCTTTATTTAGGTTTCTCAGGTGTTGGTCGTTACTATGTTGCTTTAGGTGTTTTTTTCCTAATTATGCAAGGTTTAATGCGCTATTGGCTTTTACCAATGATGTTTAAACGTCAGTTTGTACGTTATCAGTTTGGTAAGAGTGAGCAGGGAATCGATTTATATCAGGATTATTTTGAACTTTATGCTGCGGGTCGTAAACAAGTTGTACAGTATGGTGACGTACAAACTTTTGCCATAGGTAAATTGACTTATATGCTTGAGCTAAAAAATAAGACGGTCATTATTGTACCTAAACGTGCTTTTGCTCAAGCTTCAGATCAAACCGTATTTGAAAATACATTTAAGAAATAAGTTATTGGAATTATTAGTCGCAACAATATAAAGGAAGCCTCATGAATACACGTCCTTCAAAAATCGTTTGCGTAGGCAGAAGTTATGCCGATCATGTAAAAGAGCTGAACAATGCAATGCCGGGACGACCAGTATTGTTTATCAAACCGCCAAGTAGTTTGATTGGTTTAGATGAAGGTATTTCGTGGAATCCATCTTGGGGTAGTTGCCATTTCGAATGCGAATTTGTTTTACGTATTGATAAGCCACTAAAAGGCGAAACTGATCCGCAAAAAGTATTGCAAGCTATTGGTGCGGTAACTTTAGGGTTAGATTTAACTTTGCGTGATATGCAAAATGAATTGAAGGATAAAGGCCAGCCTTGGGAAAGAGCAAAAGCATTTGATGGTTCATGTGTACTTGCGGACTGGGTAGATGTAAGTGAAATTACCAATTGGGAAGATACTAAGTTTACTTTCCATATAAATGATGAATTACGTCAAGATGGTAATACAGCCTTGCTTATGTTTAACATTGCTTACTTATTGGTTGATATAAATCAGGTGTTTTCACTTGAACCGGGCGATGTCATTATGACAGGTACGCCAGCAGGTGTAGGGCCGTTGAATGCTGGTGATCAGTTAAAAATGACTTTGAAAGGTGCTACTCAAGATTTTGTTTGGGAAACCTTTGTTAAAGCATAATTTGATTTAGAACATTAAGTTTTGAACCCTATTATTGAACTGATAATAGGGTTTTTTATTGCACTCGACATTAAGTTATTGATAGAGTTTTCGGAACTGGTCTGGGGTAAATCCCATCCAGCGTTTAAACATATAAATAAATGCTGATGCACTGGCATAACCTAAATCAAAAGCAATGCTTTCAATTGTTTTTCCTTGATTAAGCATAGTCATTGCTTTCATAACTTTTAATCTTTGTCTCCATTCATGTAAAGACATGCCTAACTCTTTTTGACTGTAACGAGCCAAAGTCCTTTCGGTCATATTTATACGTTCAGCGAGTTCTTGCAAAGTACTGTTATCGGCAGGGTTATGATGTAAATCATTTAAAACTTTTGCTAAGGCTGGATGATGTGTTGTTGGTAAATAACTACCGACTAATTCAGCTTCTATGAGTTGATCTAATAGAACCTGAAGTAGACGTAAATATTCAACTTGAGTTTCATCCTGATGATATTGCCTTAAGTGGTCTAACAACAGGTACAAGCGGTGAAGTTAATAATATTCCTGCTTTCTGCGGTAACTTTTGGCACAGACTTTCATGAATATATAAGGTTGCATGGGTTACTTCATTGCGATTAATTCCGCTATGTTTGGTATAAGGTGGTAGCCAAATCCCGTAAGGTGGCGGCGTTAAATAGTTGATTTGATCAATATTAACTTCAAGTACACCACTAAAAGCATAAATAAATTCACCCCATGCATGTGCATGTTGAGGATAAACTGTTTCTGCTGGCGCATTTCGCACACGAAACCAGAGTAAATCAGGAATTGAGTTGTGAGCGGGAATTTCTAGAAAATCTTGCACACGTTGAGCTGATTTTTTCATCTATGAAAATTGCCTGAAAATGCAAATAGCTTGTCTGTTTTTCACTATATCATGCAAATACGACAGTTCTATAGTCTGATTTTTCGCTATAAATAAAGGTAACAAATGGACGAGCGCAAAAATCTGGATACCAGAGCTTCGGCTTTAATGGTGCTTTTATGTATGATTTTAGGACTTCAACAAGTGGTTCTAAAAATAGCGGCTACAGATATTACGCCGATTATGCAAATTGCTTTATGTTCTGGATTATCTGCACTTTTAGTATTACCTTTATTGTGGCGTGATAGTTCTATCCATCTGTTTTCTTATCAACAATGTAAAGCCGGTGCGCTTGTTGCTTTATTTTTTTCATTAGAGTTCTATTTTGTAACTCAAGCTTTAAAACTCACTTCGACTTCCCATACTGTAGTTTTACTCTATACCGCTCCAATTTTTGTCGCATTGGGACTTCATTGGAAATTTCCTACTGAACGCTTGAACCGAGCGCAGTGGGGAGGCATTACTTTGGCTTTTATGGGAATTATTATTACATTTTACCCGACAGCTACAACTCTAAATGGCGCAGCATTAGTGCAAGTTTTATTGGGTGATTTATATGCACTTATGGCGGGAATGGCTTGGGCATTAAGCACTATTATTGTTCGTTTATCTTCTTTGGCCCAAGCCCCAGCAACGCAAACCTTGTTTTATCAACTCACGGGTTGTTTTATTTTATTAATCTTAATCGCTTTTGCGACAGATCAAATCACAATGCATCTCACGAAATTGACATTTTTAAGTTTAAGCTTTCAAACATTGATTGTATCTTTTGCAAGTTTACTACTATGGTTTTGGCTATTAAGAAATTATTTAGCCTCACGTTTAGGCGTATTTTCCTTTCTGACGCCATTATTTGGTGTGCTTTTTAGTGTGTTGTTCTTAGATGAAAAATTAGAAATCAAATTTGTAGCTGGAAGTATTTTGGTTTTATCAGGAATCATTATTATGAGCTTAAAACAGGGCCAACCAAACAAAGGCTAAACCCTGTTGTTCATGTATATTATTTCTCTTCAAAAATCGTTGAAAGTGGAATAGAAAGCTTTGCAGCTAAATAGTCGTTTGATTCAACTAGTGCAGGGCCAATTCTTTCCATCCATTCGTCGTCGTCATGCACATTGAGTACATCTAGACGTAGGGGAAGTGGATAAGGCAATGCAGTGAAGAAGCTCCAGAAGTCGACTTGAGATAAATTGCGAACTAAAACGTATTCATCTTTATCTGTGCGTTTAACTAAATTTTGCTCTTCAAGTAAGACGACATAAGCGGGCCAACGACCAACTTCACCGCGGCCTAAAATACCTAATGCTTCTTTATCGCTTACACTTTCACCAAGTTTCTGCTTTTTATAAAAGAGTTCTAAAATATCGAGTAGCATGAGTACTGGATGTCTTTTTTGCTCTTTACCTGAATGGAAAGCGGTAAGGGCAAAACTCACCTCGACCCCAAGCAAAACAATATTCCAAGATAAGAAAACCCATAGTAGGAAAATAGGTACTGCCGCAAATGCACCGTATATGATTTCATAACTGGTGAAGTTGGACATTAAAAAGCCAAATAAGTTTTTGAGTATTTCAAATAATACAGCACTTAAACATGCTGCAATTGCTGCTGAAAATAACGGGACCGTGCGGTTGGGAATGGTCCAATATAAAATAAAGAATCCCAATACAGTAAGAACAAAAGAAATGAGCCAAAGTAGAAAGGCGCCATCAAGTTGATAACCTGTAAAGTTATTACTTAATAAGTTCATTGATGCAACGGTTGATGAAATAACGAAAGCACTACCTAAAATAATAGGGCCAAGCGAAATAATGGTCCAGTAGCGCATAAAACCTACAATGCCACTACGAGTTTCTTTCACTCTCCATATCCGATTGAAGGCAGTTTCAATTGTTGTCAGCATTAAAACTGTCGTGACAAATAGGAACAGCACACCAATTACAGTTAAATTACTGGATTTTTCAGTAAATGCATTGAGTGCCTTATCAAATGCAATGGTACTTTTAGGTAAAAAGTTACTATAGATTAAGTGCTGTAACTGTTGTCTAGCAGGTTCTAACGCTTTAATTGAAGAAATAATAACTAAAAATACTGTTAGCATCGGCACAACAGCAAAAAGAGTTGTATAAGTAAGTGCGCCAGCCTGCTCCCGGCAGCGATCAGCTTCAAAACGCTTAATCACGAATAAAATAAATTGAAACCAGGTCTTGTTATAAAAAGGAAGTCTCTTCAAAAAACGTTCTAACATGCGTCATCTATCCCGATTTTTTTAATCATGATGTGGGTGATTGATATTCACCAGTGTCTTCGTTTGAGAACACTATCGTTGATATGGGTAAACTTTAACCTAAAGAATAAAAAGTATTCTGAAAGTTCCGTATGTATCATCGTAACAAAACATCGTAAAAAGCTTTTACCGATATTTGTTACTGTTGCCCTTAAAAATCAATCACCTCTAAAATTTCATAGAATTGGCTTCGCCAAAAAAATAAAAAATACCGTATAGTGTTCTTTTTAACAAAATTCATGAAAGCGATGCAACCTTACATTCTTGTGCTTTATTACAGTAAATATGGTTCTACTAAAGAAATGGCGCATCTTATTGCAAATGGTGTTGAGTCTGCTGGGGTTGCTGTAAAAATAAGAACAGTACCTAATATTGCAACAGTTGTAACAGAGGCTGAACCGAGCATTCCTGAAGAAGGCGATATTTATTGCACTTTAGAGGATTTAGCTAATTGTGCTGGCTTGGCATTAGGGTCTCCAACTCGCTTTGGTAATATGGCGAGTGAAATGAAATATTTCTGGGACCAAACGACAAGTCTCTGGCTCAATGGTGCATTACATAATAAACCTGCTTGCGTTTTTACTTCTTCTGGTTCAATGCACGGTGGGCAAGAAAGTACTTTATTAACAATGTTACCGCCGTTATTTCATCATGGCATGATGATTTTAGGTTTACCAAATTCTATTCCCGCCTTATCAAATACGAAAACAGGCGGAACGCCTTATGGTGCTAGCCATGTGAGTGGTCCACGTCATGACCAAGGTTTAAGTCAAGATGAAAAGGTTTTATGTGAAGCGCAAGGTAAGCGTTTAGGTGAAATCGTAAAAAAACTTCATTCTTAATTTTTATAGTAATAAAAAAGAGCGGAAATCCGCTCTTTTTTATTAAAACAATTTTATTCTTTAACAAAAGTTACTGTGCCATCAGTAAGTGATTTAACTCGCGCTAATGATTCAACGCGGTAACCTTTTTCAAGCAATAAATCACGGCCAGGTTGGAATGATTTTTCAATCACAATACCAACACCTACAACTTCTGCATTTGCTTGATGAATTAAGTCAATCAAACCAAGTGCAGCTTGACCATTTGCTAAAAAGTCATCAATGACCAAAGCTTTATCGCTTGAGTTGATGTGCTTGTTTGAAATAGCAATGGTACTTTCAGTTTGTTTAGTAAAACTAAATACTTTGGCGCGATATAAATCGTCTTTTAAAGTGAGCGATTGATATTTACGAGCAAAAATCACAGGTACACCAAGTTCTAAACCTGCCATGATTGCTGGCGCAATACCTGAAGCTTCAATGGTAATAATCTTGGTAATCCCTGCATCTTTGAAGCGAGCGGCAAATTCTTTACCAATCTGCTGCATGAGGACAGGGTCAATTTGGTGATTTAAGAAAGCGTCGACTTTCAACACTTGATCAGATAGAACGATACCTTCTGTTAAGATTTTCTGTTCTAGTGCGTGCACGGGAGAATCCTCTAGACGGATGCTTTTAAAGCAAATGCGTATTTTAAAAAGCATCCGAAAAAATGCAAGCTTTAATTCGTTTTACCGCTATAACTTGTTAATAACAAACCATAAGATGTTTTGCCATCAATATGGCTTACCTTAACTGGTAAGTAGTCTAATTTAGGTGCTAACCAGAAAATCGTACTGCGATCTGGTCTGCCGTGCTCTAAGACCACTTTTACAGTGTCAAAGGTGCCATAAGAAGTTTTAACTTTTTCGTTGCCTTGTTTTACAAAACGGCGGTTTTCAACTTCTTTTGCATCGGCAAGAGGGTAAGACGATTTAAGTGAACCATTTTTTAAATCTTCACGGACTTGTAATTCAGCATTTAGCTCATCAAGTACGCCTGGCTGCCAAGCAAATGAGCGTGCTTTATCATCTTTCTTAGTGCTGATTGTCTTATTACCAGGGTTAAAATTAATATTCATAGTGTTGTTATGAATTAAAATTTTGCTGGTACGACTAAAGCTTTGTGAACCAATTTTGCCATTAGCAAAACTAAATTTACTTGTTTCACTTGCAGAAGCGATTCCACCAGCTTTTGCAGTGAATAGATAAGTCCAGTTATTTCCTTGTTGACTAAGTGCGCGTGTTGCTGAACCCATGCCTTTATTATTATAGGTAAACTGATAATTTGCCTGAAATGGGCTCATGGCAAGTGCATGGCTAGAGAAACTTGCAATAAGCAAAGTTGTCGAAATACCAGTTGCGATGCTGAATGATTTCAGAAATTTTGTTGCCATAAGTAAATATCCTTGTACAGACTGAAAGGTCAGTGCTGATGCATCTATGACTTTTGCATATTATGCCTGTTGATCATGGAGAAAAAATCAGGATTTATGCTAAATATGTAATCTCTTAGTGTTTTTTAGCAGCGAATTTCTTTAGCTCATACAGTTGTTATGCATCTTTTTGCTGTATTGGCGTAATCTCAGAGTCTTCTAGTTCATCTTCAAAATCGTCATCTTGATCTTTGAAAAGTAAAGCTGCAAGGTTCACATTACCAAAGACGACCAATTCTGCTTCACGAACCCGCGCATAGTTAATATGAACTTTGCCTAATGTTTCAATAATACTGGCTTTCTTACCGAACCAACGGTTCAAGTCTAGGAAGATAAGATCATCTTTTTCTTGGGCTACGTTAAAACGTTCCAAAATCATGCCCAAAGGATCTTTTTTTAGAATTTTGTGATAGTAAAAAATAGCAGCTTTGACAGCAATTTTTTGCCAGAAATTTTTATATTTAGCTTCTACTATTTGTGTATTACTAATCTGTTCAAAAACGATTAGTTGCTGTTCTTTATTAAATTCCATCTGAATCAGTTTTAAGTCGACAGATAAAGTCGTCTCTAAACCTTTGACATGCATTGTGGCATAAAGCCTTAACCAATCGTGATAAAGGTCTGTATGCAAATCATCTAGAAATTCGACATTATTGGTAACATAGCGTTCTAATGTCGCGTTTAGAAAAGTTTGCGACAATGTAAAATCTCTTTCTTCCTCAATGAAGGCTTCAGCTTTGCGGTAGACTTTATGAAGACGTTTGACTAGTGAGGAAAATAGCGTTTGCATAAAAGAACTTCCAGAAGATGAATTATTAAAGAAACAACACACTCTTTATTATGTTAAAAACACGTTTTGATATTGCAGTGTAACAAATTTAATTGATACATTTTCACAAAATGAAAATGGATAAAAACTCATATTTGAAGTGAATCACACTTTTATCCATATTTGAATATCAGTTTGTATTTTGTTCGGTATCAGTACCGTGGGGAAAAGGCATTTATATGCTTTTAAGATTATGTTGAAAAAAAGAAGTCTTCCTATAGAGCCTTTTCTTTATTGGTGGCAAGACCGAGTCTTTATCGTTGCAATAATACTCGCAATCTTGTTGCATACTCTTGTGCTGCTTATTCATTTTGCTATGCCTGCGCCGTCAGAGCAATCCACAAAAGAAATCGCTATATCTATTCGTCCTGCTGAGGATGCTGTTAAGCATGCAGATTTTTTAGCGCAAGCAGACCAACAAGGTTCAGGAACTTTTCGAGAGGCTCATCGGATGTCTAGTAATTCTCCGACGCCTATGACTACTGATGCTTCGACGGGAGAAGCCCAGTTAGAAACTTTAGAAAAAGTACAGCAACAAAGAGAACTTAAGTTTGAAGAAAAAGTACTCATGACTGTGTTGAGCTGGCAGAAACAAGCTGAGGAGAGTCAAAGAAAGAAAGCACTTGAGCAATTAGAAAGCCAGTTTCAAGCTAAAGCTGCAATGGTCGCGAGCCTAGAAGCTCAATATTTACAACGTCAGCAAGATTTCAGTCGTCAACAAAAAATAAAAACAGTCGATGGTATTCAAGCCAAGAAAGATGCTTCAGCAGCTTATTTAGATAAGTTCCGTGAAAAGGTGGAGCTTTACGGTAATCGTTATTATCCAGAAGAAGCTAAACAACAACAATTAAAAGGTGAAGTTCGCCTTATGGTGATTTTGAATGCTCAAGGGGGCATTCGTGCAATTCGTTTACTTGAAAGTTCAGGACATTCAGTTTTAGATGAAGCTGCAAAAGCTTCTGTACGTCGTGGTGCACCATTTGGTCATTTTGATAGCAATATGAAAGATATTTCTGAACTACGTATTATTCGTACTTGGCGTTTTGATCCAGCTGAAGCTGAATTTGAGGTACATTAATGAAAAATGTGGATAACTTGTAGGATATCCACATTTTAAAAATAAATTAGAAAACTGATTCTATTATGAATCGTTTAAAAATGAAATTTATGATTCCTGATAAGGATTAGCAATATTGAGTTTAGCTAAAATTTCAATTTCTAAGCCTTCCATTTCTTCGGCATCTTCATCGCTTGTTTCATGGTCATAACCAAGTAAATGTAAAACACCATGAACCAATAGATGTGCAAAATGATTTTGAGCAGTTTTCTTCTGTTCCAAAGCTTCTTGTAATACTACTGGAATACAAATCACCAAATCACCTAATGGTAGTGCATCAAGCATTGGTAAAACTTCTTCTGGAATATCACTTGGGAATGATAAAACATTGGTAGGTTTATCTTTTTCTCGATATTGCAAGTTAAGTTGATGGCTTTCTTCCAGATCAACACAGGCAATACCAATTTCACAATCTTCTTTGTAGCCAACGTGGCGTAAAGTTGTCTCAATAATTTTTTTGAGTTGAGCTCGTTTGAGCTCTAACTCAGGTGATTGAAAGTCTTGTTGTAAACTTAAACTGATTTTCAAAGTGAATCCTTAGGGTCTGTTAAACATTCACAGATGGTTGCGACATCGAGTGTTTTTAGATGATATAAGGCGTGGACTATGAAATTTAGTTATTCTAAATGAATAGTTCACAACGATGTAGCAACAAAAAACACTCTTGTCCCGAAGGGTTGTAGCTAAAATTATCTCAGACTACGTTATGAAACTTGGAAAGGGGTTTACCCTTCCCATCATTTCATGCCTTGCCTGCTCAATTTTAGCCGACAACGCAATCCAATTTTGAATATTCAACAGACCCTAGGCATCCTGGTGTTGCAAGTCTGCTGCTGTATCGTTTTCAGCAACTAATGCTTCTTGACGTGCTTTACGTTCAGCACGTGCTTCAGCATTAAGACGCTGTTGTTCACCATCCCAACCTTCATACGCTTCAACAATTTTTTGAACAAGTTGATGACGTACAACGTCACGAGAATGGAAACGGGTAATATGAATTTCTTTAATATTCTCAAGTACTCGAAGAGCGTGTGCCAAACCAGATTGTTGGCCTCGAGGTAAATCTACTTGGGTAATATCACCTGTAATCACTGCACGAGAGCCAAAACCTAAACGGGTCAAGAACATTTTCATTTGTTCAGGTGTTGTATTTTGGGCTTCATCCAAAATTACAAATGAATGATTAAGAGTACGGCCACGCATATAAGCAAGGGGTGCAACTTCAATCACTTGACGCTCGATTAGTTTGGCAACTTTTTCAAAGCCGAGCATTTCGTAAAGAGCGTCGTAAAGAGGCCGTAGGTATGGGTCAATTTTCTGAGTAAGATCACCAGGTAAGAAACCGAGCTTTTCTCCTGCTTCTACCGCAGGACGTACAAGTAAAATCCGCTGGATTTCGTTGCGTTCGAGCATATCTACGGCTGCGGCAACTGCTAAATAAGTTTTACCTGTACCAGCAGGGCCGACACCAAAAGAAATATCGCTTTGTAAAATACGCTGTACATAACGCTTTTGGTTGGCACCACGCGGATTAATACGGCCTTTTCGAGTCTGGAAATAGACATCCATCGGTGCATCATGCTCATCCATCTCTTCACCAACCAGCTCGAAATTACGCTCGGTTTGAGAAGATTGAATGAGTAGATGCAACAAGTCAGCACTGATTTGCTGGGATACCTCAGACTCTTCATAGAGTCGCTGCAATAGTGCTTCGGCTCTCCCAACAGCATCTATCTCACCATCTATGTGAAAAACATCTCCACGATGAGTAATTTTGACATCTAAACGCTGTTCAATTTGCTTAAGGTGCCCATTATAGGCACCCAAGATGCTCTTTAAACGTTCCATTGAAACTTCAGGAAATGTTACGGTACGTCGAATCGCTGCAGTCAAGAGAAAACCTTTCAGTAGACTTTAGAATACCTCTACATTACGCCACGTCAGGCTCAAGATTCAAGAGCTCGCCGTAAACTAAATTTAAAGTTTTAATTTCAGTAATCTCGATCTCCGCAAAGCGACCCACCCATGAAGCATCACCTACAAAAGTGACTAGACGAGTATTGTCTGCGGTACCTAATAAAATATTAGGGTCTTGATCAGATACTTTTTCAACGAGAACACGTTCAATTTTGCCAAGCATTGCGTCAGTCTTTTCAATACTAGATTGCTTAATCACTTTCTGAACTTGAGCTAAACGTTCTTTTTTAACCTGTTCAGGTGTTGTATCTGGTAAGTCTGATGCTGGTGTACCAGGACGTTTTGAGTAAACGAAGCTGTATGAGTGGTCGAAATCTAAGTCTTTGATAAACTGAAGTGTTTCTGCGAAATTTTCATCAGTTTCACCAGGGAATCCAATAATAAAGTCGCTCGATAAATGCATGTCAGGGCGTATTTTACGTAACTTGGCAATCTTATCGATATACACATCAATGGTGTGATTTCGCTTCATGGCCTGTAAAACATCGTTAGATCCGCTTTGTACAGGCAAATGTAAATGTGAAACCATTTGAGGTAAATCTTCATAACACTGAATAAGCTCATCAGAGAACTCAAGTGGATGTGAAGTTGTATAACGTAGTCGTCCAATACCCGGAATTTCTGCAACGAGTCGTAACAATTCAGGGAAGGTACAAATGCCACCTTCGAATGTTTCACCACGGTAGCCATTTACATTTTGACCCAGCAATGAAATTTCACGGACACCTTTTTCAGCAAGACCAGCAATTTCTGCGAGTACATCATCTAGTGGACGAGAAACTTCCTCACCGCGTGTATATGGCACTACACAGAAAGAACAATATTTAGAGCAACCTTCCATAATAGAAACGAATGCTTTAAAGCCTTCTACGCGTGGTTCAGGTAAAAAGTCGAATTTTTCAATATCTGGAAAAGAAATATCAACCAGTTTGATTTTATCTTTTTTCGGTTTTTCTATTTGAGCATTATGCTGATCAAGCATTTGCGGTAAGCGGTGGAGGGTTTGAGGGCCGAAAATCATGTCCACATAAGGAGCACGTTTTTGAATATTGTCACCTTCTTGAGAGGCGACACAACCACCCACACCAATCACAAGGTCAGGGTTTTTATCTTTTAATTTGCGCCAGCGGCCTAATTCACTGAATACTTTCTCTTGTGCTTTTTCACGGATAGAGCAAGTATTCATGAGCAGAATGTCTGCTTCATTAGGATTTGACGTTAAAACGTAGCCGTGAGAATCCCCTAAAAGGTCTGCCATACGGTGACTGTCATACTCATTCATCTGACACCCTTGAGTTTCAATATAAAGTTTTTTTATTGAAACATCAGTGGTGTGCGTTGGCTGGGTAACAGTGTTTTCTGAGGCAGCTTTGGCACCATTGGGAATGAAGGTTTGAACCGTCATGCAGGCTCCTAACAGATCGATCTAGTTAAATAATAAAACAACCCAAAACGGGTCAAACCCAACATTATAACAGTATTTGAGCTGAACAGATAAAATTAAACTGCCATAAGCGAGCTATGATTTATGGAGATAAATGACATAAATTTTAATGATGTTGAATCAGAGAGTTACATAACACAACAAAAGAAAGCACGAAGAATAATTAAACTATGCCTAAAGGTGGATAGTCAGGGTTTAACATATTTATGAGACCAAGTAAAAAGAGCTCATCAAACAAGAGTCGTGTGATGAAAAATAAATATGCACATCGTGGCTGGTTAGGGGCTGTGTGTTTACTTGGTTGTTCATTGTCTTATGCAGCAGAAGAACAATTTAATGATGCATTAAATGCCGCAAATAGTGGTAATACAGCCTTGTTAGATCAATATCAGGCTGCAATGCAAAATGACGTATTGGGTTATTATCCTGAATACTGGAAATTAAACAGCAATCTAGGCTTTCAATCTCCAACATCAATTGTAAGTTTTGCACAGCGCTATCCTCAATCTGCTATGGCAGAGAAGCTTGCAGCAGACTATGTAGAAGAAAAAGTAAAACAAGCTGACTTTGTATCTGCTCAACCACTTTTATCTTATGTTTCTAACCCTGATCCAGCCGAAAATTGTGCTTTAGCGCAGGTGAGAGCTAAAAGTGGTGATGCATTAGTATTTGCTGAATATAAAGATGTTTGGTTGGCAACAGAATCTCAACCAGAATCATGTGTTGGGCTAGGTCGTATGATGATTTCTAGTCCATTAATGAGTACTCAAGATAAGCAACAACGTCTTTGGGTACAGCTACGCTCTGGTCTATCTGGACAGGCACTTGCTACTGCTCAAAGTTTAGGAATAAATCTTTCTTTGGCTCAGCTTAACCAGATTCAAGCAAATCCGCTTAACTATTTGTGGACTGCCTCAAAAACTAATGATGCTGATTATGCTTATCTGATTTTTGCATTGGGACGTCTAGCAAATAATGACTTGGGAAATGCTTTTGCAAATGTGCAGCGAGTAGCACAAGGCACTCCCGAGAATGTACAAAAATATCTATATCGAACCGTAGCTTATATTGGCGGAACTACGGTCATGAAAAATAATTTTAACCGAGAAGTTCTTCAATACTTTGATGCGAGTTATGGCTACCCTTTAAGCCCTGAAGAAGCTGAAATTTATGCACGACAAGCGATTCGCTTTAGCGCATGGGAAAGTTTAATTCGTGCGATTGATAGTATGTCGGTTTCACAGAAGCAAGAAGATCGCTGGCAATATTGGTTAGCTCGTGCGACAGAGCAGCGTGGTGATAGCAATTCTAAAAATACGGCACAACGTATTTATAAGAAACTCGCTGAAAGTGGTGATGATTATCACAACTTACTTGCAAAAGACCGTTTAGGTGTACGCTATAATCATCAACCTTATAGTGATGAGCCAACTGCAAGTGATTTGCGCCGTTTAGATCAAAATATTCACTTTAACCGTGCATTTACTCTGAGACGCATTAACGCCAATCCGACTTATACAAATCGTGAATGGAACTGGGCAGTCCGTCAGGCCTATCTCCAACATGATGATGGTTTATTATTAGCTGCTGCAAAGCGTGCTCATGATATGGGTTGGTATGACCGTGCAATTTATGCAGCGGATCGTACAACTAATAAACATAATGATACCTATCGTTATGTCACCCCACATAAGACTAATGTCGTAAGTCATAGTTACAATGCTGGAATTGATCCAGCTTGGGCTTATGGTTTAATGCGTCAAGAAAGTCGGTTTGTTACCTCGGCACGTTCCCATGTGGGGGCAGGTGGCCTGATGCAAATTATGCCTGATACAGCAAAGTTGATTGCTCGTCAGATGGGGGAGACATATAATCCGGCGGCGTTGAGTGAAATGAATACCAATATTCGTTATGGAACATTTTATTTATCAATGATTCAAGGTCAGTTAAGCAATAACCCTGTTTTAGCGACAGCAGGTTATAATGCTGGCCCGAATCGTGCAAGACGTTGGCAACCAGATTACCAACCGATTGAGGCTGATCAGTATACTGAAACCATTCCATTGCTTGAAACAAGAGATTACGTTAAGCATGTCATGACGAATGCGACACATTATGGAGTGGTATTGGGTCAAGGCGCTCAGTCATTAATACAGCGTATGAAAGTCATTCCAATGCGGTCATCACCTTAATTTTAGATGATGAATGATGGAACATTCTTTTAATTGGCATAACCAAGTTTTAATTAAATGAAATATAGATATTTAGGACCTCAATCAATATCACAACTTGCATGGTGGTTAATCTGTGCAAGCATTGGATTGATGAGTTCTGTTTTACATGCGGAACCTGTTAACGTGCAAGGTTATGTCATGCATGTACAGATGACGCCTGCTGTCTGTTCGTTAGATCCTTCTAAACAGAAGCAGCGTAAATGTCTGGAAGGATATTCACTTACAATTACTGGCTTAATGCCAGAAACTACCCGAACTGACTGTTCAACAGAAAGTTCTGCTGCACTATCACCATTACAAGCTAAAGTTGTTGCTCGTGTTATGCCAGACAATAATGCTCGCGTGCAGCTTTGGAAAAGTGTCGGTGGCTGTGTTCCTATGAATGCGAGTCAATATTTCCGTACGATTATTAACTTTGCCGAGCGGTTAAAAATACCTGCTAATTTAACAAGTTCTAGCAATGTAGAAATGCAACAATCTACATTACGTCAGCAGTTTACGAAGCTTAATCCAAGCATGCCTCAAAATGGTATTCGTTTTAATTGCCAGTTATCTCGTTCTGATGTTGTGCTCACAGAAGTTAAAGTCTGTTACACCGTAAATGGCCAATATAAACAGTGTTCAAATCATGTTGTCTCGAATTGTCCAAGTGAAATTACAATTAAAGGTAGTTACTAAGCGAGCTACCATTTCATAAAAAAATGCTGACCATACATTGAATCTATTTGTAAAGATTAATTTGTATTTTCTATCAGACTTTTGGTGAAAATGAGTCGCTTTTACATGCATCTGCAACTTCTTTAGAGTACAATCTTTGCCGTTTATGATGATTTGGTTAGATAGAATCGCTATTTAGCCCGATTAAGGACACTCATTGGAGACAATTACATGAAGCAACCCGTTCGTGTTGCCGTGACTGGCGCTGCAGGTCAAATTGGTTACAGCTTATTATTCCGTATCGCAAGCGGTGAAATGCTAGGTAAAGATCAACCAGTTATTTTACAATTGCTTGAAGTTCCAGTTGAAAAAGCACAACAAGCGCTTAAAGGCGTAATGATGGAACTTGATGACTGTGCTTTCCCTTTATTGGCTGGCATGATCGGGACTGATGATCCTAAAGTTGCATTTAAAGATGCTGACTATGCATTATTAGTTGGTTCTCGTCCACGTGGTCCTGGTATGGAACGTGCTGACTTGTTAAAAGTTAATGGTGAAATCTTCATTGGCCAAGGTCAAGCATTAAACGAAGTTGCTAGCCGTAACGTTAAAGTATTGGTTGTAGGTAACCCTGCAAACACTAACGCTTACATCGCAATGAAATCTGCTCCAGATCTTCCTGCGAAAAACTTCACAGCTATGTTACGTCTTGACCACAACCGCGCGTTGACTCAAGTTGCTCAAAAAGCTGGTGTTGCTGTTGCTGACATCGAAAACTTAACAGTTTGGGGCAACCACTCTCCAACAATGTATGCTGACTACCGTTTTGCAACTGCAAACGGCGAAAGCTTAAAAGACAAGATCAACGATCCAGCTTGGAACAAAGATGTATTCCTTCCAACTGTTGGTAAACGTGGTGCTGCGATTATCGAAGCGCGTGGTTTGTCTTCTGCTGCTTCTGCTGCTAACGCTGCAATTGACCATATGCGTGATTGGGCGCTTGGTACAAACGGCAAGTGGGTAACTATGGGTATTCCATCTGATGGTTCTTATGGTATCCCTGAAGGCGTTATGTTCGGTTTCCCTGTAACAACTGAAAACGGTGAATATAAAATCGTTCAAGGTTTAGAAATTGACGAATTTAGCCGTGAGCGTATCAACTTCACTCTAAACGAGCTTGAAGAAGAACGTGCAGCAATTGCTGACATGGTAAAATAATTCATTACTTTAATGAATTAAAAAGCACTCTCTTGTAGGGTGCTTTTTTATGTTTGAAAATTTATAACTACACACAAAAAACAACAAGAAAATATAGACATAGATATGCAACTAAACCCTATAGTTGTTAGATTATGGAAAAGAAGTTATAGGAGAATAACAGTGTTTGAACAGCAACCGACATTAGAACTTTTATTTGAACAATTGGGATTAGATGCTGATGAGGCAAGTATTGAAAACTTCATCAAAACGCATCAATTGCCTGCTGAACAGAAATTACATGAAGCACCTTTTTGGTCAAAAGGACAAAGTGATTTTTTAAAAAGTCATTGGGAAAAAGATGATGAGTGGATTGTCGTCATTGATGAACTCAATGAACAGTTACATGAAGATAGCCTCAAAAAATAGCAAAATAAAAAGGCCTGTTTATTAGCAACAGGCCTTTTAAAATTCACACTTTAATGAGTTTTTCGTTTTAATAAATCTTTGTACCATAGCTCATGGCGTACTGGATGAAATATCGGATGTTCATGAACCAGTTCAAGATCACATTGATTTGTAGATACATATTTAGTAAGCCAATGCCGAGTGAGGGCAGGTTTTTCTTGTGCTGCCGAAGCATAAGCCAAGAAGAAATAGATATCTGCATGCTCATGATGCGATAGTGGTTTCAAAATTTGCTGAGTAATGAGTGCAAAGCGCTTTTCTTTATTTAATTCAAAATAAATCATATACGCTTTAGCTAAATGCAATGATAAATTTAAATATAAATTCATTGGCATCTCGTCATATTCAATGCGAGCTTGTTCGAGCAAAACAATCGCCTCTTGCAAAAAATGAATTTGCTCTTGGCGAACGCGGCTTAACATCGCGAGTTGCATACGTAAATCTGCACGTTCCAAAGCAAGCTCAGGCGTATTTTCCGTTAAATAGAGTTGGTCTGTTTCACCAATTCTGGTCACAATTGCTTTTGTTTCAATAGACATACGCCTTCGCCCTTTTTAATCAATAGCTCTTATATCGGGGTTATTTGAGAAATTTAAAGAGTACTCATCTAACCCCAAATTGAGTTTCCACTACGAAGCCATGCTGTAATTGATAAGCGCTGCTGTTTAGAAACTAAAACTTCGTGCAATAAGTTACTTTGAAATACAACTAACCGATTAGGTTCAGGTTTAACAATATGCCAATTTTCATTTTTATCTTGTAACCTTAATTGTCCACCCCAGTCTTCTTGCCATTCAGGGTGTAAATAATAAACACTAGAGATAATACGATCATTTTTTTGCTGAGGATTATCACGGTGTAATGCATAAAATTCACCTGCATGGTAACAGGCGAAATGAGCTTCTACCTCTTTAATTCCTAAATAAAATGCTTGATTTAGACTTTGCGATAATAAACTCAGGGTTTCAATATGTTGTTGGGCAATCGGAAGCTGATCATTAATCCATAGAATATGGTCACTCCGAATATTGCTTACCACGCCGTTTTGAATACCAGCTTCTCTGAATTCATCCATATGGTGGCTACATTCATTTGCAACCTGAGCGCGATATAGATCTGAATAAGCATGATCTATAATTGCAAAACCATGTGCATTTAAATCATCTAAAATTTGATCCAGATTCCATGAATCAGGAAGCGAGTGAGAGTGCATATAACCTCGAATAGATCGTAAAATATCAAGCTGCTCTATTTTAGATGATCACAACCTTACGAAAGAATATTTTTTTCATGTTAAACTATTTGTTGAATTGAGGAATTAAAGTCAACATGAATTACCGTCACCATTTCCATGCGGGCAACTTTGCAGATGTTATGAAGCATGTGCTTTTGCTACAGCTTCTCAACCGTTTAAATGCCAAAGATAAACCTTATCGTTATATCGATACGCATGGAGGTGCAGGAAAATATGATTTATCTCAAGCACCTGCGCAAAAGTCAGGAGAATTCCTAACAGGTATTCATCGTCTTGTTCAGCTTTCAGAAATGGAAAAGCGCCAAGCTCCTGAAGCAATTCAACAATACTTAAAACTTGTTGAAGAACTACGCTCTCAAGAAGGTAAGGGGAGTTATCCTGGTTCTCCTTGGTTTGCATTACAAGGTATGCGCGAAATTGATAAAGCGACTATATTTGAAATGCAACGTGATGTTTTTCAGCAATTACGTCATAACATTCATGACAAACGTGCAGGTTTGCACGAGCGCGATGCATATGAAGGCTTACTTGGTGTAATTCCACCGAAGGAAAAGCGCGGTCTAGTCATGATTGACCCGCCATACGAGTTAGAACGTAAAGATTTTCCGCAATTAGTTGAATTGTTACAACAAGCTCATAAGAAATGGCCAACAGGCGTTTTTGCAGTTTGGTATCCAATTAAAGACCGAGCGATGATTGAGCGTTTTGAAAAGAAAATGTTCAAAACAGGAATTCGCCGTCAGTTAGTTTGTGAAATTTGTGTATGGCCAGATGACACTCCTGTAGGTCTAAATGGTTGTGGTTTATTGGTAATCAACCCGCCTTGGCAGTTCTCTGAACAAGCCGATCAAGCCCTACAATGGTTATTCCCTCACTTACGTATGCAAGAAACGGGTGGTCACGCCGCTGTACGCTGGTTAGTGGGTGAGTAATAATTAATCTAAATCAATGCACATGTTTGGAATAGAAAATAATGACAAATGCGCCTAAACCAGAGCAAGATTTAACTCATAATGAACATTCTTTTGATGGGATTACGTTCGAAGTGGTTGAAGAGGAAGATAATCCGGAAGGACAAAAAGTAAAGCGTCGAGGTATTTATCTTTGGCCTAACTTAATAACTACAGCCGCTTTATTGTCTGGTTTCTATTCCATCATTGCGAGTATGAATGGCGAATTTACTCAAGCAATTTATGCCATTTTTATAGCAGCACTGTTAGATGGGTTAGATGGTCGAGTTGCTAGAGCAATCGGTGCGCAAAGTGCTTTTGGCGAGCAATATGACTCATTGTCAGATTTGTTAGCCTTTGGTGTAGCGCCAGCAATGCTAATGTATAGCTGGAGTCTGCATGATTTGGGCCGTATAGGTTTAGCTTGCTGTTTTGTTTATACTGCTTGTGCGGCTTTCCGTTTAGCGCGTTTTAATGTTCAAATTGGAGTAGTTGATAAACGTTACTTTATTGGTATCGCAAGTCCACTTGCTGCAATTATTATTATTTCACTTGTATGGGTTGCGCGAGATTACCCATTCATTTTCGATTTGCGTGATATTGCGATTCAAGTGATTAATTCGGTGATCATGGTGGTGGTTGGACTACTTATGATTTCAAACATTAAATACTATTCATTTAAGCAAATGGACCGTAAGCGTGTTCCTTTTGTAGTTATGTTGCCAGTAGTACTGATTTTTGCAGCAATCACTTATAATATCCCAATGGGTATTTTGATTGTTTCAATTATCTATGCTCTATCGGGCTTTGTTACCACGCTATTAGCTAAAAAAAATAACGAGACTATCAGAACATAAATTATATGAGGTTCAGTATGCCGAAGTTGATGAATCAGATAAATCAATTGCAGCAGCTGAGCCTCAACTCAAATGGGGGCGTTGTATATCAGCCTTCTAGAGGCTTTTTCAAAGTTGTTTATCAAGGTTTAATCCTTCCTAACTTACCTGCGCCACTTCGTTATTTTAATTATATTAGCCTGATTGGACAGCCTAGAATTCCCCTTTGTTATAACGCAAACAGTATTGTGACTTCTGCGATTGATACAGCAACAGTATTGGTCAGTAGTAGTTTACACAGTGTTGATCACTTAAAAATTTATTCAATTCGAAGACAATCTCAGCTTAATCCTAATTACTATCAATTTGATAAAACTGATCTTATTGAATGGCAAATTCCTCAAATTCATCTTAAACGAGTGGATTCTGAGATGAGCTGTGATCTAGTTATTCAAACTCCTTCCAATATTTTGAACTCATCTGCTTTGCAATGGGGAATATCAGACTATTGGACAGTTCTTTGTCATTGTGAAGGTGAAATCTTATATAAAGGGCAAAAATATGAAGTGAGTGGATTAGGGCGATTTAAACATGCTCGAGCATTACATTTACCCTTTCTATCTTTATGTTTTTACACATATCAAGTGATTAATCTCAATGAAACAACCCAAGTCACTCTGACCCAAATAAGAAACCAATGGAATATCGTTTTGTGTTCACGCTTAGATATTCAAGAAATAGGCAAAGAACCATTAACTTTTACCGAAGATGTTAATTTTCATATTTATCGTGTTTATCCAAAAGTTCAAACACCTTTTGGAAGAGAAATGTACTTACCTCGAGAGTTCTTTTGGCAATGTAAAAAAAATGGCAAAGTTATTTTTGAGCTCTATGCTGAAAGTCGTGGTGATTATAAATTTGGATTGGCCGCTGGATATATAGGAAGTTTCAGCTACCAGTTAAGCTGGAATGATCAGTGTCTTCAGGGAGAGGGGGGATATTGTGAATATATCGATTGCCGGCCTTTAAGATGGCAAGAGAAGAACCAGAATGAAAAAAATCTCGATAAATTGCTGCTTTTACAACCATGTTTATATAAAAAATGAATATTTTTACCATTTTTGATCAAAAAGCGAACTGTTGTCACGCTAATGTTTAAAAAGGTATTGCAAAGGGAATTTAATGGTCTATAATGCACATCCATCGGCGGTGATGCAGATAGAAACTTGTTGAAAAACAGTTACTTGTGATTAAGTTAGTTGCTTTAAGTGATGAACTTGATGATAAGGTGATTTGAAAAATAAGTTTTAAAAA